>NZ_JACJSC010000001.1:0-333101 GCF_014697575.1 Planktothrix sp. FACHB-1365 | reverse complement strand
AGGGTAATCTATTTACAATTAAAACTAAAATTAAACCGAGGAGTCTGTTAGATGTTGACTTCATTTCTGAATCAACATTAGCCTAACGCCTCCGTCCAAGAAGATGCGATGTAGAAAAGACACAGAACGAATTCGTCCCAAAAGTTCTCAGTGATCAACCGTTATCAATCTTTAAATAGGGATAGGTTTTGAAATCTATCCCTGGTCTGCCAGATCCCGATTAACAACCTACCCAACTCGATGCTTAATCTTGATCAAAACTTAAAGTTTTGTTGTCCCTGATAATTTGATAATTCAGCTAATTTTCTTAAGGGTTGAATTCCGGGGTAAAATTCCCCTTTAATTTCCCACGTTGGGAACCCTTTAATCCCCACTTCTTGGCAAAGTTGGGTTTGAGGATTTTTACCGTTAGCATCACATTCCACATAATTAATGATAGCAAACGCTTCCTTGCCAAACAGTTGCTTTTGATCATAACAGTGGGAACACCAATAGGCACCATACTCCTTCACGCCGATTTGAGTTAAGTGACGAGCTAAGGCAATTTCTGCTGGCCCTGATGTCGTTGTAATGGCTAACCCGACTTGTCCTTGACTGTCATCGCCAGACGCAGGGAGATTGGCAACATTAACACTATTGTATAAACCCAGGGCTACAATTCCTGTAATCATGGCAACCCCCAAACCGGATAACCAAAGCTGACCTACATCCTCCCAGGTCTGGCCAATTAGGGTCAGAACAAATAAACTGACACAGAAAAGGGCTGAAGCAATACAGTAAGGGCAAACCGCTTGAAGTTGAAAAAACAGCAGATACATTAAGTAACTGCTAAAACACACCATTGCGGTGGTGACGAGGAATAGCCCAAACCCAGTCTGAGTTTCCAACTTCTGGCGACGGGATTTTTCAGTGACCGGGTTGATGCTGAGAGGAGCGAGGGCTAGAATCAGAACCGTTGTATAAGCTAAAAGTCCAAATAAAGTTAGGGGTAAACCCAAGACCGTTGCATAAGGACTATTGAGTGCTTCATCACAACCGGAAGTGGGACAAACCGCCGTCCCCCCCATCAGCTTAATTGCGGTTAAATAAATATTTTCGATCACACCCACGATTGCAATAACCGCAATCATCCTGCGTGACCAAAGATGAATCCAAGGAGTAGAACGTCCGCGCATAAATCAGTTATCAGTTGTCAGTCATCAGTAATCAGTGTAAGAGCTAATCCGTAATCGGTAATCAGTCATCAGTAATGAGTTACAGCCATCAGTCATCAGTCAAAAATCAAGACCCATCGGTTGATTAACTTCTAACTGTTAACTTATACAGACGCGCCCAGACACGTCTACCTAGGATCTTACGGATTACTGATGACGGGTGTTGGGCTGTCTTTCGTCCAAGGGGAAGATGAAGCATGGGCTTCTAAACTGCGCCGAGTGGTTTCCACAAACTGACTGACTCGACTGGGATCAATGGGTTGATGAATGCGTCCATGGCGTTTCAGAGAACTGGACACAATCACGCCATCGGCTGCTTGCATTAGGGTTCCCACATTTTCCCAACTTGCACCACTGCCAATAAAAACAGGGGTTCCCATCGCAGCAGCACTAGCGAGTTCTAAGTCTTCTAAACTGGGGGGACTCCCGGTAGACCAACCGGATAGAATCACCCCATCGGCCAAGGCCCGTTCAATGGTTTCTTGGACAGCCGTAGTTAAGTTAGGAGATCCTAAAGGGCGACCATGTTTAACTAAAACATCCGCTAAGATTTTGACATCGCAGCCTAATTCTCGCCGATAGCGTAAAAGTTTATGGGCGTGACCTTCAATAATGCCTTGATCTGTCGCCATGACCCCGTTCAATACATTCACGCGGATAAACTGAGCACCTGCACAGGCTGCAATCGCTAAGGAGCTTTGAGCATCATTCCGCAGGACGTTAATCCCAATGGGCAGCGTTACTAAGTTCATAATTCGCTGCACAATTAAGGTCATGGCACTGACAACGGCCGGGTCAACTTGATCTTTGGCAAAGGGGGCATCAAAAAAATTCTCAACGATAATGCCATTGACCCCGCCTGAAGCGAGAGCCGTTGCCTCCTGTTCAGCCCGGTCAATGACCGTTTTGAGATTCCCTCCCCAACGGGGAGAGGTCGGTAAAGGCAACAGGTGTACAACACCGATGATAGGATTTGGAGTTTTAAAGATTTGATCTAAGTCCACAGATTTACCTATGACCCCCAAAATTTTGCAGCTTTACCTCTATGCAGAGTACAAGCAGAGGATGGTGAGTCTCAAAATGAATAAAGACAGTACATTTTAGAATTTTATCGTTAAAGTGTGGAGGTAGAGGGGTGAAAATTGCCCTAGTTCTGTTGAGCGTTCTGTTTGGGATTTTAATTTTAGTTGAGATCAGTCTACGGATTGGTTTTGGGTTCGGTTCTCCGGTGCTTTACTTGGGAGATACGGAAATCGGTTATTTATTAGCCCCGAATCAACAAACCCGCCGTTATGGCAACCGCATTGAAATTAATCAGTATTCGATGCGAAGTGCCCCGATTACTCCCCTCCCTTCCCCGGAAACCCGGCGAGTTCTACTCTTGGGAGACTCCTTGGTCAATGGGGGATGGTGGACAGACCAATCTCAAACCCTGTCGGCGTTGATTCGCCAACAACTGCAAGCCCGGATGGGAAACCGGGACAATTGGGAAGTTTTGAATATTGCTGCCAATTCCTGGGGGCCACCCAATCAACTCGCCTATTTGCAACGGTTTGGAACCTTTGGGTCAGAGGTGATTGTGTTGTTGCTCAATACCGATGATTTATTTACTCAGCCCCCAAATTCTGGGGTTGTAGGACGCGATCGCAACTATCCCCATACAAAACCTTATTTAGCTTTAATCGAAGTGTTTAACCGCTATTTAAAACGGTCTGAACCTATTCCTCCAGCCCAACAACCTCAACCTTTTGATCCAGTCGCCTATAATTTAGAGAAAATCCAAAAAATTCAAGCGATCGCTACTGAAAATCACGCTAATTTTATATTAGCTATGACACCGTTATTACGAGAAGTTGAAGAACCCGGATCACGGGATTATGAAATTAAAGCGCGTCAACGATTCACCCAATTAACCCAAGATCAAAATTGGATTTATATTGATTTTTTGCCTTTATTTAAAGAAACTGCACAACCCCCAAGTTTGTATCGAGATCATATCCACCTCAGTCCTTCAGGCAATCAATTAGTCAGTGAAATTATCAGTTATCAGTTAACAGTTAACAGTTCTCAGTGAAAAAATCAGTTATTAACTCTTAACTCTTAACTGATGACTGATAACTGATGACTGATAACTGATTCGGTTTCTGCTAAATTCCAAGCTTTACCATCTAAAGCCATTTGTTCAATTAAACTGGCTAAACGTAACGCTTTTAAAGCTTGTTCGCCACCAACGGAAGGTTGATTTCCACCCCGAACACAACTCACAAAATGTTCTAATTCTGCGTGTAGGGGTTCAATATTACTGGTATAAACTTTTTCAATTAATCCATCTTGACGATAGAGAACTTGACCATAATCCGTGATATAATTCGCAGTTGTTTGCCGATGAATTAAAATTTCATTATTGAGAAAATCAGCTTCTGTTAAAGAATTTTTACAATGGGCAACAATAGAACGCAATTTGCGATGGGTAACTTTACTACTAATTAAAGTGGCGACAACGCCATTGGCAAAACCCAGGGTAGCCGTGACATAATCTAAATAGCCAGAGTCGGAAGCGCGGCTGCCACTGGCGGTTAATTTAACAACGGAAGCGTTCACCAAATCCAACATTAAATCAATATCATGAATCATTAAGTCTAACACCACCGAAACATCATTGGCTCGGTTAGAATAGGGACTCATGCGACGCGCTTCTAAGGCTAAAACTTCTTCCGTTTTTAAGACTTTACTGAATTCTTGAAAAGCCGGATTAAACCGTTCAATATGACCCACTTGTAAAATCCGTTGATAATCAGCCGCCGCATTCACTAATAATTCCGCTTCGCTAATACTCGCAGCAATGGGTTTTTCAATCAAAACATGAACCCCTGCTTGTAAACAAGCCATGCCCACAGGATAGTGTAAACGAGTGGGAACCGCAATACACACGGCATCCACCAAAGCCAAAAGATCTCGATAATCTTCAAAAAATCGAACGCGGTACTTGCTTGCAGTATCAAGCCCTCGTTCAACATTAACATCAGCAACTCCAACGAGTTCCACGTCTTTGAGCATACTCAAGACACGGGTATGATGCTGGCCCATATTACCGACCCCAATCACACCAACTCGGATAGGGTCAGGATGATTTCTCCCAGTTATAGCAGTCGAATATCCGACGGGCATCCTATTTTGCACTCCTCGATTCTCTTTCACCCCAGAAATTCTAGCTGAGTAGCTATTCTCTGGATGTAAATCCATCCAGATACTATCACAGCCTTCGGTTTTGTAAAGAAATTTTAAATAGGTGTTTGTTGAGAGGGTTGAAAGAAGAGTCCGTAAGCTGTGACTGTCTTTAGCCATTTCAGGGGTAGAGGGTTGAAATTACACGCTTTGAGCCTAGGGGAAATCAGGCTTTTTCCTGAAAGTGATAAAAAAGAAATAATAACAAGTTTGTTTTTAATGTTTAATTACCCCTATCTCCTTATTCTTTGATACGCTTGAATCATTTGTTGTGCGATCGCATCCCAACTATAATAAGTTAAGGCAGAACTTTGAATCTGTTGTTTAATTTTAGTTTCATATTCGGGATCTTGAGGATTAGAACCTGCTAAAACAAACTGGAATTCTAATCCAGTTGCTAAAACTTTTTCTAATAGTAATTCTAATTCTAAGTAGTCAATCTAATTTAGTGAAGTTTGACTAATTTCTTGCAGAAGTTTATGGATTAAAGGTCGATAAGTAGTATTGTCTAGGTGTTCTAAATACCAAGTTTCATAATCTCCAATTACATTCAGATGTTCTTCGATTTGTCTTGCTTCTTCTAAAAGTACCCATAAGTTATGAGTAGCTCGATTATAAAATCCATCACCTCCACTAGCTTTTAAGCCTTTTAAACCATATTTTTGACAAGCAGGACATTGACACTCTTTGAGTTTATTTTTTTCTTCTTGACTAATTGTTCTCCCTCGCCAGTTGCCTAACTCAGCCACGATGCGATCGCCTGTACCTGGGAGTTGTATTAAGCCTCTGGCGGCACGGTTTCGCCAGCCACTAGAATCAACAGAATTAATCCCTAGTAATGCAGCAATATGTAAAGTTGCTGTTCCTCCAATACCAAAAATATGTAGCTTTTTATCTGCAAATTTTTGTCTAAAGTGAATTAGATTATCTATGATCGTTTTATAAGAAATGGCTTTAGACGCACGCAGCAAATTAGGGACAATTCCCCCTAAAGCAATATAAGGTTTTTCAGATAAAAATTGATGATTAATAATTTCTTCTATATACTGCCCTAAAAAGTTACTAATATGAACTACTGGCACATAATCACCTTCATGATAACGTAAATTCATATCCATTGTTTTCAAAAAACATTGTTCCTGTTCCTCTACAGTCATTTTGGGAATGGGAATAAAATCTTGAGGAATAGGATACCAATCTGGTTTTGCTTCTCTGACAAATTCTGCGTATTCCTGAACAGGCACTTCTTGATTTTTTGTTTATTATTAATTTATCATAACCAGCCTTGAAGAACCATTTTTTATAATTCATAATACTATAACTTAGTAACTAAATGTTGAGATAATATCGATGAATAAATATTGAATAATATAAACCAAATATAATGTTGTCCTCTATTAACCCCTTCTTGATTTAACAACTCATCTTTAAAAAGAATAGCAGCAACTGAAATTAATTGATATTCTAAAGCAGTTAAAGGTGTTCCTCCGAATTCATTAAAAATACCTATATTCCCTCTCTCCCATGCTCTAATCCAAAAATAAATATTTTCTTTCAGTTTAGGTTGATAACTAGGATATTCTTCAAACAAACTGTCTGCCCATTTTTTATATTTACGATATATTCTCTTTTTATCATGATTAGGACAAACAACCGCACTTAAATCTCCGATATGATATTCATATCCATCGCCCCAACGACAAAATTTACTCTTATCTTCTTTCCCTTTGGTTATTCCTTTAATATTATTAGATAAATTATCACTTTTTCCATATTTTTCTGATTTTCCAATATATAAAGGTATAATTAAATTTCCTTTAGTTTTATACATCATATAAATTAAGCCTTCATAAATATCTGTTTTACTATCAAAATCTTTTAGCACTTTTCCAACTTCATCAATTATATAATTTTCCATATTTTCTGATCGTTCCAGAATTAAACGGCAATCTCTACCATATTGTTTAATTTTAACAATATTATTTTCATCAACTTTAAATAAAGGTATTCCTATATTTTGAGAGATATAACGTTCACAGAATTTTTGCCAAACTAAAAATTTTTCTTGCATTAATTTAATATTAAACTATCAACATGATTGTCAATTAATATTCAAAGTTTAAAATATTTTATAATTATATGGTTGACCTTTGCCTTGTGCCAATGCTTGACGGACAACTTCATAAAAATTTATATCTGTGAAGTTAAACTCAATCCCTTTAAATAATACTTTATCAGCCTCTTTGCTAGGACTTATTAATTCCAAACAATCTCGATTTTTTCCGTATAACCACTGATGTAATGTTGATAATTTTCTGCCTAATGTCCCCGTCGCAACTGTTAGATCAACAGAATCCGGTATTATACTAGGATATCCATTAAGTGCGTTCAAATACATTTTGGTAACACAAATCAGTAATTTCTCGTACACTCCCTGGCTTATAATAGCTTCTAATTTTGTAACAACAGATAAATTCAACTCAGAAGCCAAGGCTTTGCTCATCTTTTGATCGTAGTTAGGAATTAGCAAATTACCAGAAATCAATCCAAACTTTGCAGACAATACATAGATATCCAGAAGTGTATCAGGTTGTTGTCTTAAGAAACGCCGTAACAGCCGAAAAGATGGCCCATCATAGCGCTCAATAGCAGGTAAGGGGTCATTGTGCGATCGCTTGGCTTGAGAACAAGATAAAATTAATAAGCGTCTTTTGGACAAAGATTCTTGCTTATTCTTAGCAAACACTGATTCCTGAATCAAAGGATATTGAATAGCTGAGTATTCGTATTGCATCTTTATTTATTCTATTTCAAACTACAACTATCCCACAGCAAAATCGGTAAATTGGCGCTTAAAAGGAGAATGGAAGGCGAGTACAATATCCTGTTTAGGAATACCACGTTCTATCAATTCTTTAGCAATTCCGCCTTCTGTGCCATCATGTTGAATCCAGATTTTTTCGTTCTTAATATCAAGATGTAAAATGCAGCCATAAACACGCCGTTTGTTTGACCAGCCAACATGAACAACTTGATAGTGATCGTTCACTAAGTCAAAAATTGTTTCTGCCTCAACCTCTTCATTACTAGCTTTAATTTTACTATAAGCTTGCAATAATTCCTGAATGATTTGTCGATATTGTTCTACTTTTTCCATAGTACAATCACCTCATCTTCGGGTTCATAAACAATCAGATGGACTTGATAGCGTTGGATCAATAATTGCGGTAATTCTAATGTAAAGAAAGAGTCATAGGTATCAATCGGAATTGCTAGGTATAGAACGCGATCAGGCTGGACTTGCTCTAGGGCAAGTTGGTATTTCAGAAACTGACCTAAAGCTGTATTAAATTCTACTGTGGTAGAAGGTGCTAAAAAGCTTTTGACTTCAACTGCTATTTTTTCTGTTCCTCGTTCAGCAGCCAGAATTTGTTCTGCACCCAAATCGATGTACATTTCAATGCCTCCAAAGCGCAGAAAGAGTGGATCATCAGTAATTGTCCAGCCTTCTTTTTCGAGGGAATGTCTCACTACATCATGGAAAAAGTCTTTTGCCATTACTTTTGCCCTACGCCTTCATCCCTTTACAAATCTCCTCTAGGTGGGTATCTAAAGACACACATTGCTAATAAAAAAATTATAACTCTACTAATGCAAAACAAAGTTTAAGTCAGCATAAAGATTTCTTACACTAATGAATTAATCCTTGATACGCTTGAATCATTTGTTGTGCGATCGCATCCCAACTATAATAAGTTAAGGCATAATTCTGAGCATTTAATCCTCGGCTTTGGCGTTCTTGAGAATTCGTTAATGCGGTTTCAATTAAACTTGAAATCTCATCAATGGTTCCATTCCCGACCCAACCGGCTTCGGCTGCTTCTACATCTTCCCAAATATAAATTCCTTTAGAAATAATCACCGGAGTTCCAACGGCCATCGCCTCTGCTACCGCAATGCCAAAATTTTCATAATAGGACGGTAATACAAATAAATCGGCTATTGTTAATAAGGCGGTTTTGGTTTCTCCCGTTACAAACCCAGAAATTATTGTTTTTTCAGCTAAGGGAGAACTCTGGATCTGTTGTTTAATTTTAGTTTCATATTCGGGATCTTGAGGATTAGAACCTGCTAAAATAAACTGAAAGTCTAATCCAGTTGCTAAAACTTTTTCTAACGCCGGGATTAATATATCTAGTCCTTTCTTGGGTTCAATTCGAGATAAAAATAAAATAATCGGAACATTGGGCTTGATTTTTAAATGGGATAAAATCGCTTCTGGTGTTTTTGTTAATTCGGGTAATGTTACTCCTAATGGAATGATTAAATCGTTGGTTTTGACTCCAAAGCGTTCAGAGATTCTGGCTTCTTCGTGACTGGTAAAATGGATGGCAGACGCTCCCGCAATATTAGGACGTTCTAACAACGCTGCATAGAGTTTTTTTAACTGTTTTTTCTTGTTTAAATCGGCGGGATCAAGGGTTCCTAATGGTCGTAAAATATAAGGTAATTTTTGAGAACGAGCGACGGTTGCGGCTGCTGAACTAACGGGAGAAAATAAGGCATGAATATGGGCTAAATCATATTCGGAAGCGTGTGTTTTTAACCAGGTTAATAAATCTAAAGAAAATTTATACCGACGAAAGGGAGAACAGGGAAAATAGCGAACTTGATAACCATTTTCATTGACGGGTTGATCTAAGGGAACATCTAAGGGTGCTTGACCGCTATCTCCGTTTACATTTGTAGTTAAAACGGTGACATCAACTCCCAGTTTAGCTAATGCAGCAGAAAGACCCCGTACCATTTGACTAGGGCCACCATAAACTAAAGAAATTGAAGGAATAATTTGTAAAATCTTCATTGGTGGGTTTGGGTTGAGGGTGGGTTTGGGGTGCGTGCTCGTTGATGGAGCACCCTACATTTTAACTCTATTAATGTTTAGGATTTTTTGTGGGTTTGGGGGTTTTTGGTGCGTGCGCTTGGGCGGGAAAACCCCGCCCCTACGGTTAACTGGTGATGGCGATCGCATCGGGAATTTCTTTTTCGACTCGTCGTAACCGAGGCATCCGATAGGCGATGAGGGCTGCTACAATATTGAGAATGCCAATTAACATAAATAATAACCCAATTCCTCGTCCTGTTCCCACTCCGATAATTTTGCCAATACTATCGGCTAAAAGTCCATCGGGTTTCATCATCGGTTCTAAAACTCGATCTGCTAAAGGCCCCACACTGATATGAGATAAAATTAACAGCGATCGCTCGACAACACTTTGTAATGAAAAGATGCGTCCCTGTAAATCAAAGGGAACTTTTGATTGCCAAATGGTGTGATTACTACTGACAATAAAAGGACGAGCAAATAAATAACCAAACCCTCCAATTCCTGCCAAGATAACGGAAGGTTTAAACCCACCTAAACACAGGCATAAACCCTGTAAACCCACTAACCATAAAATTGCTTTCATGCGGTTTTTGGGGCCACCCCAAACACTAACAGCAATGCTTCCGAAAAGCATTCCACAACCGCTAATGGAGAGAATTAATCCTAAATCTTTACTGGTGGCAAAACTTAATACTAACGGCCAGAATAGAATAGCAAGCATTCCTTCTGTAAAGTAAGTGATTGCAAAAAAGCTTAATAATTTTCTTAACCCCGGACGGATTAAAATATAATTCCAAGCGGAACGAGTTTCTTTCCAAAGTTGTTTAAAGTTTAAGGGTTTTCGTTGAGAACTTGAATGCTCTACTTTGGGAAAACGCACTAATAAGAGAATTATGAAGCCAAAAATAAAGGTTCCTGAATCAATGATTAAAATTGAACCGATGCCAATAGTTCCAACTAAAATTCCGGCAATTGTTGGCCCAGAAATTTTGGCGATCGCCCTAGAAACTTGAACCATACCATTAGCTCGACTCAACTTATTCATGGGAACAAGTTGCGGAATTGAAGCCATATAAGCGGGCCATTGGAACGCACCACAAATGGAACTAACGGACACAGCAACGTAAATATGCCAAACTTCTAAACGCTGGGAAAACACTAACCCCATCAAAATTAATGTTCCGATGACCGAAATAATATCGTTGAGGATCATCGCCCCTCGACGACTAAAACGGTCTACTACCGCCCCTGCTAGGGGGGAAATTAACAGGTTTGGGAGATGAATAAAAACGGAAATTAGGGCAAACTGGGTAATGGAACCTGTGGTTTGATAAACCCAAACCCCCAAGGCAAATTCCGTTAAGCTGGAACCAAATAGAGAAACAATTTGTCCCAACCAAACCAGTAAAAAAGTTGGCATACGCTGTTTGTCCCGCAGTTTCATCTGTTATAGCTTGCTTATATTAAGTATTGTAAACACAGTTTGTCAATCTGTATCTAACTTGTGGCTTGTTCATTCTGGTATATTGGAATCAAATCAGCTAGGTTTTAATTAAAGTGATCTATTTAAAAGAAGATATTTGATTAGCTTCATTAACTTTCTGTTCCCAAATCTCGACTAAATTTTTAACAACTCGATCCCAACAATAATTCCCGACGGATTTTAATCCTTGCTGTCCCATTGTTTTTCTTAATATCGGATCATCAATTAATTGTTTTAATTTTTGAGTAAAATCTTCTATATCTTGAGGTGTATAGATTAATCCATTTTCTCCGTCTTGAACATTCTCAACCAACCCTCCAGCACGGGGAACTAATACGGGAATACCAGAAGCAAATGCTTCTAATACGGTTAACCCTCTGGATTCTCGCTCGGATGTAGTAATATGAATATCACTATTAGCATAAACAGCCGGAACCTGATCATAGGGAACTCGACCGAGGAAGTAAACATGGCGGGTATATTTTCTGAAACCATTAATAATTTCATCTTTCATTTGACCATCGCCAACAATAATAAAACCGACTTTTTCTAAATCGATTTTTTCTGCTAGTTTTGATATAGTTTTTAACGTAAAATTCCACCCTTTATCCGGCGTTAACCGACCCACAAAAATTAATTTAACTAAACCATCTAATTCAGGTAAATTATAATATGTTTTAAAAAAATGTTCTTCTTTTAAATTCGGATCAAATCGCCCCGCATCAAAGCCCGCTAAATTGGCATAAACCGCATTTTTAATTCCCATTTGTGGAGTAATTTGATAGGTAATTTTGCTAGTAAATAAAGTGATATCATAACTATTATAAATCCAAGCAAAAATCCGTCTAACAACTTCTCGGATTATTTCAACGGCAAATTTAGGTAAGGGAATATAATCTTCTGCGTAGGATAGAAACCAAGTTCTAAAAAAGGCAATACAAGGAATATTCGCTTTTCTCGCATAAGCGATTCCAGCCCGTCTAAAAAATCCAAAAAATAGCCGTTCAGGTTCATCAACATGAATAATATCCGGCTGAAATTGTTCTAATTCTTTTAAAACAATCGAATAGGATTGAATCGAAGGATTTCGCTCAAAATCGATTCCTAAAAACGATGTACTGGGTATATTACAAACCCGAACACCGGGTAAAATATTTCCTGTATAGTCTCTCCAATTGGGGTAAATGGTTTCCAAGGTGCTATAGTCAGGACAGAAAAATAAGACTTCATGTCCCCACTGACTTAACCGTTGTAGTCGCATCATGGCGCTGACCGTAACGCCATCAATAACCGGAAGAAAACCAGAGGAAATAATTGCAATTTTCATTTAAACTTTACCTTTATAGTAGTGAGTCCTTTAGGACTCCTATAGAGTCCTGAAGGACTCACTACGGTATTTAGAGATTATCTCAATATGAGCGATTTTTCTAATTTAGTCGATTTACTGCGCGATCGCGCCGAATCTCAACCGGATCAACTGGCTTATCGGTTTTTAGCCGATGGGGAAACCGAGTCAGGAACCTTAACGTATCAACAGTTACATCAACAAGCAATCTTGATCGCCTCTTATCTGCAATCTTTTCTATCACCGGGCGATCGCGTTTTAGTCGTTTATCCTTATAGTGCGGGCTTAGAATTTATTGCGACGTTTTTTGGCTGTTTATATGCAGGTGTGATCGCCGTTACTGATAACCCTCCGGTATCAACCCAAGCCATTCCGAAGCTACAAACCCGTTTAGAATCTTCTCAATGTCGGGCTATTTTAAGTACAGAAGCATTAATTCAACACCTACAAACCCAATTCCCCGTAGAGACGTTCCATGCAACGTCTCTACGTTGGGTTGCGACCGATAGCCTTTTTTCTCAAAACCTCGCTACACAATGGAAAGAACCGCAAATTAACGGGGATACAATCGCTTTTTTACAATATACTTCCGGTTCAACGGGGACTCCAAAAGGCGTAATGGTCACTCATCAAAATGTTATCCATAATTCCGAGATTATTTATAACGCCTTTGGACATAATAATCAGAGTCGAGGATTAATTTGGCTTCCTTTATTTCATGATATGGGATTAATTGGCGGCGTAATTCAACCCTTATATGGGGGATTTCCTGTTACTTTAATGTCGCCTGTTTCCCTAGTACAAAAACCGTTTCGTTGGTTAGAAGCGGTTTCTCAATATCAAGCCACCACCAGTGGCGGGCCTAATTTTGCCTATGATTTAGTCTGTCGGACAGCAACTCCTGAAAAGTTAGAAAAGTTAGATTTAAGTTCCTGGGATGTGGCTTTTTCCGGCGCTGAACCTGTACGCTTGGAGACTCTCAAACGATTTGCAGAAATTTTTGGCCCCTGTGGGTTCAAACCCGAAGCGTTTTACCCCTGTTACGGAATGGCTGAAACCACCCTATTTATTTCGGGTGGAAACAAACACCAAACCCCTCATATTCTCTCGGTCGATGCAGTCGCCTTAGAACAAAATCAAGTGATTATTCAACCGTCAACAAAAACTCGATCTCTTGTCAGTTGCGGCTTCCCTTGGTTGGGAGATGAAGTGATTATTGTTGATCCTGAACAATTAACGCGACGAGATGAAAATCAAGTCGGTGAAATATTAGTATCAGGAAAGGGGGTGGGTTTAGGATATTGGGGAAAATCCGAAGATACAGAAACCACCTTTAAAGTTTATGTGGATGGAAAAGGGCCCTATTTACGCACAGGAGATTTAGGGTTTTTGCATGAAGGAGAATTATATATTACCGGACGCATTAAAGACATGATGATTTTGTGGGGAAGAAACCGTTATCCCCAGGAAATTGAAGCCACACTTGATACTTGTCATCCCGCCATTCGTCCGAGTCATAGTGCGGCGTTTTCTATTGAAACAGAAATCGGAGAACAGTTAATTATTGCATCTGAAATTGAACGACGTTATCTGCGGAACTTGAACATTGAAGAAGTGGTCAATGCTATTCGTCAAGCCGTCGCCGAACAGAATACCGTTGATGTTTTTGGGATCGTATTATTAAAAACAACTACTATTCCTAAAACCACCAGTGGTAAAATTCAACGTCGTGCTTGTCGAACGAAATTCCTAGAAGGCAGTTTAGATATTGTTGGACAATGGCAATTAAATTCAGAATCCAGTCAATTAACAGAACTAGCCAATCGTTCTTAAAAGTCAACCGTAGGGTGCGTAAGCACAGCGCACGCACCAACAACCTTTATTTCATATCACTAAAATTGACATGAAACCAGAACAATTATCAGAAAAAATCAGGTATTTTCTGTTGTATAAAGTTGGAGCAAAAATATTATGGACATTTGAAAAATTAATTCCTGAATATTCATTAATTGGAGATACCGCTTTTTTTGACTCTACTCAATTTAAGTGGTCAAAAGAGTTAGAAACCAATTGGCATTTAATTCGGCAAGAATTAGAGCAAATTCTGAAAGTTCAAGAACAACTACCAAATTTTCAAGATATTTCCCCCGATCAAGGCTATAGTACCACTCAAGATAATTTATGGAAAACCTATTTTTTCTATGGCTATGGAATTAAAGTCGATAAAAATTGCCAACGCTGTCCAGAAACCACCCGTTTAATTGAACAAATTCCAGGGATGAAAACGGCATTTTTTTCAATTTTATTACCCGGAAAACATATTCCTGAACATCGAGGGCCCTATAAAGGAGTCATTCGTTGTTTATTAGGATTAAAAATTCCTGAACCCCGCGAAAAATGTCGAATTCGAGTTAATGGAGAAACCCGCCATTGGGAAGAAGGAAAATGTATGATTTTTGATGATTCTTTACCCCATGAAGCTTGGAACGAAACCGATGGCGTGAGAGTCGTTTTATTTTTAGATATTATGCGACCTTTACGGTTTCCTCTGTCGATGATTAATGAACTGTTTCTCAAATTAATTACGGTGTCTCCTTTTGTTCAAGACGGTTATGCGAATCAACGGAAATGGGATGTTCGCTTAGAACAAGTCTTTGCTGCACAGAAGGACAGTATTACCCCACCCTAGAGGCAAAATTCCCCCGTCTGTAACCCCTGATCCGTGATCAACAATTGGTGATTCATTCAAGATTTAAGAGTTAAGAAAATCCTTAATTCTTGAATAATGACTAACTACGGACGGAGGTAAAACACCCCTATAAATGATAGGATAGACAACAAAACATTACCTATTTTTTTCATGACTGATTCATTTGATTTTTTAAAAGTGACCACTTTAATTGAACTTTTACAACATCGGTCATTCCAGCAACCGAATCAAATTGCTTATACATTTTTAGTCGATGGGGAATCGGAAACGGTTACATTAACCTATCAACAATTAAACCAAAAAGCTCAAACTATTGCGAGTAAATTACAAGCCCTTTGTCAACCGCAAGATCGAATTTTGTTACTGTATCAACCTGGATTAGATTATATTAGTGCGTTTTTCGGTTGTTTATATGCTGGAGTGATTGCTGTTCCCGCTTATCCCCCTCGACCCGATCGCTCCCTTCCTCGTTTACAAGCAATTATTAGTGATACAAATGCCACCATTGCTTTAACGACAGAATCCACCTTATCCAGTTTACAACGGTTTTTTCCGCAAATGTCTGATATTGCGCCGTTAAATTGGTTGACAACCGATATTTTAGAAACAGAAATTGAAAATAATTGGCAACCTCCAGCCATTAATCCTCAAACCCTTGCCTTTTTACAATATACCTCCGGTTCTACCGCAACCCCCAAAGGGGTGATGATTTCTCATCAAAATTTATTACATAATTTAGCTGCAATTCATGATCATTTTGGTCATTCCTCTAATAGTAAAGGGGTCATTTGGTTGCCTCCTTATCATGATATGGGATTAATTGGCGGCGTTTTAGAACCTCTGTTTGGTGGATTTCCCGTTATTTTAATGTCGCCTTTGATGTTTGTTCAAAATCCGTTACGCTGGTTACAAACGATTTCTCGATATCAAGGAACCACCAGTGGGGGGCCTAATTTTGCCTATGATTTATGTGTGAGGAAAGTCTTCGGAAAGGGGGGGGTTAACCCATTGTTACAGTTAGAAACTTTAGATTTAAGTAGTTGGGAAGTGGCATTTAATGGAGCAGAACCGATTAATCATAACGTCATTGAACGATTTACTCAAACTTTTGCTCAATATGGGTTTAAGCGAGAAGCGTTTTATCCTTGTTATGGCATGGCTGAAGCAACTTTAATAATTACTGGAGGCTTAAAAACAGCAGCACCCGTTTTTAAAACCGTTGATACAATTGCCTTAGAAAATAATAAGATTATTGCTATTAATGAACCGAATGCTAACTTAACAGAAAATGCTAAAACCTTTGTCGGTTGTGGTCAATGTTTATCCGATCAAAGGGTACTGATTGTTAATCCTGAAACCTTTAATTGTTGTCAAGCTGGAGAAGTGGGGGAAATTTGGGTTTCAGGGCCGAGTGTGGGACAGGGATATTGGAATAAACCAGAAGAAACAGAAACCTTATTTAAGGCTTATTTAACAACAGGAGAAGGCCCATTTTTAAGAACAGGGGATTTAGGATTTTTAGACGCTGAAGAATTATTTATTACCGGGAGAATTAAAGACATTATTATTATTAACGGTCGTAACCATTATCCCCAAGATATTGAATGGACAGTTGAACAAAGTCACCCCTTAATTCGTCCCAGTGGAGTCGCTGGATTTTCGATTGATGTGGATGGAGAAGAACGGTTAGTCGTGGCGGTCGAGATGGAACGTCAATATTGGCAACAACTCCGTACTCAGGAAAATGGTAACGGTTCAGCCAAAACCTCGATTAAACAGCAGGTAATTCAATCCATTCGTCGGGCTATCTCTCAAAACCATGATTTACAGGTTCATACAACCGTATTATTAAAACCTGGAAGCTTACCTAAAACTTCCAGTGGCAAAATTCAACGCCATGCTTGTCGTTCTAGTTTTTTAGCCGGAAACTTGGGCGAGTAAGAAGTAGGGAAGGAATAGGGAATTTGTAGGATACAGCGATCGCAGCACACGCACCAACTCCCAACAGTAATCAGGGATTTAGACAGATTTGAGGAATTTCACCTTGTTACGCCTATCCTCGCTGGCTAACCGTCAGTAACTAACCACTAACTCCCAACGACTAACTCTTAAACTGATAACTGATGACTGATGACTGATTACTGATATCTTGGGATGCTAAAGTTTTATGGTGATGGAGGAGTGAGCCATGCAAGTGTTAAATGCGTCTATGAATGGGACTAAACCCCAGCAACCATCGGGAACGGTACATCATCCAGAATTGTCGGTGAATGGTATTGAGTCTTTCCAATCTGTCACCACAATTGAGGAATGGTTAGTCAGTCAACTCGCAGAACGATTGGGTTTAGAAGCGTTAGAGATTGATATAGAGGAGGATTTTGCCAATTATGGCCTCAACTCCATCGAAGCGATTAATCTCTCTGGAGACTTAGAAACAATTTTAGGTCGCCGCCTTCCCCCGACTTTGTTGTGGGATTATCCCAATATTTCGACCTTGGCTGAATATTTAGCGACTCAGACTAAACTCGATATCGCTCAATATCAGAATGGCATTTCCCCTGAAGATGCTGAACATCTTTTGCATCATTTGGATCAATTGTCGGATGCAGAGGTCGATAGTTTATTAAATATTTTATTAGCGGAACAGGAAGACCACAATGATTAATTTATCGCCATCAGTGAGTCAGTTATCCTCTCAAGAAAAGCGATCGCTTCTGGCGGAATTATTGAGGAAAAAAGCACAATCCCTTTCCCTTCCTGAGATTCCGGCTGAATATTATCAATTTAATCAATTTCCTGAATATCTGCATCTGAAGCAACAACAGCAAGAACTGACAGCTTTGGGATTAGGAAACCCATTTTTTAGGGCGCAAGAAGGTATTGCCAATGATCAAGCCAGGATTGGAGGTCAGGATTATATTAATTATGCCACTTATAATTATTTAGGAATGTGTGGCGATCCGATAGTTTCTCAATTTGCCAAAGAAGCCATTGATCGATATGGAACCTCTGCGGGGGCGAGTCGGTTATTATCAGGTGAAAAGGTCATTCATCAAGAATTAGAACGAGAAATTGCTGATTTTATTGGGGTGGAAGATAGTATTGTTTTTGTGGGGGGTCATGCCACCAATGTAACAACGGTGGGGCATTTATTCGGACAACATGATTTAATTTTACATGATGCCCTCAGTCATAATAGTTTAATGCAAGGGGCTGTTTTATCGGGAGCAACGGCGATCGCATTTCCTCATAATGATTGTCAAGCTTTAGAGCGAATGTTACGAGAACGGCGTCACCGTTATCAACGGGTTTTAATTATTGTAGAAGGGGTTTATAGTACCGATGGAGATATTGCCAATTTACCGGAATTTGTAGAGATTAAAAAACGTCATAAAGCCTTTTTAATGGTGGATGAAGCTCATTCCATTGGGGTTTTAGGAAAACACGGGCGAGGCATTAGTGAATATTTTGGGATTAATCCCCATGATGTTGATTTATGGATGGGAACTTTAAGCAAATCCTTTGCCAGTTGTGGTGGCTATATTGCCGGATCTCAAGCATTAATTGAATATCTGAAATATACTGCCCCTGGATTTGTTTTTAGTGTGGGGATTTCTCCACCAAATGCCGCTTCTGTAATTGCCGCTATTCGCTTGTTAAAAACTGAATCTAAACGAGTTGAACAGTTACATCAACGGGCGCAATTGTTTTTAACGTTAGCCAAAGATCAAGGGTTAAATACAGGATTAAGTCAAGATTCTCCAGTGATTCCGATTATTGTAGGAGATTCTTGGAAGTCGGTGCAACTGTCTCAAAATTTGTTTAACCGGGGGATTAATGTACCCTTTATGTTTTATCCCTCTGTGCCTAAAAATGGAGCTCGTTTGCGATTTTTTATTACTTGCAACCACACCGAAGAACAAATTCGTTATACTGTAGACACTCTTGCCGAAGAAGTGGCAAAATTACCAGAAAATCATTGATTTTTGCAGAATTTAGCTACCTTGGGCATTATCCTGTAAAGGGTTCATAATAATGCGTGTTCTTCTAATTTATCCCATCTTTCCCCAAAGTTTCTGGTCATTTGAAAAAGCCCTCGCCTTAGTAAACCGTAAAGCTTTACTTCCGCCATTAGGTTTAATTACGGTAGCGGCAATTTTACCCCAATCTTGGGAGTTTAAATTAGTAGACCGAAACGTTCGAGACATCACAGAAGCAGAATGGAATTGGGCAGAATTGGTGATGATTTCCGCCATGATTGTCCAAAAAGATGATTTTTTAGCTCAAATTCGAGAAGCTAAACGACGGGGTAAAAAAGTCGCTGTGGGTGGCCCCTATCCCACATCCACTCCCCAAGAAGCTGAAATAGCTGGTGCTGATTATTTAGTCTTAGATGAAGGGGAAATTACCTTACCCTTATTAGTGGAAGCCTTAGAACGTGGGGATTCTAAGGGGGTTTTTCGCATAGAAGGAGATAAACCTGATGTCACCACATCCCCCACGCCTCGCTTTGATTTATTGGATAAGAATGCCTATGATATGATCTCACTCCAATTTTCACGAGGTTGCCCGTTTCAGTGTGAGTTTTGTGATATTATTGTGTTATATGGTCGTAAACCTCGAACTAAAACCCCGGCTCAATTTATAGCAGAATTGGATCGATTACGGGAATTAGGATTTAAGCAGGGAATTTTCCTCGTTGATGATAACTTTATTGGCAATAAACGCAACGTTAAGTTATTACTGAGGGAATTAAAAGTATGGATGAAAGAAAACAACTATCCTTTCCGAATATCAACGGAAGCATCCATTGATTTAGCTCAAGATCAAGAATTAATGGATTTGATGGTTGAATGTAACTTTAGAGCGGTGTTTTTAGGCATTGAAACCCCCGATGAAGATAGCCTTAATTTAACTAAAAAATATCAAAATACTCGTGATTCCCTGAGTGAATCCGTTGAAAAAATTATCCGGTCTGGATTACGGGTGATGGCAGGATTTATTATTGGGTTTGATGGAGAAAAACCTGGGGCGGGCGATCGCATTGTTCGGTTTGTAGAAAAAACTACAATTCCCATTGCTATGTTTAGTATGTTGCAAGCTTTACCGAATACCGCCCTTTGGCATCGTTTAGAAAAAGAAGGACGATTAATTACCCAAACGGGAAATGTTAATCAAACCACCTTAATGAATTTTATTCCCACTCGACCGATTGAAGACATTGCCCATGAATATGTTAATGGGTTTTGGGAATTATATGACCCCCAACGATATTTAGATCGAACCTATCGACATTTTATGATGATCGGCGAACCTAAAACCAATTCCATTGGCGGTAAATTAATGGATTGGACAACCATGCGGGCACTGTTTATCTTATGTTGGTATCAAGGAGTTGTACGGAAAACTCGTTGGACATTTTGGCGCTATTTATGGAATATTTTACGGCACAAACCTCGTGTTTTAGATCATTATTTAGTGGTTTGTGCACAGGTAGAACATTTCTATGAATATCGCGCCATTGTTAAAGAAAAAATCGAACATCAACTGCAAGCTCTACCCGTAGAAACCCAACGTCAGCTAACGACTATTGCTCAATAGTTAGCGACACCGGGTTTTTGAACATCAGAAACCCGGTTTCTTGGGTTGTGTAGGTGACTCTTGCTGTTTTCTGTATTTTGACCCTATCCTGTGGGAAAATTAATTCAATTGTTTTGTTAGTCAAACTTCCACTGAGAAAAAAACAGTGCCTCCGACTTATCTACACCAACATCGGAATATGAGGGTTGCTCAAACACGACGTCAGTTTTTGCAGACTTCCGTTGCAGCGATGGTGGCATCGTCCCTCTCAAGCTGTGGTTGGACGTTAGCTGAAGTCAAAACAACCCCCAATACCCAGGTGTCCTCAGATACCTTGTACATCTATACTTGGGCGGGTTACACCGATCAAGATTTATTAAATCGGTTTCGAGAGGAAACCGGGTTAAAAGTTGTGGCGGATGTCTTCGACTCTAACGAAGCCATGTTAGCACGGCTGCAAGCCGGAGGAGCCGGAGCTTATAGTGTCATCTATCCTTCGGAATATATGGTTCAGAAAATGGCGGCATTAGGGCTATTAACTGAACTGGATCGCTCCTTATTAGTAGGATTAGAAGATTTATTTCCGCAATTTCAAGACCCAGGTTATGACCCTGGAGGTCGTTTTAGTGTGCCGATTAGTTGGGGAACAACGGGGTTAATTTTTAATCCTAAAACTCTCAAAACTTCTCCTCAAGATTGGGATTATCTTTGGCAAAATCAAGAACCCTTATCAAAGCGGTTCACGTTACTCAATGATGTGCGAGAAGTAATGGGAGCCACATTAAGAATGTTAGGCTATTCTTATAATGCCACTGATCCCAATCAAATTCGTCAAGCTTATGAAAAATTAGTGGCATTACGTCCAGCGATCGCTTCTTTTTCAACGGATTCTTGGCGACCTCAAATGATTGTTGGGGATTTATTTGTTGCCATGTGTTATTCCTCCGATGCTGCCGAAATTATGGAGGAAAATGAGGATTTAAGATATATTACTCCTGATAGTGGATCATCCTTATGGACGGATACAATGGTGATTCCTAAAAGTGCTCCTAACCCCGATGCAGCCTATAAATGGATTAATTTTATGTTGCAACCGGACATTGCAGCAACCTTAGTTGAACGATTAAAATTTGCCACGCCTTCAAGATTAGCCTATGAAAGATTACCAGAATTTTTAAGAAATGATCCGACCTTATTTCCGCCTGAATCTGTTATTGCTAGGAGTGAAGCAATTTCCCCCGTCGGTAAAGCCACTGAAATTTATGAACGATATTGGACACAATTAACCAGTTAGGTGTTGACTATTAACCGTTAACCCACAACCAAAAACCGACAACAAAACTATGGCTATTTCCACAAAAACCCCAATGACTTCTCCTCCACAACCTGTTAAAAAGGGATGGCGACAACGAGCGTCTCAATGGCTTGGGCCTTTAGTTTTATTAGGGCCGTCTGGGTTGTGGTTATTACTCTTATTAGTATTCCCAACATTACTAATTTTTGAACTGAGTTTAGTTAAGGATATTCGTCCTGGGGATTTAGTCATTCCCAATGGTATTGATAATTATTTGCGGGTATTTGAACCGATTAATTTATTAGTGATTTGGCGATCGCTATATTTTGCCTTTGGAACCACAGTCTTGTGTTTATTATTAGGATTTCCCGTTGCTTATTGGATTGCTCAATTAGCTCCCAAACGCTGGCGAAATGTAATCTTATTAGCCTTTGTTTTACCGTTGTGGACATCTTCTTTATTAAGAACCTATGCTTGGATTACCATATTAAGACCAACGGGGGTTTTAAATTCAGTTTTAGGATTAATTGGATTACCTGCTTTAGAATTATTGAATCGAACTCCGGCGGTTTTAATTGGTATGGCCTATAGTTATTTACCTTATATGGTCACGGTTTTATATGCCTCTTTAGAAAAATTAGATCGGCGTTTATTAGAAGCGTCTGCGGATTTAGGCGCGCGACCTGTTGAAACCTTTTGGAAAGTCACAGTTCCCCAAACTTTACCCGGTATTGCTGCGGGTTCATTGTTAGTTTTTATTAGTTCCTTGGGGGATTTTGTAGACCCCGAATTATTGGGGGGAGCCTCAAGTATGACGGTTTCGCGGTTAATTTATAATCAATTTTTAGGCTTAACTCAAAATTGGGGCTTTGGTTCAGCATTAAGTATGGTGTTAATATTTGGAGTCAGTATTGCGATCGCACTTTTAATTAAATATGGGGATACTCGACCTTCTCGCTAATAGAAATTAGGAAAATATTATGCAAAACGTTCAACAACAACCAGAGGAGATGTTGGATATGGCTTCTAAACCAAAGTTTAGAATTTCTTGGCAGGTGATTTTCGTCGGTTTAATGTTTTTTTATATGTACCTGCCGATTTTTGTTTTAACGTTTTATAGCTTTAATAAATCTCGATATAGTGCAGGGTGGGAGGGATTTACCTTAGAATGGTATATCAAATTATTTCAAGATACGCGGATTTTAACCGCTTTAAAAAATAGTTTAACGGTGGGCATTTGTGCCGTCGGAATTGCGGCGGTTATTGGTACATTAATGGCCGTAGGATTAGCCCGTTATCGTTTCCCCGGAAAAGGACTTTATCAAGGGGTTTCCTATTTACCCTTAATTATTCCTGATATTGCTATGGCCGTTGCAACTTTGGTGTTTTTAGCCGCCGTTGCCATTCCCCTGAGTTTATGGACAATTGTAGCCGCCCATGTGGTGTTTTGTTTGGCTTATGTTGCCTTAGTCGTTTCAACGCGATTAGCAGATTTAGATCCCCATTTAGAAGAAGCTGCATTAGATTTAGGGGCGACTCCCCTAGAAGCGTTTATTCAAGTTTTATTACCTCAATTAATGCCGGGGATTATATCAGGTTGTTTACTGGCTTTTGTGTTAAGTATGGATGATTTTTTAATTGCTAGTTTTACGGCTGGAAGTGGGGCAAATACTTTACCGATGGAAATTTTTAGTCGGATTAGAACTGGGGTGAAACCTGATATTAATGCCTTAAGTGTAATCTTAATTATCGCTTCTGGATTTTTAGCAATATTTGGGGAATATTTACGCAGTCAAGGGGAAGGAAAAAGAATGAGAAATTAGTCCAAATTGGGATAAGGGGGATGTTTCAATCCCTGAAAGGGATTTGTGGTTATTATAACACCCTCCTTACGGCCGTTGGGGGGATCAGGACTTACCGAAAGTTTCAATCCCTGAAAGGGATTTGTGGTTATTATAACCAGTTAAGCGTTAGCGTCTCTTAAACAAACCTTGAAGTTTCAATCCCTGAAAGGGATTTGTGGTTATTATAACCACTAGAAACACAAAGAGAGGTGGTATCAGTCAGAAAGCCAGTTTCAATCCCTGAAAGGGATTTGTGGTTATTATAACTTTATCGAGTGATGATGGATTTTCAAATATTGTCAGTTTCAATCCCTGAAAGGGATTTGTGGTTATTATAACCAAAGTGCCTGTCACTAATCTTTTCCAAGATGTTGTTTCAATCCCTGAAAGGGATTTGTGGTTATTATAACCAGCCCTGGGAGTCGCTCTGGTTCCATTTGGTGTCATGTTGTTTCAATCCCTGAAAGGGATTTGTGGTTATTATAACCGCCAATCAAATTGATAAAGTTTAGGCGCTTGAGTGTTTCAATCCCTGAAAGGGATTTGTGGTTATTATAACAGCGATGGGAAGAGGAAGGCGGCGCCGTTGAGATGAGTTTCAATCCCTGAAAGGGATTTGTGGTTATTATAACCCCTTAAATTTTGCTAAAACCATTACAACAGGGTTTCAATCCCTGAAAGGGATTTGTGGTTATTATAACTAATATGCCTTCGCGTTGGTGGTGTTGCAATAGTTTCAATCCCTGAAAGGGATTTGTGGTTATTATAACAAGGCAGCCCCCTCCCCAGCATTCTCTAGGGTAGCAGTTTCAATCCCTGAAAGGGATTTGTGGTTATTATAACATCGGTGGCAAAAAAACGGGTTTCCAAATTATATCTGTTTCAATCCCTGAAAGGGATTTGTGGTTATTATAACGGTGCTGTTAAGAAAAAATCCAAATCTAAAAATAAGTTTCAATCCCTGAAAGGGATTTGTGGTTATTATAACAACGACTGAAAAATCTCCAAAAGGAATGCTACCAGGTTTCAATCCCTGAAAGGGATTTGTGGTTATTATAACCGTTACCATATTCCCGCCGCCGCACCGTCACCCGTTTCAATCCCTGAAAGGGATTTGTGGTTATTATAACAGAACTAAATGATGCTTATCTTTTAATCTATCAAGTTTCAATCCCTGAAAGGGATTTGTGGTTATTATAACGATCCTTTAATTGTCAGACTTCGGGAAATTAATTTGTTTCAATCCCTGAAAGGGATTTGTGGTTATTATAACTATCGGCGACTTGCCGATAAAATGGTACTTTTTTACGTTTCAATCCCTGAAAGGGATTTGTGGTTATTATAACAGTGTCTCAATCATATATAGCATTTCCTTTGCAATGTTTCAATCCCTGAAAGGGATTTGTGGTTATTATAACCACATCTTCTTTGAAAAGTCAAGCTATGCAAAAAGTTTCAATCCCTGAAAGGGATTTGTGGTTATTATAACCTTTAGCATCATAAAATCTAATCATTCTCTTAGATGTCCGTTTCAATCCCTGAAAGGGATTTGTGGTTATTATAACTTTTAACTAATTTTACAGCAATAGCGAACCCTAAGTTTCAATCCCTGAAAGGGATTTGTGGTTATTATAACTTCTTATGAGGAATTACTTAAAGAGGGTGAATTGTTTGTTTCAATCCCTGAAAGGGATTTGTGGTTATTATAACTCCTCCTATAGATATTAATCCGGCTGAAAAAGTTGGTTTCAATCCCTGAAAGGGATTTGTGGTTATTATAACAAGGAATATAGTAAAGTAAAGAATCTTTTTTAAATCTATTGTTTCAATCCCTGAAAGGGATTTGTGGTTATTATAACTAATATGTTCCTCACGTTCAGCAAGTTTAGAACATGTTTCAATCCCTGAAAGGGATTTGTGGTTATTATAACTGTCCATAGAGGGAATTGATTAAAGATTTAATTTGTTTCAATCCCTGAAAGGGATTTGTGGTTATTATAACGGCGAAAAACCATATCTCCGAAGCCCGTAGGAGGTGTTTCAATCCCTGAAAGGGATTTGTGGTTATTATAACTATCGTGGGCGCTTGCGCGTAGATAAAAATCAAGGGTTTCAATCCCTGAAAGGGATTTGTGGTTATTATAACGACACGTTCAAAGAAATGGGGATGATGCTACCCGTTTCAATCCCTGAAAGGGATTTGTGGTTATTATAACTTTTCCGGTTAATGTCCGAAATTCGTCTACAGATGTTTCAATCCCTGAAAGGGATTTGTGGTTATTATAACGGCTGCAACAGGGACTAAATGGATTTATCAGGAAGTTTCAATCCCTGAAAGGGATTTGTGGTTATTATAACTCTGATTGGAGAATTCCCTCTTCATCGCCTAATCCTGTTTCAATCCCTGAAAGGGATTTGTGGTTATTATAACTTTGTTGGTCGGGTGTGGGTTCGACTCCGATAAGTTTCAATCCCTGAAAGGGATTTGTGGTTATTATAACGTAATGGCTTTAACACCTCAACATACCTATCAAATTTTGTTTCAATCCCTGAAAGGGATTTGTGGTTATTATAACCGCAGGCTTCTGAAACCCTTAATATATTTAGTTTTCAAGGTGCAATTGCGATAACCTGATCCCAATATATCATTTCAGCCATCAACTGAGCAAGAGGCAAAAATAAAAAAAAGCTAAAACCCTCTTTCAGTAAAGGTTTCAGGAATTGCGACAACCATATAGGGGGGATGATAGACTTCAAACCCTGAACAGACATAGGTTTGAACCCTAAATCTACCCCACCTTATTCTGAACAGCTATCGGTTGTCACCAGCAACCAAACTAATTCATTAACTCAATTCTCGCCCTTAATCCATTGCTAGTTAACTGTTGTAATAGCCAATTGGCCCGATATTGATCTCGAAATGCTCCCGCTTGAACAACTTGTCGCCCTGCAACCACCGTAGGAAAGGCTTCTGGCACAATTGAACGAATCCGCCGAAGCTCACTATCATTACTACTTTCGACCACCACTCGATACCTTAAGCCCAAAGCCATCGGACTTAAAGGAATTGTTTCACCCCCCCCACTGGCGACCTCATTGGGAAGTAAACCCCCACCCGACCCAATGGGAATATCTGGCCCTGGAACCGCCAAAACCCCAATGGCTGCAATGGAAGCGGGTTGAGTCGGTTGAGGCGGCTGGGTAATCGGTTGTGTTTGTTGAGGTTGGGAACGGGGAGAGGGAGACTGGGGGGAAGGACGATTTAAGATTAACCGGGAAAAGGTTGAGATTAATGACCCAGCCAGGGAGTCCGCCGATGAGGTAGGTCTTGGGGGAGGTTGGGGAGGACGGCGAGTATTCGGTAAAGGAGGTAAGTTCGGAGATTCTGGAGGGGGAACCGGAATGGGAATGGCAGTGGAGGTTTGAGTGGGAGTTGGGGCGGGAACGGGAATGGGAATCGGGTTTTGAGCCCTTGAATTGGATTCGGGAAGATAGACCGGAAGGGCGGAAGCGGTGTTAATCGGGGTCTGGGTAGCGGGATCGTTGGCAACAATGGCCACAGGCTGTTGAGAGGGGGCGGGAGAGTTTAAGATCTGACTGACCAGGGGAGAGGGAGCGGCGGCGGGGGTGTAGGTTCCTGACACTTGAATCGCCCCAAACACCTTAGCGGTGGATAATTGGTTTCCGTAGGCTTGAATTTGTTGGCCTTGGGTTCCGTTATTGAGATCATAACGGCCATTATTGCGAATCACGTTGCGTCCCGGTTCCTGAGTATTACCGAGATCCGGTAAAGATTGAGCGATCGCGACAATTCCATCTCGTTGATTTCGTTCAATTTGATTATCGCGTAAAATCGGTCGAGCGTTAGCTTGAATCACCACCCCATCTTTATTATCAACAACACGATTTCCGATCACAAAAGGGGCTGCATTTTGAGCAATATTAATTCCAAATCCAGTATTTTGAAAATCGTTATTGCGGATTTCAGGGCGAGAATTTCCATAAATCGTCATTCCATTTGCACCATTTTGAGCAAAATAATTCTCTTGAATAATCGGCGCACTCATTCCCACCACAGAAATCCCATCATGGGTATTTCCAATAAAGGTATTTTGAGAAACAATTAAAGAACTCGATTCAATCCATAACCCATAGCCTCGGTCACTGGAATTAGTAATCGTTACTCCACTAATTTTTGAGCCATTTGCCCCTAATACGGCAATATTTTGGCGGGCAAATGTTCGGCTAGTGTAGAACCCGCCGCCTTTAATCACAACATCTTTGCCCTTTGTATTCGGATTGCCTTGCAGGGTAATATTATCATGTAAAATAATCGGAAATTGTTCTCCGGTTTCGCCACTATAGGTTCCGGGTGCTAAAATAATTGCAGTATTTCGTTGGGCTAAACTTAACGCTTTTGTAATCGTTCTTAAAGGGGATTGTTGTGTGCCTTGCCCTTGATCATTTCCCGTTGTTGAACTCACATAAATCACCGTCGTTGAACGATTGCTGGCTTGTGTTATCGGTTGATTTTTCACCGGAACCGCTAACCCAGAAACAGGTTGAAACAATCCTAACCCCAAAGTCACTAATAGTAATGGGGAAAAAGATTGCAATACCCTCAATAAAAATGGTGAAGAAAATGGCATTGCAGTTCGGACAAACCATAAACAAGATTGAGGAATACCGAGTTGTCGAGTCATTGTAGGGGGGTAGGACTGAAGGTTCGGATTAGCATTGATCATTTCCGTTGTTGCACTCAGAACCTGAATTTGTTGTTAAGCTTGGGTACTTCCATTGACAGTTACGGCTTAGGGTTGTCCAAGCATAACAACAGGGGGTCAAACTACAACAACGGATAGCCAAAATTCAGCGACTCTGACGGACTGAAATTAGTTTAAAATTTCAATGGCGTCAAACCAGCCTTAATTTTGCCTTAAATTTAACCTTTTGGCTATTAAGAATTTTGAACTTTGTTTCGACGCACCGAAGGTCAATTTGAAATTGACCAATATTATATCTTGAATTGGAACATTACGCACTCATTGAGGAAGATTGGATGGAGGAACAATATAGTCCCTTGGCGCAACCGATTTTATATCGGATTTTAGATGCCAACTTAGACCGCACCCGTGAAGGGTTGAGAATTATTGAAGAATGGTGTCGGTTTGGACTCAATAGCGGAGAACTCGCAGAAGAATGTAAACATCTGCGCCAAGAAGTTGCCCGTTGGCATACGATGAACCTACGTTCCTATCGTAATACAATCGATGATCCGGGTACAGAATTAACCCATCCCCAAGAAGAACAACGTTCAGGAATTGAACAATTATTACAAGCCAATTTCTGCCGCGTTCAAGAAGCTTTACGAGTTCTGGAAGAATACGGGAAATTATATCATCCAGAAATGGGCAAAACCTTTAAACAAATGCGCTATCAAGTGTATACCTTAGAAACTCGTTTACTGGCTCATGATCGGCATAAAGTTTTACTGAATTCCTATCTTTATTTAGTCACTTCCCCAGGAGAACGATTATTATCGATTGTGGAAGCAGCCTTACAAGGAGGATTAACTTTAGTTCAATATCGAGATAAAACCTCTGATGATGAAACTCGACTGAAAACGGCTCAAAAATTATGTCAATTGTGTCATCGTTATAATGCCTTATTTTTAGTTAATGATCGGGTTGATATTGCCGTCGCCGTTGATGCCGATGGCGTTCATTTAGGACAAGATGATATTCCCATTGAATTAGCTCGACAAATCCTTGGCCCCCAACGATTAATCGGTCGGTCTACCCATAGTCCTGAAGATCTAAAACGGGCAATTCAAGAAGGAGCAGATTATATTGGAGTCGGGCCTGTTTATGAAACGCCAACGAAGGCAGGAAGAGCAGCAGCAGGCTTAGAATATGTTCGTCATGCGGTTAAAAATTCAATGATTCCTTGGTTTGCTATTGGAGGAATTGATATGAATAATTTGGATGATGTTATGGCAACGGGTTGCGATCGCATTGCGGTGGTTCGTTCTATTATGAATGCAGAACAACCGACTTTAGTAACTCAATATTTCCTCTCTCAACTCAATCGTTTTAGAAACCTAAAGTCCTATAAAGTCTTACCTAAATAACCCTAAATTGATATCATGGCTGAAACCATTACCCTCAAAGTTAATGGAGAATTAAAAACCTGTTCTGCGGGTTTGAAACTTCCCCAATTTTTAGAACAGCAAGGTTTAAATCCCCGGTTAATTGCTGTAGAATATAACGGTGAAATTCTCCATCGTCAATTTTGGGAGCAAACTGAAATCAAATCAGGAGATGTCTTAGAAATTGTCACCATTGTTGGAGGCGGCGTTTAATTTGTTATCCGGCGTAGGGGCGGGATTATCCCACCCTTACCAATAAGGATTTATTATTATTTTGATTCATTAACCCAACCTAATTATTGACAGATTCCCCATTCGTAATTCGTAATTCGTAATTCGTAATTCCTAATTCCCCATTCCCTATGCCAATAATAAGATAACCTCAAGCATGGATACAGCAATGGCGAAAGACAAGCGAGATTCCAAACCTAGGCATATTGTTCTGACTTCTCACCCCACCCCCTACGGCGCCAAACCGATCCCCATTCATTGGGGAAACGCCGATCCCCTCAAACGTGGCCCCTTAATTGGAACCTTGACCGATCCCAGTCATCGTAACGTAATTGGAACCCATTCCGGTTCTTATGCCATTTATCGCGCCTTAGCGGTGGTTCAGGGAAGCTTAAAAACCGACCATCGCGCCGACTTAACCAATACTTCCCCCATTGTCAATATTGGCCCCTATCCCAGTTGGGCTGATCCTGATAAAATTGTCGCCCTCGATCCCTTTGGGGCGGTGGTTGGGGATGTATTTACCGACTATTTTGAAAAAGGCTATGATATTCGCCCCACCATTGCCATTACAAAAGCCCATATTAATATGCCCGAATTATACGAGGCAGCCGCCAAAGGACGGTTAAAATTAGATGGGGAAATCATGAAAGAAAATGGGGATTTAGTAGTAACAAAAGCCGCTATTGAACCTGTGTGGTATTTACCCGGTGTTGCCCATCGTTTAAAGGTAACAGAAAGCGATTTACGTCATGCTTTATTTGAACAAACTGGGGGGATGTTTCCTGAGTTAATTACCCGTCCTGATTTACAAGTATTTTTACCGCCTATTGGTGGGGTTACGGTTTATATTTTGGGGGATATTTCTGCCATTACTGACCCTGATCGCCCAGTGGCGGTTCGAGTTCATGATGAATGTAATGGATCGGATGTTTTTGGGTCTGATATTTGTACCTGTCGCCCCTATTTAGTGCATGGCATTGAAGAATGTATTAGAACAGCCCAGGAAGGCGGTGTCGGGGTGATTGTGTATTATCGAAAAGAGGGACGAGCATTAGGAGAAGTCACGAAGTTTTTAGTTTATAATGCCCGCAAACGTCAAACGGGAGGCGATCGCGCAGACGCTTATTTTGAACGGACAGAATGTGTTGCTGGAGTTCAAGATATGCGGTTTCAAGAGTTAATGCCGGATGTATTACATTGGTTAGGAATTACTCGAATTGATCGCTTAGTTTCCATGAGTAATATGAAATATAATGCCATTGTGAATTCAGGAATTGAAGTGGTGAAACGGGTTCCTATTCCTGATGATTTAATTCCGGCGGATGCCAAGGTTGAAATAGAAGCGAAAAAAGCCGCAGGCTATTATACCGAAGGAGAGATTTTAGATGCAGAAGGGTTAGTGAGTGTGAAGGGTCGAGAGTATTAAGGGTAGAGAACGCTGCTATGAAATCTCATTAATTGTAGGGGCGAGGTTCTCTCGCCCTGAACTCGAAATATCGGGATTTTCAAGAACAATAAAAAGCGGTAAATATGGTAAAAATTACTAGAGATTTTAAAGAAACAATTACTGCACGAGTTCAAAGAGAACCTGATTTTGCGATGGCTTTATTTGATGAAGCAGTCTCTCTATTTTTGAATGGAGAACCTGAAGTTTCCCGATTAATATTGAGGGATCTAGTTAATGCAACAATTGGTTTTGAAGAACTAGCTCTTGAAACCTCAAAACCCAGCAAAAGTTTACACAGAATGTTATCTGCAAAAGGTAATCCAACGATGGACAATTTAACGGCTATTTTTGATGTTCTTCGTCGGAAACTCAATGTTGAAATTAAAGTTAATATAGTAGCTTCTTGTCGCTAAAATATTATGGGTTACTGATTCTATAATGTTCCGAGCTATTAGAACAGGGAGCACTTCGACGGGCTCAGTGCTTCGCAGTAAGCTGTGAATCGGTTAAAGAATAATTTTTATTAAATCTAATATTTTTTTAGAGTTTAAGATGAGATAATGAACAGAGATAGTCTGAGGGTTTGTTTTTTATGACAATGCTAAACTTGAAACCCACCCATAAACCTGTTAAAGCTTATTATGACGCTTTACAACAGTTTGCAAAGTTGGGGGTTTCTCAGGAATTAGCGGTGAAAGATGCCTTTGCAGACTTATTAAAAGCTTGTTGTCAACAATTTGATTTAACCTTAATTCCTGAAAAAGAAATTAAATTAACGACAGGGAAACGCATTCGCGTAGATGGTGCTTTAGTTCGGGATGGAAGTATTCGATATGGTATTTGGGAAGCGAAAGATAGTCATGATAAATTAGACCGAGAAGTTAAACAAAAATTTGCCGTTGGATATCCTCAAGATAACATTATTTTTCAAGCTCCTGAACGGGCGATTTTATGGCAATGCGGAAAACAAATCTGTGATGAAGATATCACAAAACCTCAAATTTTAGTCGATACCTTAAAGTTATTTTTTGAATATCGAACGCCTGTGATCGCTCAATGGGAAACCGCCGCCAGCGAATTTGGGGGACGAGTTCAAGATTTATCAACTAAACTGATTAATTTAATCGCAACTCAACGCAAAACGAACGCCAATTTTATTCAAGCCTTTACTCATTTTACGGACATTTGCCGTCAAGCCATTAACCCGAATCTTTCCGAGGCGGCGGTGGAAGAAATGTTAATTCAACATCTGCTGACGGAACGAATTTTTAGACGAATTTTTGATAATTCTGATTTCACCCATCGCAATATTATTGCAGTAGAAATTGAAAAGGTAATTCAAGCGTTAACGTCTAAATCTTTTAGTCGAGATCATTTTTTAGGGGAAGTAGATTATTTTTATCGAGCGTTAGAAGATGCAGCCCAAACCATTAATGATTATAGCGAGAAACAGCATTTTTTGAATACGGTTTATGAGAAATTTTTTCAAGGGTTTGCGGTGAAAGTTGCCGATACTCATGGAATTGTTTACACCCCTCAACCTATTGTTAATTTTATGGTGAAAAGTGTTGAGGATATTTTACAAAAAGAGTTTGGCAAGTCGTTAAATGACAAGGGTGTACATATTCTTGATCCCTTTGTGGGGACGGGTAATTTTATTTTACGGGTGATGCAGGAAATTAGAAAAACAGCCCTTCCTTATAAATATGAACATGAATTACACTGCAATGAGGTGATGTTATTACCTTATTATATTGCTTCAATGAATATTGAGCATCAATATTTTGAAGCAACGGGAGGTTATAAAGCTTTTGAAGGGATTTGTTTAGTTGATACCTTTTCCGATCAACAGGTTCAACAGTTATCGTTATTTACGCCAGAAAATACCGCCAGGGTTCAACGTCAAAGAAGTTCACCGATTTTTGTAATTATTGGAAATCCGCCTTATAATGCTTGGCAGGTTAATGAAAATGATAATAATAAAAATCGGAAATATGAAGAAGTTGATCAACAAATTCGAGAAACCTATGCTAAAGATTCCAAAGCAACTAATAAAAGTTCTCTTTCTGATCCTTATGTTAAAGCAATTCGCTGGGCATCTAATAGAATAGGAGATGAGGGAATTATTGCTTTAGTGACAAATAATAGTTTTATTAATGCTCTTGCTTTTGATGGCATGAGAAAACATTTAGAGAAAGATTTTGATTTAATTTATCTTGTTGATTTAGGAGGTAATATCAGAAAAAATACAGATCCTTCAAAAAGTATTCATAACGTTTTTGATATTAAAGTCGGAGTTAGTATTAATATTTTTATTAGAAAAAATAGAGCGAATCAGTCTAAGAATACAAAAATTTATTATGCTAGTGTTGGTGAATTTTGGAGAAAGGAAGAAAAATTAGGATATTTAGATCAGTCACAAAATCATAGTAATATTGAATGGTCACTGATTAATCCTGATCAAAAATATACTTGGTTAACAGAAGGATTGCAAGATGATTTTGAAAGTTTTATCCCAATAGGCAATAAAGAAACTAAAGATAAATCGATTAATGAATCAGCTATTTTTAGAAATTATAGTAGTGGTGTGCAGACAAACCGAGATGTGTGGGTGTATAACTTCAATAAAAATTTATTAGTTGAAAATATAAAATTAACCATAGAAAATTATAATCATCAGGTTTATCAATGGAAAACTAAAAGAACGCCTAAAGATACAGTAGATTCATTTGTTATTTACGATGACACTAAAATTAAATGGAGTAGTCGTTTAAAAGAGTGTTTAAATTCTGGGAGTACAGCAGACTTTAACGGTGAGAAGATTAGATTGTCTATGTATCGTCCATTTTCTGTTCAATTTTTATATTTTGACGAAATTTTTAATCATCGTAGAGGTCAATTCGCTTATATATTCCCTACACCAGATACTGAAAAAGAAAATCAGGTTATTGCTGTAACTAATCATTCACAAATTCCTTTTTTAGTACAAATAACAAATTGTATTCCATCTCTTGATGTCGGTGGTCGTGCTGGTCAATGTTTCCCCTTCTACACCTACGACGAAGACGGAACAAACCGAAAAGAAAATATTACCGACTGGTCACTTGAACAATTTAGAAATTATTACCAAGATAAAACTATTACAAAATGGGATATCTTCTATTATACCTATGGAATATTGCATCATCCCACCTATCGAGAACGCTACGCCGCCAACCTCAAACGAGAACTTCCTCGCATTCCCTACGCACCCGATTTTCGAGGGTTTGTAAATGCAGGACAACAATTAGCAGATTTACATCTCAACTATGAACAACAACCCGAATATAACCTTAAATTCATTGAAAATGATCAAGTTCCGTTAAATTGGCGAGTCGAAAAAATGAAACTGAGTAAAGACAAAACCCAAATTATTTATAATGAGTTTCTCACCTTAAGCGGGATACCTCCTGAAGTGTTTGAATATCGCTTAGGAAATCGTTCGGCGTTAGATTGGATTATTGATCAATATCAAGTTAAAATTGATAAACGCAGTGGAATTGTAAATGATCCGAACCGTTTAGACGATGAACAATATATTGTGCGGTTAATGGGTCAAGTGATAACGGTTAGTTTAGAAACGGTTAAAATTGTTAATCATTTACCCGATTTGGGATTATACTAAGAGAGGAAGCCCTGAAGGGCTTACTACAAGTAGAGTTGATATGAAAAATTTAGAAGCTTATCAAAATGCGATCGCTTATTTTCGTTCTCCTCAAGCTATTCGAGAACGGTGTAATTTTATTTTTAATTTAGCGTTATCTGATCAATTACAACATTTCCGTTATTATCCCGAAAGGTTAGAATTGGTAGCTAATTTTGTGTTAGATAATATTAGACAAAATTATCCTAATCTTCAGGTTCCTTTCCATTCTCGATGGCGACATTTTGAAGTCGGGAATATTCCTAGACTGGAAAACTTACAAAAACAGCTAAATGATTTGTCTTTAGTAGAACAAACCCAAGCAAAACTAGATTTAGCGATTATTAGTGTTTTATTAGATGCGGGTGCGGGGGAAAAATGGTACTATCAAGAACCTGAAACGGGGTTAGTTTGGCGACGTTCTGAAGGGTTAGCAATTGCAAGTTATGAAATGTTTTGTCAAGGGGTATTTTCAAGTGATCCTGAATCTCCGTTTCAAGTTGATGCTAAAGGATTAATAAATTTAACAGAATCTCAATTCATAAGCGGATTTCAAATTACTGAAAATAATCCTTTAACCGGAATTAAAGGCAGATTAGAACTGTTAAAAAAATTAGGAAAAACTTTATATGATTATCCTCATTTATTTGGAGAATATAACCCTAGACCGGGAAAATTAGCGGATTATTTTTTAACCCAAACCCAAGATCAAAAACTCAGTGCTGTTACGGTTTTAACTGCTATTTTAGAAGGATTAGGAGAAATTTGGCCGGGACGATTAACCCTGAATCAGGTTAATTTAGGAGATGTTTGGTATTATCCAGGGTTAGAAGCCTTGGATTCCAAATATCCCTTTGTTCCCTTCCATAAATTATCCCAATGGTTAACCTATTCTTTACTTGAACCTTTGCAGGATTTAGGATTAGAAATTATTGATTTAGATCAATTAACGGGATTAGCAGAATATCGAAATGGGGGATTAGGGTTAGATTTAGGATTATTAGAATTAAAAGATCCAAATTTATTTAAAATCTTCCATAAACCTGATTCTAGTGTTATTATAGAATGGCGATCGCTGACTATTATAATACTGGATAAAATTGCTGATATTATCTGCCAAAAATTAAACTTCACCCCCCAAGAATTTCCCTTGGTTAAAGTCTTACAAGGGGGAACGTGGAACGCCGGACGGGAGATCGCCCAACAACGCCGTTCTGATAGTTCTCCCCCTCTCAAATTAGAAAGTGATGGAACAGTATTTTAAGCTTGTTTTGTTAACACAAATACACTCCCTACATTTCCCCGTCCGATTCTTAAATCTTCATCTAAATAGGTAATATCTAACCAGCCTTGTTGATCCCGTGCTTGTAAATTAAAATCAATGGCTATAAATTTTTTACCTGTTTCAATATCCGTAATAAAAGGATTAGGGGATTGATACCCGATAAATCGTTGAGAACCGATAATAAACCGATTAAATTTAACATTAACTCGTTTTTCGGAAACGGCTTCAAATTGGGCGGCGACACTGACTAATCCTTCTAATAATGGTAAACTTTGAACTTCGGCGATATTATAAACTTTCTGATCGGCTACCCGAATACATTGATAAATTTGTCCTAATCTCAACAATGGAAAACGACCAATTCCTAATAATTCATCGCTACTGGTATATAATAATCGCCAATTGCCCTCTAACAGTTGAGGGACTTCCAACGGTCGAGGGTTGGGGTTGAAGTCCTCTAGTTGAGTAATGGCCGATAAAATAGCAACTTTATCGGTTTCAGTGGCGAGTAACCCTCGGTTTTTACCCGCGATCAGTTCTAAGAGGGTGGCTTTTTTTTGATTAATCATAATTAAAATTTATATTATTAAAATAATGAGTTAGCTTTTTAAATCGATATCGAGTTTTATCGATTTAACAATTATGATACTGTCCATAATCAACTATTGTGTAAAATTACATTAAGTCTAACGTACTTCTATTTGACACCTGAAACTAAAAATGCTCAATCCATCATTGCGCGAAATCCCTGTCCATGAACCGGCGGATGTCATTCCTTCTAAGCAAGAAATTTCACTTCTGACTTGGTTGGAATCAACCGGACGTCTGATCGCGCGAGATACTCCCATTAGTGAAGTCACGGACTACTTGGATGATGAAGAGGAAATCTCGGAACTCATGTCCGTTGATGACTCCGTTTATGATGATGATGATGATGATGATATCGATGAGGACTTATTAGAAGGCTAGGAAGACCGACGAGGGCACTGTCACCAGTTGACCGAAACCCTTTGTCCTATTTCCAGTCTTTTGACTTTGTGGTGTTGAGGATTAAATTTTTTTGTGGATACCAAATTTTCTTCGGTTAAATCATTCAACTTGTCTGGACAAACCTTACTATTGTTCCTGAGTTTGGGGTTGAGTGTATTCGCCTTGAGTTTAGATGGGGTGAACAGCCAATTATTCCAGATTCAAGGGTCGTTATTTCTGCCTGGGTTAGTGTGTACGGTTGCGGTTTCTGTTTTGGGATCTTGGGTGATTCCAATTTTAGTCCGAATTAAAGCCGGACAATTTATTCGAGAAGATGGCCCCCAAGCCCATTTACAAAAAGCTGGAACTCCAACGATGGGAGGCATCTTTTTAATTCCGGCGGGTGTAGCGATCGCTCTTATTTTAACTCGATTTCACCCGAATGTTATAGCGGTTTCTGCCTTAACCTTAGCCTACGGATTAATTGGTTGGTTAGACGACTGGCAAATTTTAAGACGTAAATCAAACAAAGGTATTTCTCCTAAAATGAAATTGGCGTTGCAAGTCGGTTTTGCAACGCTATTTTGTTTTTGGTTATTAACAACTCAATCTCCAACCTTAACCACCGTTGCGTTACCTTTGGGATTAGCAATTCCTTTAGGATTATTATTCTGGCCTTTGGCAATTTTTGTCCAAGTTGCTGAGAGTAATGCCACCAATTTAACCGATGGGGTGGATGGATTAATGGGGGGGTTAGGGGCGATCGCATTTTTGGGTTTAGGTGCGTATTTAGCCCCCACAGCACCGGAATTAACCACCTTTTGTGCTTGTATGAGTGGGAGTTGTTTAGGATTTGTTACCCATAACCGGAACCCAGCCAAAGTATTTATGGGGGATACGGGAGCCTTGGCATTAGGGGGTGCTTTTGCGACTGTGGCTTTATTAACCAATAGTTTGTGGGTGCTATTGATGATTAGTGGAATTTTCTTCGTTGAAACCCTGTCGGTGATTGCTCAAGTCGGCTATTATAAAGCGACCAAAAACTCCGATGGAGTCGGAAAGCGTTTGTTGAAAATGGCTCCTTTACATCATCATTTAGAATTATCAGGATGGCAAGAAACTCAAGTAGTTGGGACTTTTTATTTGATTAATGCTATCTTAGTTGTAATCACCCTGATCCTAGGTTATTTATCAACCTAAATCTTGCTCTTCCCTCACATCTGGTTTTATTTCCATGACTAACCTTTCTGTTGTTATCCCCGTTTATAATGGTGAGACGGATTTGCCGGATTTAGTTGATTGTTTGCGATCGCAAACCTATCCGGCAGATCAAGTAGAATACTTATTGGTTGATAATAATAGTCAGGATAATTCTGTTGCGATTGTCAAGGAATTAGCGGCAACTTCTGCAATTCAGATTCGGTCGTTGTCAGAAAATCAGATTCAAAGTTCATATTCTGCTCGTAATGCCGGAATTCGAGCCGCGACCGGGGAAATTATTGCCTTTACGGATATGGATTGTCGTCCAGAACCTCAATGGTTAGAGCAATTAATTAAACCTTTTTCTAATCAAAATATCGGGTTAGTAGCAGGAGAAATAATCGCTTTACCGAGTGAAAATTTATTAGAAAAGTATGCCGATAAACAAGATACTTTATCTCAAAAACACACCTTAAATAATTCGTTTTTACCCTATGGTCAAACGGCTAATTTAGCCATTCGACGTGTGATTTTTGAACAGGTGGGTTTGTTTCGTCCCTACCTGACTACTGGGGGGGATGCTGATATCTGTTGGCGGATTCAACAACAAACGAATTATCAATTGGAATTTGCACCCCAAGCAACGGTTAAACATCGTCATCGGTCTACGTTCAAAGCCTTACAAAGTCAGTGGCGACGCTACGGACAATCTAATCGTTATTTACACGAACTTCATGGCATTAATTTAATGAAAGGGTTAACCTTTTCTGATTATGTTTATCGCTTAGGACGTTGGGTTTTAAAAGAATTACCTCTCGGTAGTGTAAAACTTTTCATGGGAAAAGCGGAAATCGTGGATTTAGTCAGTACCCCCATTTCGTTATTAAATGGAACTGCTCGCTTTCAAGGACAACAACAATCGAAATTATCTGAACAAGCTAGACAGATTGAACGTTTATAAATAAAAATAGAAAGCTTCATTTTCAGGGGATAATTCAAAGTAAACCTGTTTGTTGATAAAATCGCCATGACTCGATTTAGACTGTCTCAACAACACTTAAATTTGTTGTCTCTGTGTCCCCGCAAGTTTCAATATACCTATTTAGATCAATTGGTTTCCCCCATCTCTCCAGAGGATGAAGAACGTATCACTTGGGGAAATCGATTTCACCTGTTGATGCAGCAACATGAGTTAGGATTACCCGTGGAAGCATTACTCACGGAAGACCTTGAATTAAAACGCTGTTATACTGAATTTTTAACTGTTGCCTCGGATATTTTTACGTTAAATTCTGATCAGCAAAATTTTAGATTTCGAGAAGCAGAACATTATCGAAGTTTAAATTTTAAGGATGATTTATTAGTTGCTGTTTATGATTTAATTAAAGCCGAGGAACAACAGGCGCAAATTTTTGATTGGAAAACCTATCCTCGTCCTCAAAATCGCCATCTTTTAGAACAAAGTTGGCAAACTCGATTATATCTTTATCTTTTAGTTGAAACTAGCCAATATTTACCCGAACAAGTTTCGATGACCTATTGGTTTGTTAAGTCTCCTCAAAAACAACCTCCTCAATCTTTACATTTTCCCTATACTGAACAACAGCATCAACAAAATAAACAAGATTTAACCCAACTGATTGATCAATTTCATCACTATTTAGAGGGTTATGAACAAGGTGAACCCTTTCCCCAGGTTGATATCAATCAAGGATATTGTAAATCTTGTCAATTCGGGATTCGGTGTCAACGAGTTCCTGAAGAATTAGCACTTGATCAACCTTTAAATTCTGTGAATTTTTATAATATTGATCAAATTCAAGAAGTTACAATCTAAAGGATTAATCTTTTTACCTATCCCTCTTCCCTACTATATGTGGCAAATTCAACCAACTTTAGATGTTCCTAAATGGGTAATTCCTATTATTCAAGAGTATGCACCTCAAAGTTCAGGACAATATATTGCTCAATTATTGCTTCACCGAGGAATAAAAACTCCTCAACAATTAGTTGGATTTTTAAATCCTCAATGTTATCAATCTGCAAGTCCCTTTGAGTTTGGAATTGAGATAGAAAGGGCAGTTGAACGATTAGTTTTAGCCCGAAATCGTCAAGAAATTGTAACCATTTGGGGAGATTTTGATGCCGATGGGATTACGGCAACTTCTGTGTTATGGGATGGATTAGGACAATTTTTTAATCGTGAAAATCAGCAACTATCTTATTATATCCCTAATCGATTAATAGAATCTCATGGATTAAATTGTACCGGAATTGATCAATTATATCAACAAGGATGTCAGTTAATTGTTACTTGTGATACGGGAAGTACAAATTTAAAAGAAATTGAATATGCTCATCAATTAGGGATTGACATTATTGTTACGGATCATCATACTTTACTCGAAGAAAGACCGCCTGTTATTGCCATTATTAATCCCCGTTATTTATCGCCAGATCATCCTTTATATCATTTATCAGGGGTTGCCGTTGCTTATAAATTAGTCGAGGCATTATATGAAATTTTACCCAATATTCCCCAACGTCCCTTAGAAGATTTATTAGATTTAGTTGCCATTGGTTTAATTGCCGATTTAGTTCAACTCAAAGGAGATTGTCGTTATTTAGCTCAATTAGGAATTGAAAAATTACAACAACAATTAAAGAATCCCACCCGTCCAGGGGTCGCTAAACTGTTAGAGTTATGTAAACGAACAGGCGATCGCCCGACGGATATTTCCTTCGGTCTTGGCCCTAGAATTAATGCCGTGAGCCGCATTTATGGAGATGCTAAATTCTGTGTTGAACTACTCACCAGTCGAGATAAAAAACGCTGTCAACAACTCGCCTTAGAAACCGAATTAGCCAATACTCGCCGTAAAGCATTACAACAAGATGTGACCCGTGATGTTATGGCAAAATTAAGAAAAATAGATTTATCAACCACTCAAGTTATTGTGTTATCCGATGCTCAATGGCCTGGAGGAGTTTTAGGTTTAGTGGCGGGTCAAGTGGCTCAAAATTATGGACGACCGACGATTTTATTAACCACTGAAGGAACAATTAATTTATCCAGTTATGCCGATCAATTGAGTCAGAATTCGGAGTTTAAATTAGCTAGAGGTTCGGCTCGTTCAGTGAATCAAATTGATCTCTATGAATTAGTTAAAAGTCAATCCCATCTTTTACATCGATTTGGGGGTCATCCCTTAGCCGCTGGGTTAAGTTTACCCGTAGAAAATATACCGATCTTTACTGATGCTATTAATCGCCAAATGCGAGAACAAGTTGAATCGGATTTAGAAGAAATTGGACAACGGAATATTCAAGTTGATTTGGTTTGCACCGTTGCTGAATTAGGGGTTGATTTATTTCAAGAATTAAAACTATTAGAACCTTGTGGAATGGGCAACCCAGTTCCCAAACTTTTAATTCAAAATTGTTGGTTTACAAATGCTTGGCATTCTTTAGAACAAGATGTTAGAGGGCGAAAAGTTCAATATATTAAAACTACTTTTGAACTGTGGGATGAGTCCACCTCAACAGGATTTCCGGGGGTTTGGTGGGGACATTATAAAGATGAATTACCAGAGGGACGTTCAGATGTTTTAGTTGAACTAGATTTTAATACCTTTAAAAAACAATATGAAATTCGCGTATTAGAATTATATTCTGCTGAAAATCAAGCTCTGATCTCATCGATTAATTTTGCCGATCACCCAATTTTAGATTATCGAAATCAACCCCTAGATGAACTTTTATCTCATTCTGGAAGGAGTCAAAATTTATTAATTCTCGAAGATTGTCCAACGTGTTGGGAGGACTTACAAGCTTGGTTTCGACGCGCCTATACTCAAAAAAAACCCTTAGCGATCGCTTATACCTTACCTGAATTATTACCTCCTGTCAAAATTTGGGAACAACTCATTGGAATTGCAAAATATCTTAGTCGTACCCATCAAGCCGTCACCCATCAACAACTGCGCTATCAATTAAACCTCGGAGGAATCCCTTTAAAAATAGGTTTTGAAGCCTTAAAACTTCTAGGATTTAAAATTGAATATCGGGATCATTCCTGTTATATAACTCGGCAGGATTTATCACCGTTGAATCCTTCCCCAACTCTTCCCCAATTAATCCAAACCTTTTTAATTGCTGTTCAAGAAGAACAGTTTCGGCGGCAATATTTTTGTAATGTTCCTGTGTCAACCCTGGAATATTTTGCTATTCAAACCCTAAAAAATATAGGAGTTGAAGCATAAAAAAACTCAAGTTTTACTGAACTTAGGGAGAATATTGAATCCGATAAATCCGACCATTACTTTCTTCCGTAAAAATCAAACTTCCATCCGGTAATACTAATAATCCGACTGGGCGACCCCAGGTTTCAGGAATAGAAGGATTAACTAAAAATCCGGTTAAAAACTCTTCATAATAGCCTTGGGGACGACCTTGATTAAAGGGAATAAACACTAATTTATATCCCGTTCCTGCATTCCGGTTCCAACTGCCTCGAAAAGCAACAAATGCCCCATTTTTATATTGATTAGGAAAGGTATTTCCATCATAAAATTGTAACCCTAAAGCAGCAGAATGGGCTTGAAACAGAACATCAGGTTTTAATGTTTTTTGAACTAAATCCGGCCGAATACTTTGACCATTTTCAACATGACGCGGATCAAGGTTATTGGGTGTAAAATAACTATAGGGCCATCCATAGAATTCTCCTGGACGAATACGAGTCAAATAATCAGGAACTAAATCATCTCCTAAGCCATCTCGTTCATTAACAGTTGTATAGAGTTCTGTGGTTTGGGGATGGAAATCTAACCCAACAGGATTTCTAAGTCCAGACGCAAAAGTTTGTTGATTAGATCCATCTAAATTCATGATTTGAACTGATGCTCTAGGGAGATTTTCTTCACTCACATTCGTTTCTGAACCAATAGAAACATACAGTTTTTTATTATCGGGAGAAACAACAACATTTCGAGTCCAATGCTGGTTATATCCGCCTCCGGGTAACGTTGCTATTTTCTCCCCAGTTCCGGTCAGTTGATCTTGATTATTATAAGCATAACGTCTGACTTCGTTTGTATTTCCCAAGAAAAAATAATTGGGTGAAAATGCCATTCCAAAGGGAATATTTAAACCATTTTCTCCATCAGCAAAAGTTGTAATCTCATCCGCTACACCATCTTGATTGGTATCTTTTAATAACCGAATCCGGTTTTGTTTGGTTTCAGTCACTAATACATTACCCTTGGGTGTTAAGGCTAACCAACGGGGATTATCTAGGTTTTCAGCAAATATATTAACTTTAAATCCGGGGGGAACATTTAAAACGGGGTTATCTGGAATTGCAATAACTTGAGGCGGTTTAGAAGCACTATTACTATGAAAGGGTTGAGGTAAATTTTCTAAAGCAATCCGAATCGGTTGGGGGGATAAAGGCTTTGTTGAAATCGGTTTTGGGGGTTCGGGAGTAGCAGAAATAGCCGTTGATTCAGGATTAGAAATGGGGGAAGTGATGAGGTTGCGATCGCTATTTTGTTGACAAGCAATTAACAGCCCTAAAAATAAGATTGGAAAATAACGCCAATTCAACATAAAAACCTTCCCCTATTGATGAGTTATTTAATCTCTATTATCAATTATACAAAAAATCAAAAAAATGGGGGGTTAGAAACTCGGTTTCTGTATTCACCTAAGTAACTCAAAGGAAAGTTAAGTTATAAACTAAGTTTCTGAGTCCTGGTGTCAATTTTGAGATAAACTATGATTTGTCAAGATTAAAATTTGAGTTCCGCCATGAAAGTGATTGCTTTCGTGATTAAAACAGGGTTAATTCTGAGTTTTATATTAGGTTGGACAGTCCCCTCTGAGGCGACCAACCTCAAAACGATAGAACAATTAGTTAAAACTAAAGCTTGTCCTTCATTCCTTTGGCAAAGTTGTAACTTAGAAGGAGCGAATTTAGAAGGATTTGATTTATCGAATGCTCAGTTGTCAGGAGCAAATTTAAGACAAGCAAATTTAAAAAATGCCAATTTAAGATATGCTAATTTATCAGGAGGTAATTTGCGAAACGCTCATTTAGAAAATGCCAATTTATTAGGAGCAAATCTCAGCCATACTCAACTATCAGAAGCCAATTTAACCCATGCTAGTTTATTAGAAGCGAATTTTACTTTAGCTAATTTAACTCATGCTAATTTAGAAAAATCAACCTTATTGGGAGCCAGATTATGGGGAACAAACTTAACGCAAGCGAATTTAACTTATGCCAGTTTACGAGGCACTAATTTACAATATGCTAACTTAGAAAAAAGTAATTTAAGCTTTGCCGAATTAAACAGCTTATTGTTTCGAGATTCCCCTCAATTTACAAATCTCAGTAATGCTAATTTAGAAGGAGCAAACCTAGAAGGGGTTAATTTAGAAACCGTGATTTTAGAAGGTGCTGTCATGCCGGATGGTTCAATTCATGAGTAATCATTGAAGGTTAAAATCCGTTATAATAGTCCAGGAAATGACTCGCTTAATTCATGTCATGCTAGAAACCCTACAAACAAAATTGTATGAACTGGCACAACTGGCAAATGATCTGGTTCAAACCCAACTAACTCATCTAACTTGGGTGAGTATTGCTGTTATTTTTATGGCGGGTTTGTTGACCAGTTTAACGCCTTGTATGTTGTCCATGTTACCGATTACCATTGGCTATATTGGCGGTTATGAAACTGAAAATCGACAACAAGCCGCCATTCAATCCATTTGGTTTGCATTAGGACTGGCTACCACCTTAGCTGGGTTAGGAATTCTGGCATCTTTTGTTGGACAAGTGTATGGTCAAATTGGCTTTGGTTTACCCATTATTGTGAGTGTGATTGCAATTTTAATGGGGTTAAATTTATTAGAAGCTTTGCCCTTACAACTGCCTGCTTTTGATACAATGGGATGGATACCTAAACAGTTTCCCCAAAGCTTGAAATCCTATTTATTAGGGTTAACTTTTGGGCTAGTTGCTTCTCCCTGTAGTACCCCCGTTTTAGCAACATTATTAGCCTGGGTTTCTACAACAGGAGATATGATTTTAGGAGGAATTTTATTGTTAGCTTATGCAGTGGGTTATGTTGCACCCTTAGTATTAGCAGGAACCTTTACAGCCACGATTAAAAAAATGCTAGAACTGCGAAAATGGTCAAACTGGATTACGCCGACAAGTGGCGTTTTATTAGTTGGATTTGGTGTATTTTCGCTTGTGTTTAGATTGTTACCCGTTACTTAATCAGAGAGGAACATAAAATGGAGACAGAACTTTCATTATTTCAAAAAATAAGAGCGGGGGAAACCTTAATTCAAAAATTGTTGAAAAAAGAACTTCTCCCAAAATTGGCAGATTTAAGACTCGCTATTTTACTATTATTAATAATTGCGGTTTTTAGTATTTCAGGAACACTGCTTGAACAAGGTCAATCCCTAGAATATTATCAATCCAATTATCCTGAACATCCCGCTTTATTTGGGTTTTTAACTTGGAAAATTATTATTTTTATTGGGTTGGATCATGTTTATCGAACTTGGTGGTTTTTATCGCTTTTAGTGTTATTTGGGAGTAGCTTAACGGCTTGTACCTTTACCCGACAATTACCCACTTTAAAATCAGCCCGTCGTTGGACTTATTACGATAAACCCCAACAATTTCAAAGTATTGCTTTAAGTGCTGAATTAACCACAGGTTCTTTGACAGTTTTAGAAGCTTTACTGAAAAAACGTCATTATTTAGTCTTTCAAGATGGAAATAAACTTTATGCTAGACGGGGAATTATTGGAAGAATAGGGCCGATTGTTGTTCATGCCAGTATGTTAATTATTTTAGCAGGTTCTATTATTGGCTCTATTACGGGATTTACGGCTCAAGAAATGGTTCCCGGTGGCAATATTTTTCAAGTTAAAAATATCCTAGATGCGGGACAATTTTCTCAGGCTCAAATCCCTAAAGATTGGGCGGTTAAAGTAAATCGATTTTGGATTGATTATGATCCTGATGGCAGAATTGATCAATTTTATTCGGATTTATCGGTTATTAATAAACAAGGGGAGGAAGTTGAGCGTAAAACGATTCATGTTAACGAACCTTTTCGATATCAAGGCGTGACTTTTTATCAAGCAGATTGGGGTATTGGAGCCTTACGAGTGCGGGTGAATAAAAGCCCTGTATTTCGCTTACCAATGGCTCCCTTAGACACCGGAGGTCAAGGACGAATTTGGGGGACTTGGATTCCCATTAAACCGGATTTAAGCGCCGGGGTTTCTGTCTTAGCTAAAGATTTAAAAGGAACCGTATTAGTCTATAACGGAAAGGGTGAATTAGTGTCAACCGTCCGCGAGGGAATGTCAACCGAAGTGGATGGGGTGACATTATTTATTGATGAAATAGTTGGAAGTACGGGATTACAAATTAAAGCAGATCCAGGGATTCCGATTGTTTATTTAGGGTTTGGGTTGTTAATGATTAGTGTGATCATGAGTTATGTTTCCCATTCTCAAATTTGGGCATTAAAAGAAGGAGAACGTTTATATATTGGAGGCAAAACTAATCGAGCAAAAGTCACCTTTGAACGGGAAATTGTTGCCATTTTAGATGACTTAAATGATTTAGATCAAAATAATTTACTTTCTGTAGGTAATTTATCAGAAAATTTACAAAGTTAAATGGATCTAAATTCCAGTTTTGTTAGGTTTAGTAAAACTCTCGTATATGCGGGGGTTCTCCTAACATCACAACAGAACAGGTTAAACGATCTAACAATTGATTTGTGATATCACTAACCGCTAATCCAGCAGCAGTACGATATCGAGTTGCGCGGAGAACCACTAAATCAGCCGACTCAGAAGCGGTCAGAATTTGTCGAACAATATCGTGTCCTCGTCTGACCTCAATTTCTATTCTGGCTGCGTTTGTTGCCGTTTTTTCTTCTGTTAATTTAGCCAGTTGAGATTGAATCCAAATCATCCCTTTGTCAGAAGTTGAGCGATCGCATAAATGCAAAATGGTAATCGATAATCCCGAATTCCCTAATGCTTCTGCAAATTTTAACAATCTCACCGTTTCTTCTCCTAAATTTTCCACAGGAACTAAAACTCGTTGGATTTGTTGGGGTTCGATTAATAAACGAGAAACGGCAACAGGACAATGAGTATCCCATAAAACACCATCAATCAAATTTCCGAATAAACGAGCTTGAAATCCTCTTCTGCGTCCCCATCCCATCACAATTAAATTCGCTTTTTGTTCTCGTGCTGCTCGAACAATACCTTGAGAAATACTATCATCAATTCTTAATAAAGATTGGCAAGATACTTGTAAAGTAGTTGCTAATTCTTTAGCCTTTTCTAGAAGCAATTCACCTTTTTTTAAAGCCGTTTCTAATTCTGGAACATCCATGTTACCTCCATGGGGAACCGTAATGGCTAGAGGAATAATTTGACCAGAATGACCTTTAGCAAATAAAGCTGCCATTTCTATTAAATTACGTTCTGTACTTGGATTATAAACAGGAACAACAACCGTAAAAGTTTGAGCGAGTGGAAGAGTTTCTCCAACCTCAAAATCAGGTTCTATATGGGGTTCTGCTGAGGAAAGGGGAAGTCCAACAGCAACTCGACTCGTAATAATAGGGCCTAAAGTTGCCGTAACTAACAATAATACAATCACACTATTGAGAACTTCTTCATTAATTAATTGTGCTTTATAACCCACTAAAGCAGCGGCTAATGTGGCTCCAACCTGGGGAATAGATAATGACCACATGGTTAACAGTTCTTGGTTGGTATACTTATAAAGTAATTTACTAAAAAATGCAGCTAAAAATTTACTTCCTAGTAAAGCAAACACAATCGTTGCGGGAAAGGCAAAGGATAATATACTTTTGAGGAATCCTTGTAAATCGATTAATAATCCTAAATCTACAAAAAAGATAGGGATAAATAAAACACTTCCTACAAAAACAACTTTTTCTTTAACGGCTCCTTCTCCGACCACCTCATTAACGGCTAATCCTGCTAAAAACGCTCCAATAATTTTTTCAACTCCAATTAATTGAGCACCTAGAGAAGCCAGAAAAACGACTAACAATACAAATAAAAATTGGTTTCCTTCTTCCTTACCAATTTTATTAAAAAATAATCTACCTAACCAATCAAAACCAAACAAAACAACAGCCGTATAAATTGCCAAGGCTAAAATCAGAGCAGCCATGTTAGCAATTGAAAAGTCTCCAGCATGAACTGCTATACAGACTGCTAAGACTAATAATGATCCAATATCTGTAAAAATTGTCGCTCCGATGGTAACAATAACAGCTTCATTATTAACAACTCCTAATTTGCTAATAATGGGATAAGCTAATAAAGTATGGGAAGCTAATAAAGACCCAATTAAAATTGAGGCATTCCAATCCCAACCAAATAAACGACCGACTAAAATACCCGCAGACAGAGGAATTGCAAAGGTTAAAAAACCAAACCCCATTGAGCGATCTTTCCGGCGTTTAAATTGCTTAATATCCACTTCTAAACCAGCCACAAACATCAGGTAAAGTAACCCAATGTCCGATAGAAGTTTCATCATCGGTAATTCCGTTGATAATATTTTTAACCCATAGGGCCCTAAAAGAACTCCAGCCACTAATAATCCTATGAGTCCAGGAAGTTTCAACCGTTCAAATAGAATGGGTACCGTTAAAATAACCAACAGTAAAACTGCAAATGGAACAATCGGTTCTGCTAAAACTTCTGCAAAGTTACCCATAATCAAAAGAAAAATAAATTAAATTCAATCAAACTAGCTTTTTAGACTGTAAAGGATGAATCGGCTTTGTGGCTATATTCCTCTGGAGATGTTTTTTTATTATCCCATAGTAGAGGCATTTAATCAAAGGTCTCTACTATAGATTCATGGATTTTTTAACACAGAGGTTTGAGTTTGCAGCCAATTTGTGGCTTCTATTCCAGATTTTAACGCACCTTCTATTTGATTCCCTCCACACCAATCTCCTGCACAAACTAAGGGTAATGGGGTTAGGGTTGTTAAACAAGAAACACTTAAAGGTTTCCGACAAAACCCATAACGCCAACGATGAATTTGTAACCAGTCTGGAGTTTTTAACTCAGGTAATAAAGTATTTGCAGCTTGATGAATTAACTGTTCTCCGGCTAAAGTTAAATCAGTTTCTTCTAAATATTGTTCTGCAAAGTTTCTGTTGCTCTGAATCACAAAAACAGGTTGTGTGGGATTCAAGCGTTTACTACTATCAACTCCTACCCAATCTAATATTTTATCATCAGAAAAACTAACGGCCCTCCATTTAGGTAGAGCTTGACTCTTATCAATGGAATAACCGGCTATGACTGTAATGCAAGGATCGTATTCAACGGATTTAATCGAAGCTATAAAATTAGATTCAATGGCTATATTAGAGGCTTCTAATAACATCAACACTTGAGGAGCAGGAATAGCAATAACAACAAATTTTGCTATAATTGAGGATTCTATCGCATTGCTATTGATTGATTCTATATGGCATTGCCAAGTTTTTTCTGGAGTAATCGTTAATGCGTTAACGCGACTATTTAAGCGAATATTTAACCCCTGGGCTAAAAATTTTCCGACCGTACTCATCCCAGAGGGAATGATATAATACGGTTGAGAAATAGCCGGAATTTGGAGTTTGTTATCTTTAAACTCATAGACAGTATTTGTCCACAGTTGGAGTTGATTTTCTAAGGGTTCACAGGTTTTTAATTGTTCAATTAACTGTTGTAATTGTTCTCCTTTCGCTTCTAAATAACGCACCCCATGATCGGCGCGAGTACCTGATAGTCGTCGGGTTGCCATTCGTCCACCTACCCCTCTTGATTTATCTAAAATAATCACACTATATCCTGCTTTTTTAAACTGTTGAGCACAGGTTAAACCGGAAACTCCAGCACCAATTACGGCAACATCAAATATTATTGAATTCATGGGTATTATTGACTCCTGATTTTAAGAATAAGTATACAGAAAATTATGAAGATTATTTTTGCAGATTTTCCCAAATAGTAGTAGAATAGGACAGAGAAAAACTCCGAATTGAGGAGGATATCAACTTTGGATGAACTAAGATCCGCATTGGAACTGGCAACAGAAGAGGAGTTGGAGCAGTTAACAGAACTCTTGTTTAGTCGGGGTTTAAACCCTTTAGACTATGTGCAAACTCCCCATCCCATTGATGTTCAAAGTCGAGACCGGGAAGCGTGGTTAGATGCCTTAGAACAGCGTTTTCGCTACCTGGCCGCCGATGGGGTAACAGTGCTGCGAAGAAAAACGCAACAGGTCACTTACCGCCAAGCTTTAATTCAAGTTTGCCACTATTTGAAAATTTCTTATTCAAAAAACCTGTCAACTTCAGATTTAGAGGCGGAAGTTTTTTTACATCTTTTAGGTCAAGCTTGGAAACGTTTACCCCAGTCAGAACAAGCCGACTTAACTCAAAAAGTTCAAAAAGCTTTAACAGAAACAAGACCTTTAAAACCCTTACCGATTTCGGCTCAAAAAGATCCGTTAGGATGGTTATTTAAAGCCGGAAGTTTGGTAGCCGTTAATTCTGTAATTAGACCAATAATTTTAGGACAAATTGCCCGTCAATTTACCTTACATTTTGCTAAATATCAAATCGCAAAAGAAGCCTTAGTTGTGGGAAGTGCCACCGCAGCTAACCAATTTAAAAATTATGTTGCTATTCAAACTGCAAACCGAGGAATGGCGGTTACGGCGGCAAGATATGGGTTAACTCGGAGTGTATTTTCCTTCTTGGGGCCGTTGTTATGGACGTGGTTAATTGCGGATTTAGGATGGCGCTCAATTTCAACTAATTATGCGCGGATTATTCCTACTATCTTTACTTTAGCACAAATTCGTTTAACCCGTTCAGATTGGGCTTATACTTAATCTTGATTTGAGGTTTGATAACGAGCTATAAGTCATGAAATTAATCCTTTTACCCCACCCAGAACAACGATTACAGTTACCTTGGAATTGTTTACAATGGGGGGTATTTTTATTTCCAATTTTACCCACATTTGGCGGAATTGCCCTTGTTTTTGCAACCCTTCTAACTTGGAAACGCCAGTTTAAATCCATTCGTCAAAATCCCGTTAATCAAGGGTTAGCGATTTTAAGTTTATTATTAATAATTATTTCTGTTTTAGCTTATGACCCAGTTGAATCTTTTATTGGTTTAAGTAATTTTATCCCCTATTTTATTGTATTTGCAGGGTTAAGTGAAATGATTCAAACTGCAAATCAACTGCGGTGGTTATCTGGGTTAATGATTCTTTCGGCTATTCCCGTTGGAATTTTAGGTTTAGGACAACAGTATTTAGGATGGTCAGGAATTGATATTTTACAAGGAATTTTAGGCTGGAGTTTACATCTCAATGGAAATCCTCCGGGTCGAATGTCATCCGTCTTTATGTATGCTAATATTTTTGCAGCCTATTTAGTAATTATTTTTACATTAACCTTGGGATTATTGATAGAAGAATGGCGGAATAAAGCTCAAACGTCAATTTTTACAATTCAAAGTTATAACTTGAGAATAACCCTCTTAGTATTTACCTTATTATTAACTGGAATTGACTTAATTTTAACAAACTCTCGTAATGCTTGGGGATTAGCAGTTTTATCAAGTTTAGCCTATGCGTTATATTTAGGATGGTGGTGGTTAATCCTATTAGTTAGTACAGGAATAACAGCCGTTTTCGGGTCAGCTTTTGCACCCTCTCCAATTAAAGAAGGATTAAGAATCATTATCCCCGCTTATTTTTGGCAAAGAATTACCGATCAAAATTTTGTCCGTCCCGTAGAAACCCTAAGAATTACCCAATGGAAATTTGCTTTAAATTTAGCCCAAACTCGCCCATTAAATGGATGGGGACTCAGAAATTTTACCCCCCTTTATGAAGCTAAAATGAACGTTTGGTTAGGTCATCCCCATAATTTATTTTTAATGATGTTCGCAGAAATGGGGATTCCTACAACCCTATTTTTTATGCTGATTGTGGGTATCATATTAACTCAAGGATTTTTAGTGTTAAAAAATAGCTTAATCAATCCTTCAGACCGATTAATTTATTATAGCTATTTAATTACCTTTTTAGCGTTAATTTTATTTAACTGTTTTGATGTCACCTTATTTGATTTTCGAGTCAATACCTACGGCTGGCTAATTTTATCAGGCATTTGGGGAGTAGCTTGTACAATTCAAAAAACTAACCCTTATAAAATTTTATCATAACGCCGAATATCCGGCGGACTCGCCACTAAACCTTCAATTTGAGTTAAAGCTTTTTGCAGATGAACACTGGCTAAATGGTTTTGTAAATGTTCTAAAGTTTCCCATTGTTCTACAAAGGTAAAATCAGTCAAATCCTGTTGATTTTGTAATAAATCATATTGCAAACAACCTGATTCTTGGCGAGTCGGTTCAACTAACGCCAATAATACCGCTTTTAAGGCTTCTATTTTATCCGGTAACGCCACAACATGGGCTATAACCTGCAAGGGTTGAGTCATTTTTAAGTTCTCCTTAAATTCAGTTTATATTTTATCATTTTTGCTGAATATTTTGCTAGATTATGATTTAATTTCTACTGAAATTTCAGGAACCGTTTACCCGGAATTTAATCGAACCGATAACCCACAGAACGCACCGTTTGAATAAAAGAAGGATTTTTAGGATCAGGTTCAATTTTTTGGCGAATGTGGCCAATATGAACATCAATTAACCTTCCACGATCATTGCTCTCATCCTGATAACCCCAAACTTGTTGTAACAATTCTGTTCGTTTCCAAGCTCGACCGGGTTTACGAGCTAAACAATACAGTAGATTAAAATCCAACGCACTTAATAAAACTAATTCACCTTTAACATAAACTTCTCGGCGATTCGGATTAATGATTAAATCTCGATATGTTAGGCTTTGAACTTCTAAATCAGTCATTGACCGTTGACGCTTCAAAATAGCCTTTATCCGCAGACTTAATTCTTCTAAATCAAAGGGTTTCGTTACAAAATCATCGGCTCCTACTTTTAACCCAAGTTTGGGATCTTGTTCACTGGTTAGCATTAGAATAAAGACATGGGTTCGACTTTGCATTTCTCGACATAATATTAAACCCGTTGTATCCGGCAAATTCAAATCTAGTATCACTAAATCAGGGTTGAACTGTTCAAAAACTTTTAATGCTGTATCACCATCCTGTGCAACCTCCAGTTGGTAATTTTGTTGACTCAGATAGCGATTAATTAAATTTCTGATGGCTGGATCATCATCAACTACAAGAATCTTTGCTGATGTCATGGCTACAGGGTTAAGTAAATAGGTGAATCATCTATAGTCTTAAAATACTCTAGGGGATTTCCCTCAAGCAAACTCTAATCTTTAGTAGCTAGGATCTTTGTAGAATTGAGGAAAAGTAGAGTTAAGGGAACTGTATCAGTTAGGAAATTCCCCTAAGTTTTTAGAGCCAGTCTGTAAATTTTAAGGATAAAAAAACGATTGAGTTGAATTTTACTGATGACAATAGAAGCTGATTAGTCATACAATGGGATGATAGCTGATGTTAGCCGTTCATTGAGTTAATATTTAATATCAACCAGTAGCTTGATCAGCAAAATTTGAGAATTTTGAGAGGTGATCAATGCCAAGAACTAGCTATGGCCCGCTCGCTCAAAAGCAAACTAAATGCCTTCTATCAGCAATTCTGGCTTACGCTAATGATGAACTCAAGGGCAAAGAATATCTTCAAATTAAGTTGAATTGGCAAACAGAGAAATGGCTGATTGTTCAGACGAATGTGAGATCTCTGCAAGCATTAACAACTTTAATCCCAGGCTGTCAGTTAACCAAAGAGCAAATCAAAGAAGCACTTAAACGCCTTGAATATTTTTTGGAAATTTTGGAAGATCATCGTATCCATAAAAAAGGGTCAGAAAACTGGCATTTTACACTCAAGCTTTGGCATGAACGAAAACATAAAGAATTGAATTTGCAACAATTTGATCAGGAATGGCAGTGTCGTCAACCCGAAAAAATCAAACTTGTTGAAAATTATAGTGACCCGCCTAATCTCTACGAAAAAGTTCAAGAACTAGAATTTTCCTTAGAACAAGCCAACCTGAAAATTCAAGAGTTAGAAGGAAAACTAGAACAGGCTAATCATACTGATCACTCGAAAATAGAAATATCTAAAGTTAGGCTTGCTGCGGCTAAAACTCTAGCTCAACTCCAACGCATGATAGAGCTTTATGGATTTTATTACGAAGATATTCAGCCTTATTTTGTCAAATCCAGCGAAATGTTAGCTGAAGATTTTGATGTAATTAAAACAAGAGATTATTTGTGGAAACAACTTCAGAGAGTCCGAAAAAGCATTCGTAAAGAAATATTGAAAGAACAATTAGACATCGCTTATGTTGAATTGTGTGATTATTACCCCAGTTTTTATAATGATTTTGTTGCTGTAGAAAAAGAAATCAAAACAATAGAAGATTTTGTTTTTAGGAATTTTTTGATGTCTACTCAGGATGATATTCTTGAGTTTAGGATGTTCACTCAAAATGAATACAAAACCGCAATGCTCGGAAATGCTCTCAGAGATACAGGTTCTACCTATCAAAAATTTTTTCAATCCCAAATTGATAAATTGATTCAGCCCATGTATGATTTTTTGGTCAATTTAATTACTGCTACTACAAAAGATTAAAACCCAGATTTTAATGAATTCATATTTCCCCTATAAACTCTTCAATAATTCCACCGCAACCCGTCGATAATCCGAAGCGGCTTCTCTAGCATTATGACTTTTCGCTTGAATAATTGGCACCCCTTCTAACGGACACCGTTCATGGGCTTTATAAGCTCGAATAATATTTTTAAACACGGGAATACCCGCTTCTTGTAAGGATTTTTGGGCTTCAAAGGCATCCCCTAAACTGCGAGGATCAACCTTCGTCATTAACACCCGATGGGGAACCTGGGAGGGAATAATAGTCGATTTCACCGTTTCAATTAATGCCACTAAATCCATCGGTGCGGCTTGGGTCGGTAACACTAAATAATCGGCCACTTGCACAACGGCCAATAACCCATCGGATTTTAACGCCGGAGGGGTGTCCACCACCACTAATTCATAATCCGTCACCTGCTTCAACCGAGACAATAAACTAGCGTCAGTTTCAGACGAATGCTCAAAGGGCATATCCCCCCCTTGACCTTGTTCAGCCCACCAACAGGCCGAACCCTGGGGGTCTGTATCCACCAAGAGCGTGGTAAAGTTATTGGCAAGAATTGCAGCCAGATTAATGGCGGTTGTGGTTTTGCCCACTCCTCCTTTGCCGTTGGCGATCACTAGAATTTTGGCCATAGTTGCAGATCCGGTCACAAGGGAACTTCAGTCTAGTTTATCAAGCAGTCAGCCTTAACCGTTAATCGTTAGCCGAAAAAGAGTTAATCTGAATCAGTTATCCCTTAAGCTAAAAATCAATATAGCGGAATGTAAGACTATGGATGCCACTGCACTCTGGCAACGCTACCAAGATTGGCTATACTATCATGACGGCTTAGGACTGTACCTAGATATCAGTCGAATGCGATTCGACGATGAGTTTGTTGCATCCTTATTGCCCAAATTTGATCAAGCTTTTAAAGCGATGGAGGCTTTGGAACAAGGGGCGATCGCTAACCCAGATGAAAACCGCATGGTCGGTCATTATTGGTTACGCGACCCCGATCTAGCTCCGACTCCCGACCTGAAGCAAGAAATTGTTGAAACCTTAGAAAACATTGAAACCTTTGCTCAAAAGGTTCATCAAGGCGAAGTTAAACCGCCTCAAACCCCAAAATTCACGGATATTTTATCCATTGGCATTGGGGGATCGGCTTTAGGCCCCCAGTTTGTAGCTGAAGCCTTAGCCCCTGAACATCCCGCCCTGAATATCCATTTTATCGATAACAGCGATCCCACAGGCATTGATCGGGTTTTAGCTAGAATTGGCGATCGTCTCAACAGTACCCTCGTGCTGGTGATTTCTAAATCTGGTGGCACTCCAGAACCCCGTAACGGCATGATTGAGGTACGAAACGCCTTTGCGACCCAAAATTTGGAGTTTGCTAAACAAGCCGTTGCTGTTACTGGAGTCGGCAGTAAATTGGATCAACAAGCCCACGCTGAAGGCTGGTTAACGACCTTTCCGATGGCGGATTGGGTGGGGGGACGGACTTCGGAATTATCAGCCGTTGGGCTATTACCTGCGGCCCTACAAGGCATTGATATTCGGGGGATGTTAGTCGGAGCGAAGGAAATGGACATCGCCACCCGCAAACCCGATGTTAAAACTAATCCAGCAGCTTTATTGGCTTTGGCTTGGTATTATGCCGGAAATGGAAAGGGTGAAAAAGATATGGTGGTTTTGCCCTATAAGGATAGTTTGCTGTTGTTTAGTCGCTATTTACAACAGTTAGTTATGGAATCCTTGGGGAAGGAAAAAGACCTGGATGGCAATCTTGTTTATCAAGGAATTGCGGTTTATGGCAATAAAGGATCGACGGATCAACACGCCTATGTTCAACAATTACGCGAAGGGGTTCCTAACTTTTTTGCCACATTAATTGAAGTGTTAAAAGATCGATCCGCTACCTCAATTGAAATAGAACCGGGGGTAACATCTGGGGATTATTTATCGGGATTTTTACAAGGAACCCGACAGGCATTGTATGAAAATCATCGAGATTCGATTACAATTACAGTCCCGGAAGTGAATCCCCAAATCGTAGGTGCTTTAATTGCTTTGTATGATCGGGCTGTAGGTTTATATGCCTCGTTAGTGAATATTAACGCTTACCATCAACCGGGTGTTGAGGCAGGTAAAAAAGCGGCGGCCGTCATTTTGGACTTACAACAACAAATTATTCAAGTCCTACGAAATGCAGGTCAACCTCTTTCCCTGGAAACCTTAGCACAGCAGGCAGGAGTTCCTGATCAAACTGAAGCTATTTATAAAATTCTGCGACATTTAGCCGCCAATCAACGTGGAGTATTTTTAGAAGGAGATCTAGGAAAACCCGCTAACTTAATGGCAAGCTATAAATAAGGGGATTTGGCAGGAAGAGGGGCTTGAGTGTTAACGATTAATAGTTGACGATTACTTCTCTTCCCCCCGTCCCCTTGTCCCCCTATCTCCTTATCTCCCCATCTCTTCAGTGTCCCTATGCCTTTAACAATTTTAGTTGTTGATGATGATTTAGGGACTCGTCTCTCGATTAGTGATTACCTGGACATTTCCGGTTATTCAGTGATTGCCGCAGAGAATGGTCAGGAGGCACTGCGCCTGGTGGAGCAATATCAGCCCCACCTCATCGTCACGGATATTGCGATGCCTGAGATGGATGGCTATGAACTAATCAAGCGAGTCCGCGCTCGTCCTGTCTTTCGTCTGCTTCCGGTGATTTTTTTAACCGCTCATACCAGCACGAAAGAACGCATCCGAGGGTATCAATTAGGATGTGATAATTATTTACCCAAACCCTTTGAGTTGGAAGAGTTGGGGGTGGTGATTCGTTCTTTATTAGAGCGATCGCAATTAATTGAGTCTGAATGGCGAGTCCGTTTGGCCGATACGGTGATTGATGTCCCCGATATGGCTTTAGAACCTGTAGCGGTGAAGTCACAGCCAACCTTGGAGATTAGTCTAACCCAACGAGAACAGCAAGTGCTGGATTTATTAGCAGAAGGGCTGTCTAATATTGCTATTGGTGATCATTTACACCTTAGTCCCAGAACTGTAGAAAAGTATGTTAGTAGTTTATTCAGAAAGACGGATAGTAATAATCGGGCTGAGTTGATCCGGTTTGCTCTAAAACACAACTTGATTTCTTGACATTTTATAGCGATAAGTAATGATAGACTGCCTAGCGTTTACAGAGGTTGACAGGTTGACAGGTTGACAGGCAAGATGCCTGTTCCACTATCACAAAATCACAATTTTCGGGAATTATTATAACAATTCTCTAGGATTCTTAAAAATATTTACAGTTCTTCACTCGTTTTGTTCGAGATTGGTTCTATAATTCACCTATAGAACTTATACACGCAGCAAGATCTCTCTTCGCTTGCGAGGGAGGACGCTCCCACTGTTGAGCTTCAATGCCGAAAGCAAAATAAGCGAAATCAACGAAATCGGGTGTAAGCTAAATATTTATTGATTTGGAACTCAATATTATGGAATGTCACAAATGTTCCGCCCACTGTTCAAGTCACTCTCCCCAGTTTTTGCCTAAATTCTTGAGAAAATATCTCAAGAAACAACCGGAAAAATTGACAGAACCCCACAAAATCCCCAAAATTGCCTTAGTTGGAATGCCAAATGTCGGTAAAAGCGTTGTCTTTAACGGCTTAACAGGGACTTATGTTACCGTTTCTAACTATCCAGGGACAACGGTAGAAGTCTCACGGGGAGAAATTAAATTGGGTAATACCCCGATTACCGTTGTGGATACCCCTGGAATGTATTCTTTAATTCCAATTACTGAAGAAGAAAAAGTATCCAGAGATTTATTAATGAACGAATGGTTTGATTTAGTCGTTCATGTTGTGGATGCTAAAAACTTAAGTCGAATGTTACCCCTAACCTTTCAACTGATGGAAACCGGTTTACCTGTGTTACTCGCTATCAATATGATGGATGAAGCCAAACAATTAGGGTTAGGGATTGAAACTGAAGATTTAGAAAGAAAATTAGGTATCCCCATTGTCACAATGGCCGCCGCTTTAAACCAAGGATTACGCCAGTTAAAACAAAGGATTGTAGACCATGTTGAGTCCCGTGATTTATCCGCAACCCATCGAGAGCGCTATCACGCAAATCGAGTCTCTGTTTTCTGAAGATTCTCTTCCCAATTGGGTTGATAATTATGCCATTTCTCGGCGAAGTTTAGCGTTATTACTGCTGCAAAAAGATCCCAACCTTTGGCAATTGCTTCAACAGGATCAACAACGATATCAAGAGGTAGAGATTATTCTAACGGCGGCTCAAAATCAATTAAAAGAACCTGTTTCTACCGCCATTGCTCATACTCGTCAAGAACAAGCCTGGAACCTAGAAAAAGACGTTGTTTCTGAACCTCCCCAGGAAAAAACCCTATTCACTGAAAAACTCCATCAAATTACTGTTAATCCGATTACTGGATTTCCAATTTTATTGATTATTTTGTATTATGGAGTTTATAAATTTGTTGGAGAATTTGGGGCGGGAACCTTAGTTGATCTGATTGAAACCTTCTTTGAACAACAGATTAATCCCGTTGTTAATCAGATAACAGCCTTAATTTTTCCTTGGGAACCGATACAGGATTTAATCGGAAATGACTATGGGATTATTACCTTGGGAATTCGCTATGCGACCGCAATTGTTTTACCCGTTGTCGCTACGTTCTTTTTAATGTTTTCCCTTTTAGAAGATAGCGGTTATTTACCTCGATTATCTCTGATGTTAGACCGGGTATTCAAATCTATTGGATTATCAGGACGGTCTGTAATTCCGATTGTTTTAGGGTTTGGGTGTGATACGATGGCAACGATGGTAACACGCACCTTAGAAACTAATCGAGAACGATTAATTGCGACTTTTTTACTGTCCTTAGCGATTCCTTGTGCGGCACAATGGGGCGTAATTGTGGGATTATTATCCCAAAAACCAATGGCATTAATCGCTTGGGCTGTATTTTTAACGGTTATTTTCTTGGTGATGGGGTTTTTAACTTCAAAACTCCTCCCTGGAAAACCTGCGGGATTTTATATGGAAATTCCGCCGTTAAGAATTCCTAAATTTAGAAATATTGTGATCAAAACTTGGGTGCGAATGAAGTGGTATTTTTATGAAATTTTACCTTTATTTATTTTTGCATCCGTGTTAATCTGGTTGGGACGATTAACGGGGTTATTTGATATCTTAGTTCGCGGGCTAGAACCGATTAGCTTAAGTTTAGGACTTCCCTCGGAAGCAGCCCCTATTTTCTTATATGGCTTCTTCCGACGAGATTATGGGGCGGCGGGATTATTTGATATGCAGCAACAGGGGATTTTTAATGGAAATCAACTGTTTATTGCCGCAATTGTGTTGACGTTGTTTTTACCTTGTATTGCTCAATTACAAATGATGTTGAAAGAACGAGGAACCCTAACAACAATATTAATGACTTCCTTCATCTTTCCCTTTGCATTTCTTGTTGGGTACTGCACTAACTTAGCGTTAAATATTTTAGGAGTCAGTTTCTAAATGATGGCATTATCATCGGTTAAAACGGGAAAAACAGGAATCATTTCTTGCTTAAAAACAGAGGATGAAGCCTTAATGAGAAAGTTAATGGCCTTGGGAATTATGCCCGGAATTAATATTCAATTAGAGCAGAAGTTCCCTTCCTATATTATTAAAATTGGTAGAACTCGTGCGACCTTAGACCAAGAGACGGCAGAACGAATTTATATTCAGTAGAAGAATTTTTTCCCGCCTTTCTATCAGTATTTGTCAGAATAGTTAGGACAAAGACTGAGGCAGCAAACCTAGGCGGTGAAATCTTTTAATCCTTGCTCTTGAATCACAAATTCTAACAATCCAGCACAAGAATCTAATAATAAATCAATCACTTGATTAAATCCTTCTGCGCCCCCATAATAGGGATCTGGAACCTCTTTTAGGGTGTGATGACGACAGAATTCACACATTAATTTAACTTTGTGGCGATATTTTCCTGATGGATCAAGATAGAGAATATTTTGATAATTGTCTTGATCCATTGCTAAGATTAAATCAAACTGTTCAAAATCATCTCGTTTAAATTGACGCGCTTTTCCGGTCATTTTAATTCCCCGTTGGTTTGCCGCTTGGGTCATGCGTCGATCTGGGGGACTGCCAATATGATAACTTGAGGTTCCGGCGGAATCACAAATAATGCGATCGCTCAAATTTGCCTGATCAATTAAATGATTCATAATATTCTCAGCCGACGGAGAACGGCAAATATTACCCAGGCAAACAAAGAGGAGTTTGTAAGGCATAAGTTAAAAATAAAGTTAAAAATAAAGTTAAAAAATGAGGAGTTAGAAGCCGTAGAGAAGCCACCTGTGAGATTTGTAGCTTAGTCAAAAGGCTGGTTTTTAACTGTTCTCCGCGTCTTCTCCCCCTCGATTCTTTCTCCCTTGTCCTTGAGACTTTAACCTAATCCAGGTAAATTCAAACCTCCTGTCAGTTCTTCCATCCGTTCCCGCATCGTCTTCGTAGAGTTCTTATACGCTTCTTGCATGGCAACGAGAACCAGTGCAGAGAGGACATCAGCACCTTCTCCTAAGACATCCGGTGAAATTTCGACTCGACGGGGTTCTTGATTTCCACTTAAGTAAACCTTGACCAAGCCTCCTCCAGCTTCCCCAAGAATTTCCAAATCATCAAGCTCTTCTTGAAGCTTTTTCGCTCCCTCTTGAACCTGCTGCGCCTTTTTGAAGGCATCAGCGAGTTCTTTCATTTTGCCTAGACCAAAACCAAATCCTTTATCTTGTGTCATAGTTTGTTCCTGTAGCGCCGAGAACGCCTTGAATATTGATTAAAGTGAACCGCAGACAGGTAAGCTATAGTAGCATTTTTTGGGGCTGATTAACTGCATCCTGGGGGAAGAAATTACCCCCAACGGTCTCCAACATAAAGATTAACAAACTTGAAAATCACCCATAATTTTAACCTCCGGTTCTAATAAAAACGACCACTGCCGTTCAACTTGTTCTTGAATATGACGAATTAACAAGAAGATATCGTTGGCCGTTGCTCCCCCACAATTGAGAATAAAATTGGCGTGGCGTTCTGCTACCTGAGCTTGGCCAATGGTGTAGCCTTTTAAACCCGTTTGTTCAATCAGCCAACCCGCCGCTTTCGGGCCAGGATTGCGAAAAACACTGCCACAACTCGGTAGATGATAAGGTTGATTATCGCGACGGTGATTAAAATGAGCCGTTGTATCTGCTAGAACCTTCTGGGGATCATGACCCGGTTCTAACTGGAAGGTCGCTTGAGTCACAAACCGATCACCTCCTTGTAAAATCGAGGTTCGATAACGATAGGCTAGATCTTTAGGGGTGAGGAGTTGTAAGTCTCCAGCCCTCGATAGAACATGAGTATTAACTAAAATATCTGCGGTACAGGATTTATGAGCACCTGCATTCATAACCACCGCACCACCGATGGTTCCAGGGATACCCACAGCCCACTCCAACCCTCGCCATCCCAAACGAGCCGCTTTCCAAGCCAGACGAGGCAGGGAACTGCCAGCCCCAGCCGTGAGTAACCCAGCTTCTACATCAAACTGGGCATGACGTAAATGGCGAGTTGCAATCACTAATCCCGATAACCCTTGATCACTAATCAGTAAATTTGATCCGGCGCCGAGTAGGGTGATGGGCAATCCTTCAGTATTGGCCCAACTCAGGGTTTCTTGGAGTTGTTCTACCCCTTTAGGTGCGACATACCACTCGGCGGGCCCTCCAACCCGAAAGGATGTCAAGGTGGTTAAAGGAACTAAAGATTGAATCAAACAGTCTGTTTCCGGTAAGGCTATGCAGCGTGGAACTTTGCAATTCGTTTGACCGGGAGAGTCATAAGAAAGTGTCATGACCATATCGAAATGAATACCTTAGAACTTGGATGTAAATCACCGATTGACTATCAACTCAATCCAAAAGCGCGTGTTGGCACTCTGGCTCTATCCCACCAGTGTCCTGGGAAGTCTGATAAAATGCCATAACTTCTGGAATAATTTTGTTGAGGTTGCCTGCACCGAGAAAGAGAACTAAATCGCCAGGTTGCAATAGTTGTGCTAAACCGATCTTCAGGGCATCCATCGAGGGTTGATATAACACTTGAGGATGGTAATTGGCAATCAAGTCTGCTACCATGAGCCCGTCAATTTCCCAAAGATTAGGTTCCCCAGCACTATAAATCTCGGTGAGAACAACAACATCAGCATCACTGAAACACTGAGCAAAATCTTGCAGAAAGGCATGAGTTCGACTATACCGATGGGGTTGAAAAATCGCAACAATACGCTGAAGGTGAGGTTGAGTGTTTAAGGTGCTTTCTTGCATCCGAAGGCGGGCAGCGGCGAGGGTGACTCGGATTTCGCTGGGATGATGGGCGTAATCGTCTACAAACAAGATGTTGTTGTGACACCCTCGGTACTCAAAACGACGTTTGGCTCCTTCAAATTCCGCTAATGCCTTGGCTATGACGGAAAACTCCATTCCTAACTGGCGTCCTACCGCAATCGCAGCTAAGGCATTGCTGAGATTATGCTGCCCTAGCAATTTTAACTCTAGCTCTCCCAAGAAACTGCCTTTTTCCACAATTTGAGCATAGATACCATTGGGTCTATATTCGATGGCTTTGGCAGTGTAATCAGCTTCTGTGTGAGGATTCAGGCTGTAGGTAATACTGGGTTGAATTTGATCCCGTACTATTGCACAATCGATACAACCCACTAGGGTTTTACAGTTGGTATCAAAGACTTTAAAAGTATTGATTACTTGGTCTAGGGTTTCATAGTGATCGGGATGGTCTAACTCAATATTGGTAATTACGCCGATTTGAGCCGTGATTTTGACCAGGGAACCATCGGATTCATCGGCTTCAGCCACCATATAAGGCCCCTGACCCATACGAGCATTCCCTTCCCACGCATCCACTTCTCCCCCAACTAAAATTGTGGGATCAAGACCTGCGTTGAGCAACATGAAGGCAATCATACTGCTGGTGGTGGTTTTTCCATGGGTTCCAGCCACAGCAATACTTTGGTAATCTTGAATCAGCGCGGCTAGTAAATCGGAACGGTGAAAAATCGGACAGCCCAACTCTAAAGCAGCTTGATATTCGGAGTTTCCCGCATGGATGGCAGTAGAACAAATCACCTGGGGTAATTCTTGCGACCGTTTGGTCTTGCCATTAGAATTAAAAGTTTCCGCTTGAATGACGGAAGCAGACCGGGAGTTCAATCCATTTTCACAGACTGATAACTCTACTCCTCGTGACCTTGGGGAACTGGGTTTGGGATTCCCTTCATCTAGGGATTGTTTAATGTACTCAAAGTTGCTTGCATCTTGATGACAAAAGATTTGAGCACCTAACGCTTGTAAGCGTTGAGTAATATGGCTACGTTGAATATCCGAGCCATAAATGGGTAGCTTTCGCTTCGCTAGGATGTAGGCGAGGGCTGACATTCCAATCCCACCAATCCCGATGAAGTGAAATGGCCTCCCAGTGAAATCAACAGAACTCGGCATCGATCACTCCTTATCACACCACACCACACCAATAACACGCGATATCATATCAAGAATTGTTTTTTACCGATACTCCTCAGCCAACATTTCTCAGATGGTCTTTGTAATCTAGCATCTTTAGATTTAGGTGAATTGAGTTCTCTCAGTAGTTGTATACTATATACCCCCTGAGTTCAGAAATCACCGGAGTCCCCCTAAATCAATGAAGGGATTCAGGAGACGGAGCGGTGAATCTTGACCGGAAATTGTTCAACTTGATTTTAATCCCGACAAAAAAAGTCGGGTATGATTGACGGCTATTTGTAGACTGTGATACTTTGTTTTCAACATTCCAGTATCGGATTTTCAGTGGAGGACAGGTCATGACTCAGGCAACCACCAACAACTTAAACTTAACCGGGGCGACTTTTGACAAACTCAAATGTAAAGAGTGTGGCGAAGAATACGCCCCCGAAGCCAAGCACGTTTGTGAAGTGTGTTTTGGCCCCCTAGAAGTTCAATATAACTATGACCTGCTCCGCCAAACCGTGACTCGCGCTACCATTGAAGCTGGCCCTAACTCCATTTGGCGTTATCGCAAGTTTCTTCCTGTCGCTACTGAGAATGTGATTGATGTTGGAACCGGAATGACCCCCCTGATTAAGTCAGAACGGTTAGCCCGTCGCCTGGGTTTGAAAAATCTTTATATTAAAAACGATGCTGTGAATATGCCCACCCTGAGCTTCAAAGACCGGGTGGTGTCCGTTGCTCTAAGTCGGGCTAGAGAATTAGGCTTTTCGACGGTTTCCTGCGCCAGTACCGGAAATTTAGCCAACTCCACCGCCGCCATTGCTGCAAGAGCAGGTTTGGACTGTTGTGTGTTTGTCCCGGCGGACTTAGAAGCGGGTAAAATTTTAGGAACCTTAATCTATAACCCGATTTTAATGGCCGTTAAAGGCAATTATGATCAAGTTAATCGCCTGTGTTCAGAAGTGGCCAATACTCATGGTTGGGGCTTTGTGAATATTAACCTGCGTCCCTACTATTCTGAAGGATCAAAAACCCTTGGCTATGAAGTGATTGAACAACTGGGCTGGAAATTACCCGACCATGTTGTCGCCCCCATTGCTTCCGGTTCCCTGTTTACCAAAATTCATAAAGGTTTTCAAGAATTCGTCAAAGTCGGTTTAGTGGATGACAAACCCGTGCGTTTCAGTGGAGCACAAGCAGAAGGTTGTTCTCCAGTGGCTTCTGCTTTTAAAGAAGGACGAGATTTTATTACTCCGGTTAAACCCAATACCATTGCTAAATCCATTGCCATTGGCAATCCTGCTGATGGAGTTTATGCGGTTGAATTAGCGAACAAAACCAACGGAAATATTGAATGCGTCAACGATGAAGAAGTTATTCAAGGCATTAAATTATTAGCCGAAACGGAAGGAATTTTTACCGAAACCGCAGGCGGAACTACAATTGCCGTCTTGAAAAAATTGGTAGAAGCAGGTAAAATTGACCCTGAAGAAACCACCGTTGTTTATATTACAGGCAATGGCTTAAAAACCCAAGAAGCCGTGCAAGGGGATGTCGGTGAACCCTTAACCATTGAACCGAAATTAGAAAGTTTTGAACGGGCAATTGAACGAGCTCGCACCTTAGACCGTCTGGAATGGCAACAAGTGTTAGTTTAGCCTTCACGGTGTTAAACCCAAACTTGCCTAGAATATCCGAACAGTAGAGGCGTTCTTGGAAACGTTTCTACTGACCTAAATCCATTCATTTGTAGTTTTGTTGAACCTATGACTGTTAAAGTTTTAATTCCCACACCCCTGCAAAAATTTACCAACAATGAAGCCGTAATTGAGTGTGAAGCTTCTAATATTTCGGAATTAATTAATTCCTTAGAAACCCAATGTCCAGGGATTAAAAAAAGTCTCTGTGATGACGAGGGAAAACCCCGTAAGTTTTTGAATTTCTATGTCAATAGTGAAGATATTCGCTTTTTACAAGGAGCAAACACTGAACTTCAACAAGGAGATGAAGTTAGTATTGTTCCGGCGGTTGCGGGAGGTTAATTGGGTTTAATATTAATAGATATTTTTTAGGACATGATTCACACCATGTCCTTGTTTTATACTATAAAAATTGAGGATTAATATGATCATGCAGATTGATACTCCCCAAAACCATCGTCGCTAGACTGCATTAACAAGCCTTGAGCAAACTGTTGAACATAATCATTAAATCGTTGAGAACTTAACACATCCGTCATTTGCATCGCCCATTGATTTAAACCCGCTACTAAATTGATCAGTTCAGACTTTTCGTTTACAGAATTGAGTTCACCGAGATACTTAGAATTTAAAAGCGTCTCTAAATCTAGTAAAATTTTTTGGCAAAAACAGATCATTTTATCTAAATATAACCGAATGCGGTTAAGAGCCAAACTATTAGAATTGGTTTGATTAATTGTTTCTATCACCCGATAACAATTGTTTTCTAAACAGTGGGCCGCATCTTGAATCAGTGTTATATATTCTACCGGGGACTTAGCAACTTTCTTTTCTTGGGTCAAAGCGACTTGGAGCAAATAAGATGAGGAAGCAATAATAGAGGCGGAAGTTCTTAAATAATGATGAATTTCTGTTGTAATATCCTGAACTGTGGTAAAATCCCTATCCAAATTTAACACTAGATTTAACGGTAGCATAAGTTGGGTTCTCCTGAATTAACTGAATACCATCATCAGTGATTAACCCGAAAAACCCAGTGAAATAAATCTCTCAATTTCCATGATTTTGATCACAATGTCCTGGGGTATCAGTACATTTACTTAGGATTTAAGAAAAATTTCCCCTCGCCTTGGAGGAGAGGGGGTTAGGGGGAGAGGTCACAAACCCCGTTTCTGAAGAATTTCTAAGTCTAAGACGCGACTCGTGCGGTACTGCGAGGACGACGACGACCCGTTACTTTTGCTGAAGTTTCTTGTTCTCCTTCAGGGGTTTGTACTAATAACACTAACAAAGGGTTACTGGGAATTTCTCGACGCAAAACACGCTGAATAGAACGTTCAATTTGAGTCTTTAACCCTTCCCAATCAATTTCCTTCGTTTCCGTACCAAATGTGCGGGCGAATTCTGTCCAACGTTCCGTTAAAACATTCTCAATAGTTTGGCTTAATTGTTGTTGAATAGAACCTTGGTCAACACTATTCACAACCCCTTTCAAATGAATTTCAGGTCTTGCTAATAACTTACCATCGGTTCCAACCGCCGCCGCTACAGTAACAACTCCTTCTTCTGCTAATTGACGTCGTTCTTTCATGGTTTCATCTTTAACAACGCCAGAGCGAGAGGAGTCTACGGGTTCAATTCCGGCTTGAACTTTATCGGCAATCCGAATCGATTCTTTCGTTAATTCTACCACAAAACCGTTATCAATTAACACCATATTTTCGGGGGGAATTCCCATACTTTGAGCCGTCTTTTGGTGTTGAACTAACATCCGGTGTTCTCCATGAACAGGAACAAAGAATTTCGGACGAGTTAAGGCTAACATTAATTTCTGATCTTCTTGGCATCCATGACCGGAAACATGAATTCCCTTCTCGCGACCATAAATCACATTTGCCCCCTGCATCATCAATTTATCAATGGTATTGACGACTGCAATCGTATTACCCGGAATGGGGTTCGCTGAGAAAACAACCGTATCCCCTTTCTTAATCCCAATTTGACGGTGTGCACCTTCAGCAATTCGGGTTAAAGCCGATAACGGTTCCCCTTGAGATCCCGTTGTTAAAATCAGCAATTTATCATCGGGAATCCCATTAATTGAATTCAGAGGAACAAACAACCGATCTTCACATTTGACATAGCCTAACGTCCGAGCGTGAGCAATCACGTTTAACATAGATCGACCCACCACCGATACTAATCGACCTTGCTTTTGGGCAATATTTAAAATGATATTTAGACGGTGAACCGAAGAAGCAAAGGTAGTGACTAAAATTCGACCCTGAGCTTGGGCAAAAATTCGTTCTAAATTGGGATAAACGGAACTTTCAGAAGGCGTAAAGCCTGGGATTTCAGCGTTTGTAGAGTCACTTAATAAACAGTGAACGCCTTTTTCTCCATATTCGGCTAACCGTTGGAAATCAAAAAATTCTCCATCTACCGGAGTATGATCAATTTTAAAATCTCCCGTATGAATCACCACACCAACAGGGGTCGTAATCGCAACAGTAAAACTATCAGCAATGGAGTGAGTATTCCGAATATATTCGACCAAGAAATATTTGCCAATTCTCACCATTTCACGGGGACGAACGGATCTTAATTCTGTGCGTTCTGCAACTCCGGCTTCTTCTAATTTTCCTTGTAACAATGCCATCGCTAATCGAGGGCCATAAATCACCGGAACTTCAAATTGTTTGAGGTGAAAGGGAATACCACCAATATGATCTTCATGTCCGTGAGTGACAATCATGCCTTTAATTTTTTCCCGGTTTTCCCGTAGATAGGTAACATCCGGTAAAACAATATTAACGCCGTGCATTCCATCCGTTGGAAACGCTAACCCGGCATCTAAAATCACAATTTCATCTTCATATTCAAACACACAGGTGTTTTTTCCAATTTCATGTAATCCCCCTAAAGGAATAATTCTTAAAGCACCGGAGTTAAAGACAGGGGTGGAAGGTTCTGAAGTCATAGCAGAGGTTCTTTTTCTAATAATTGGGGTGTTACCGTTTCTCATCATGCTGATTCTTTCCTTTTTTTTGTTAATGGTTTACCAATGAAATAAGGGCTGAATTTAAGAATTTCCAGAATTTACAGGATCCCTCGTGATTACTTGATAAATTCTGTCAATTCTGTTCAGTATTTAGTTGTCAGAAACCTAGAAAACTTTGCCAGGATTTAAGGATCGTTTAGGATTGGGACAAAACATCGCTGATCATCATTATTGATTCTATAAATCCTGCTCATTTTTTGTAGGGGGGGTTATGGGACGAAAGGGAATTGAAAATCAGAGCGATCAAGAATAGAAAATCGGAAATCCAAAATTCTGTGCTCCTCCTGCGGTAGGATCAGGGGACTGTTTTTCTATTCCTTCGGGTTCCCTGTTCCCTGTACAGACGTGCCATGGCGCGTCTCTATGTATCAAACGTTTCTACAGATTGATCTGGTTTTTTCAGCCGTAGATCGTTAAACCCTCCTTACAGAACCCATCGCTACAAACTGATCGAGACTATCAGATAAGATTTAACTGACTCAGCACGTCCTTTAATGTGTTGGTGACTTCCACGCTTGGATCATACAAAGGTAAACGGGTTGATCCCACGTTCCAGCCTTGCAAATTGAGTGCTATTTTCACGGGGATCGGGTTTGCTGTTAGAAACAAGGCTTTAAACAACCCAAATAACCGGATATGGATCTCCGTTGCCACTTGCACTTGGCCTGCTTCAAAGGCTTGTATCATTTCTTGGAGTTGCCTTCCCACCAAATGACTAGCAACACTGACCACCCCCGAACTGCCAACGGCTAACATCGGTAAGGTTAACGAATCATCCCCAGAGTAGATCTTAAATTCAGAAGGTGTCAACCGTCGCACCTGGCTCACTTGTTCTAAATTGCCACTGGCTTCCTTAATCGCCACAATATTCGGAATCTCCGCTAAACGTGCCACTGTTTCCGGCAGGAGATTCTGTCCAGTGCGTCCCGGTATATTGTAAAGCATTATCGGCAAATCGGGACTCGATTGAGCGATCGCTTGAAAATGCCGATACAAACCTTCTTGGGGAGGTTTATTGTAATAGGGGACAACCTGTAAACTGCCATCTAATCCCAGTTTAGACGCTTTTTGGGTGGCATGAATTGCCTCTTGGGTGCAGTTCGATCCCGTTCCCGCGATCACCTTCGCTTTTCCGAACACAGCCTTCTGCACGACTTGAAACAACTCGTGTTCTTCATCCCAAGTCAAGGTTGGAGATTCTCCCGTCGTTCCGCACACAACAACAGCATCCGTTCCTTGCTCTACTAGATGGGCGGCTAACTGTTCCGCCACTGTGTAATTCACACTACCGTCTTCATGAAACGGCGTAACCATTGCCGTTATAACTCTTCCAAAACTTACCATTTGTCTTCTATCAGTTATCTTGTATCCTACATGAGTCATCTCTCAGGTTTCAGGTTTCAGGTTTCAGGTTTCAGGTTTCAGGGAAGAAGTGTCTGTCCTGACCCTATCTCCTCCCCCTGCCGTGCTTCGGGATTGCTCCCGGTTCACCCCCTACTCCCCCTGTAGCCTTATCCTCTTCGTGACACCCGACTGATAACAGGCAAGATGCCTGTTCCACACATCTGTTCTAAGACCGATGGCCGAGGAGTTGTTTTTCCACTAATAATTCAGCAATTTGCACGGCGTTTAACGCTGCACCCTTGCGGATTTGGTCGCCACAAAGCCACAATTCTAAACCACAGGGATGAGACAAATCCTGACGAATGCGACCCACTAATACCGGATCACGGCCACTGGCATCAATGGGCATAGGGAAATAGTTTGCCGTCCAGTCTTCCACCAGTTGCACTCCCGGCGCTGTGCTGAGAATATCCCGTGCTTTTTCCACACTGAAGGGCTGCTCAAATTCTAAGTTAACCGCTTCGGAATGGGCGCGTAATACGGGAACCCGCACACAAGTTGCCGAAATCCTCAGATCATTCACCCCAAAAATTTTCCGGGTTTCGTTGATCATTTTCATTTCCTCTTCACAATACCCTAACTCATTAATGGGGGTGTTGTGGGGGAAGAGATTAAATGCTAACGGATAGGGAAAAATTTCCGTTTTCGGTGTTTCTCCGGCTAAAATAGCGGACGCTTGTTGCTTCACTTCCTCCATAGCTCTAGCCCCGGCCCCACTGGCAGATTGATAGGTGGAAATCACCATCCGACGAATGGGTTGTGCCTGATATAACGGCCAAATCGCTACCGTCATTAAAATCGTCGTGCAGTTGGGGTTGGCAATAATCCCTTTGTGGTTGTTAATCGCCTCTGGGTTGACTTCAGGGACAATTAAGGGCACATCTGGGTTCATGCGGAAGGCACTGGAGTTATCGACCATCACCGCTCCGGCTGCCACTATCTTTGAGGCCCAGACCTTAGAAGTTGATCCTCCGGCGGAGGCTAACACAAGATCAACATTGTGAAACGACTCCTCCGATACAACTTCAACGGGTAAAGTTTCCCCTTTAAAAGGTAATGAGGTTCCTGCTGAACGAGGCGAAGCTAATAATTTTAACTCTCCTACTGGAAAATTCCGACTTTCCAGAAGTTCTATTAACTCCGTCCCCACAGCACCTGTCGCCCCTAAAATGGCAACTCGATATGAATTTGACAAAATTTTAACCTCCGTAATCAAAAACTCGCAATTTTAATAAATTGAAATTTTTATAGCCAACAAAATGTTTAGGGTATCGATTCATTTATGGGGAGGCTTAACCTCCCTTCTTCATTGTAGTTTAGCCGTTCTCATTCTTCCCAAAACGGAACAGAATCTAACGAACGGGTACACAAGGGCGCATAATCAGTTACGATCACTCTTTAAGTACACAACTGGATTTTTAGCAATCTTAACTTGCTAACCCCAGATTATAGTTCCCCCGCGAGTGAAATGTGTTGGGGGTATTTAATTCAGAATATCACGATTGTCAGCACCCCGCACTCTCTGTGACAAGGCTACGCGCGGAACGAAAGCTACGCGAAGTCATGCCTCACCAGAGCGTGATAGTTGACCAGCCTAAGTACCTTGTGTACTCCGTTTTTTGAGTCATGACACCCTGTGGATGCGTAGCTAGTCTCCGGCTCTGTCGTTAGTGGTTAAACATCTTTATCGGGTTAAGGAAGTGCTGCTAACCTAACAAGCTCTTAAAACCTTGGCAAAGCTAACTTTACCCTAGAAATAGGTGTTAGGAGACAACCAGATCTCCACAGAGGGGCAACCATACCCCTCTACCCCTCCCCCCCAAACCCCCACGGGGGGTTTGGGGGGGGGGAAATGTAAAGCCTAACTAGAAGTTAGGAGTTTCTACCCATTTTTCTGATGAAAGTAACCCAGGAAAAACTTCCCGCAAGTCAAATTGGATTGGACATTGAGATTACACCGGAAATGTCTAAAAACGCCTATGAACAAGTGGTTCAGCGTATGAGCCGTTCGGTGAATATTCCTGGGTTCCGCAAAGGCAAAGTGCCTCGCCACATTCTCATCCAGCGCTTGGGCCAGGAACGCATTAAGGCTGCCGCCTTGGATGATTTAATGAACCAGTATTTACCTAAAGCTGTTGAACAAGAGAACATTCAAGCGATTGGCAGCTTTGAACCCCGGGGCGAGATTGATAACCTGATTCAGCAATTTGAACCGGGAAAAACCCTGACGATTCAAGTGGCTGTGGATGTTGAACCCGAAGTCAAACTGGGTCAATACAAAGGCTTAAGCGTGCAAGCAGAAGAAGCTAAGTATGACCCCGAACAGGTGGAACAGGTCTTAAAACGGGAACAGGAAAAAAGAGCAACGTTAATTCCGGTTGAAGGTAGACCTGCCCAAGAGGGAGATGTGGCGTTTGTCGATTTTCAAGGGTACTTTGCCCAAGAGTCTGAAGAAGCGGAACCCAAAGAAATTCCTGGCGCTAAAGGCGATAATTTTCAGGTGGAATTACAGGAAGGGCGGTTTATACCGGGTTTTGTCGAGGGGATTTTTGGCATGAACCCTGGAGAAACCAAAACCTTAAATCTGAGATTTCCTGATGAATATGGGGATGAAGACGTTGCTGGAAAGGATGCGACCTTTACCATTACGTTGAATGAACTCAAAGAAAGAGAACTGCCCGAATTAGATGATGAGTTTGCTGAAGAAGTCAGCGAATTTTCGACTTTAGCGGAACTGCGAGAATCTTTAGAAAAACGATTTCAAGGGGAAAAAGATGAGCAAACCAAAGCCAATAAACGCAAAGCGTTAGTCGATGCGTTGGTGGAAACCCTGGAAGTTGATTTACCCGAAACCCTGATTCGTCAAGAAGTTGACCGACTGATTACTCAACAGGTGATGCAGTTGAGCAATATGGGGTTGGATGTGAAACGGTTATTCACTGGTGAAATGGTGCCTCGTTTACGAGAACAAGCTCGTCCAGAAGCAATTGATGCGTTGAAGCGTTCCTTAGCTTTAAAAGCTATTGCTGAACAGGAATCTTTAACCGTTACGGATGAAGAAATTCAAGCCGAAGAAGCTAAGGTTCTCAAAGAACTAGAAGGTCAAGATGTTGACCCCAAACGGTTACGCGCCTTTGTCACTGAAGATTTACTTCAGAACAAAACCTACACTTTGCTGGAAGAACACGCCACCATTGAGTTAGTTCCTGAAGGAACGTTAACACCTTTAGAAGACGAAGACGAACTCGAAGACGAAGAGGAAGAAGAGGACGAAGAACTCGACACTAACGAGGAAGAATAGTATTGAACAGGGGGAGTAGGGGCAGGGTTTCCCAGCCCTCTACTGACACCTGACACCCTACTTAACAGGCAAGATGCCTGTTCCACACACCTGACATCTCAAGTTAAGGCATAATAGATCAAAACGAGTATTCTTTTGATCCCCGAAAACAATTAAGGTTTAGAAAAAAGCAATGATATTTTCTGAGTCTTCCCAATACCGAATTCATAACTATTCCCATCACGGGGTCATAAGCGATACCCATTTGCAAACCCTCTCTCCGAGTAATATTGTCCCGATTGTGATTGAACAGTCTGGGATGGGGGAACGGGCTTTTGACCTTTATTCCCGTCTGTTGAGAGAACGGATTATTTTTCTGGGAACACCCATTGATGATGATGTGGCGAATGCCCTCACCGCCCAGATGTTGTTCTTGGAAGCCGAAGACCCAGAAAAAGATATCCAAATTTACATTAACTCTCCGGGGGGTTCTGTTACCGCAGGGATGGCAATTTTTGATACCATGCAGCAAATCCGCCCGGATATTGTCACCATCTGTTATGGACTGGCGGCAAGTATGGGGGCTTTTCTGTTATCGGCGGGAACCCCTGGTAAACGGATGTCTCTGCCCAGTTCTCGAATTATGATTCACCAACCCCTAGGGGGAGCGCAAGGGCAAGCGGTAGACATTGAAATTCAAGCCAAAGAAATTCTGTATCATAAGCGTATTCTCAATGAGTTACTGGCTGAACATACAGGTCAACCCATTGAACGCATTCAGGAAGATACCGAACGGGACTTCTATATGTCTGCTGAAGATGCGAAAGAATATGGTCTAATAGATAAGGTGATCTCCAGCACCCAAAGTCTTCCGATTCCCGGAGAGTCTGTTCCCGCAACCTAAGATGAGGCAACTATGTCTAAGTACGACTCCCATCTAAAATGTTCTTTCTGTGGCAAATCCCAGGAGCAAGTTCGCAAGTTAATTGCAGGGCCAGGCGTCTATATCTGCGATGAATGTGTGGAGCTATGTAATGAAATTTTAGATGAGGAGTTATTTGATAGTAGTTCGGCAACAGCACCCTCTCCTTCCCCTCGCCCCCAATCGGCTCCACCTCCCCAACGACGGCAACGGACGGGACGAGTGGCTTTAAATCAAATTCCTAAACCGAGAGAAATTAAATCCTATCTGGACTCACACGTCATTGGTCAAGATGAGGCAAAAAAAGTTCTCTCGGTTGCCGTTTATAACCACTATAAACGTTTGGGATTTGTGCAAACGAAGGCCGCTGGACGACCCACAGAAGATAATGTGGAGTTACAAAAATCTAATATTCTCTTAATTGGCCCCACCGGATGTGGGAAAACCCTATTGGCGGAAACCTTGGCCAAAATGCTTGATGTACCGTTTGCGGTTGCTGATGCGACAACGTTAACGGAAGCGGGCTATGTGGGGGAAGATGTAGAAAATATTCTGTTGCGGTTGTTACAGGTTGCTGATTTTGATGTGGAAGAAGCGCAACGGGGAATTGTTTATATTGATGAAATTGATAAAATCGCCCGGAAGAGTGAAAATCCCTCGATAACACGGGATGTGTCTGGGGAAGGGGTACAACAAGCCCTGTTAAAAATGTTAGAGGGAACCATTGCCAATGTCCCCCCCCAAGGTGGACGCAAACATCCTTATCAAGATTGTATTCAAATTGATACCAGTAATATCCTGTTTATCTGTGGTGGCGCCTTTGTGGGGTTAGATAAACTGGTGGATCAGAGAACGGGTAAAAAGTCAATGGGGTTTGTCCAGCCCGGAGAAGGGCAAGCAAAGGACAAACGCACTGTTGATGCCCTCAAACGCATGGAACCGGATGATTTAGTCAAATTTGGGTTAATTCCTGAATTGATTGGTCGGATACCGATGGTAGCCGTCTTAGAACCCTTAGATGAAGATGCGTTGGTGGCTATTTTAACGGAACCTCGCAGTGCATTAGTCAAACAATATCAAAAATTACTGCGGATGGATAATGTGCAGTTAGAATTTGATGAAGATGCCTTAAGAGCGATCGCTCAGGAAGCCTATCGTCGCAAAACAGGCGCGAGAGCGTTACGGGGAATTGTTGAAGAATTAATGTTAGATGTGATGTATGAAATTCCCTCGCGTAAAGATTTAAAACGCTGTCGAGTTACACGGGAAATGGTAGAAAAACGATCAACCGCGGAGTTATTATTACATCCCTCTTCTTTACCTAAACCGGAATCCGCTTAATCAGTGATCAGTGATCAGTTAAGAGTTTTTAAGTCATAGTTTATCATGCCATTAAACCGATTAAATTCATTGCATCTCAGTATTAGAAAACCTCAATTCAAACTCAAAAAAATTATCCCGGTTTTTATTGGTCTATTGGCATTGTTTAGTGTTTTAGGGATAGGACAGTTTCAGGTTTTAGGACAACAACAAAATAATATTACGATTGATTTTGCGGCGCCAAGAACCGGAATTAGTTCCGCCAGTGGCTTTTTATATGGTAAAAATGCCACCCAACCGCCGGATAATATGATTAAGCCCTTACAACCTAAATTGTGGCGGACATCACAACTCGATTTGTATCCGCGAGTCATTGCCTTGGGGGCTCAATTTCAATTAATTTTAAGTGATACCTGGGGCTATGACGCACCAAGAGGATGGCCCTATGATAATTATGCTAAATGGGAAGAACACGTTCGACAAATTGCTCGACAACATAAAGATAAAGTTATATTATGGGACGTTTGGAACGAACCCGACTTAAGAGATCCCTTTTGGAAAGGTACAAGAGAACAATTTTTTGAAACCTATAAACGAGCTTACCAAGTATTACGTCAAGAATTAGGCCCCAATGTGATGATTGGTGGCCCTAGTATCGCTAAATATGATCAAAATTTCCTCACAGCTTTTTTAAATTATTGCAAAGCTAATAATTTAGAAGTTAACTTTTTATCTTGGCATGAACTTAATGATCAAGATATTACCTCGATTGCGGCTCGAATCAATAACGCTCGTCGAAGTTTACAACAAAATCCCCAATATCAAAGTTTAAAAATCCAAAAAATTTATGTCAATGAAATTATTGGCCCTACAGCCCAATATCGACCTGCGGAAATTTTAGGATATCTTTACTATACGGAATTGGGACGGGCTGATGGAGCAGCAAAAGCTTGCTGGGAGCCAGTCAACAATACCAGTGGAACAAACAATTGTTTTAATAATAGTTTAGATGGTTTGGTAACACCCGATCAGTCCTTACCCAGAGCCGCTTGGTGGGTGTATAAAGCCTATGCAGATGGTTTTAACTCACGGGTTCTGAGTCAGGCAGATAACCCTAAAATTGTTGCCTTAGCCAGTCGTTCTAATAGTGAAAGAAAAGCTCAGATTGTGTTTGGTTATTTTGAACAGGCCTTTTCTGCACCGACGGCTGGAGTTACCTTAATTCTGAAAAATTTGCAACAATTGAATTTAGCAAACTCCAGTGGCAATTTAACGCTGAGAGTACAACGAATTCCTGACTCTGGGGAACAAGTCATTAAAGAATTAGTCACACTCCGACAGGATAATGTTGCAGTCAGCAATCAAGTGGTAAGACTAACGATTCCTAATCTTCAACTTCACGAAGCCTACTTACTCACGATTAGCTAACTCAGATTATGGATTTCGGCGTAGTCGAGGGGTCTAGCCTGAGAACTTTTTAGCAAGCTATCAGTCATTAATTGAAGAACCGATTACAATCAGATATAACTTTTTTTCAGGTACTATTATGTTCCTCCGTCATCCGATTTCACTTACTCTAGGCACAATCTTGGGGTTGTCAATGACTACTCTGTTCGCCGGTTCAACTCCTGGGATGGCTGAAGCGTTAGCGCAAGGCCAAGGAAATCAACCCCCCATGAATCAGCGTTCAGGCCAACTTATGAATGCGCTGAATCCTACCCCTGAACAACAGCAGCAACTCCAAGGGATTCGCCAGGAATATCAGGGAAAAATGCAGCAACAGCAACAACAAATGCGTCAGATTCAAAAAGAATTAAATGAGTTGATGTCAGGAAATGCCTCAGAAAGTCAAATCCGTCAAAAGCATGATCAGCTAATGGTTTTGAAACAACAAATGGGACAACTTCAGTTTGATATGATGTTGAAAATGCGAGAAGTTTTAACCCCAGAACAACGCAGTCAACTAGCGGATTTGATGCAAGAACGTCGTCAAAATTCTCGTCGCGATCGCTAAAATTTGGAAAAAGGGGCTAAATTTCTAAGGGATAAAATCAGAAATCCAATCACTGATAGGGATGGAATGAAGATGGCGACTTACATCTATTTACATGGGTTTGCATCTAGCCCTTTTTCCACAAAAGCTCAATATTTGCGCGATCGCTTTGCATCTGTTGATATTCATTTAAACATTCCTGATTTGAATCAAGGGGATTTTTCCCATTTAACTTTAACTCGACAACTCCAACAGATTGAATCAGAATTTTTTCCATCTGCTTCTCCCTGTGTGGTGCTCGGATCAAGTTTTGGGGGATTAACAGCAGCTTGGTTAGCGGAAAAAAAGTTGATGATTCAAACCTAAAATTTAATCCTTAATTAGAACAACAAGCAGTCACCCATTGTTGGGCTTTTTTTCCAAATTCTAAAACCGGCTTTAGGGCAATAGGATGTAACTCAGGAAGCCAACCTTGTTTTAAAGCTTCTTCTAATTCCTGTACATTTTGTACCGTTAATCCATTACCATATAATCGGTAAAAATCGCGCAGTTTTTCATCTCTTGGAATCGCCAAATAAGGAATTCCTAATCCATAGGCAATAATCGCTCCATGCAGCCTTGTCGTAACAACAACACGACTATTCATATAAGACTGAGTAATAATATCTTCTAATCCTAAACAAGGGTATTGAATATTATCGGTGTACTCAAATTTGGGAGTGACTCGAATCACGACTTTCATTAATTCTTTATTTTCTTCGGCTGAAACTAAACCATCATGAGAACTAAATAAAACTTGATAATTCCCTAGATTCATCTGAGATCTAAACCCATCTAAATAGGCAATTGTAGGACAGGGCGCAATACTGGCATTGGGGAAATTATAGTAATCGGCAGTTACATCATCTCTAACATTCATTAAATCGCAGCGGGAGACAATTTTTTTAAGAATCTTGATATCTGCACCTGCATCTTTTTCCCCATCAGGGAGACACACTCCTACTCCCCAAATAATGAGGGGAATTTTACAGCCTATTAAAACTTGTTCCCAAAATCTATTAAAACTACGATATAAGAGTCCTGCTCCTCCAATAATTATACCTTTATAATGGGTATTAATAAAATCAAAATCAATGTTTTGATCATAGGCATTCCAAGTATCTGTGGTTAGATTCAACATTTTTTGAATCCCTAAAACTGGTAAATAGTTGCCAATATTATCAACGGACGAATAAAACTGCAAAATGGGAGAGCGAGCCACCCTTTGTTGACTCGGAATTTGAGATAAATCATAAAATTTACACCGTCGATCTAGAAAAAATTTTCGATGTAAAGGATTTAAAGTTTTCAATTTAGCATTATTGGCTCTTCTGAGAATCTTCCAAGTTAGATCGGCAATTAGATTAGAAGTTTGAAGCATGATTAATTAAAAATTAAGGGACTGTAAAGGGATTAAATTCCAGGAATTAAAGCGATGTTTTTTTGAAATGATTCAACCGATGCTGCAAATTTTTGATTTTTTGATTCAAAAATTGGGAAAATGCTTTTTTATTTTTTTCCCATTGGTTAGGAGGGATCAATTGGGGGTATTGTTCTGGATTTTTTAAATACCGATAATGTAAAAATAGTTCTCGGTAAGGGAGATCTATATCTATTCCTTGACAAAGTTGAGTAAACTGTTTAGAAGGAATACTCATATAGTGAAGATAGGTTAAGCGTTTTTCTTGATCGTATAAGATATGATTGATTTCCTGAAAATGTGATGACCAATGACTGCCCGTTGCATTATTTACATCATGATAAGCAAAGTTATAATAGGAAATTCCACTGCGCCACACCATATAATTTAACAGGGTTTGATCAGAATCTCGCCAAGCCATCACATTAGATTCTCCTGCGTTTAAATGGCTGAGTAAAAATTGAATCTTGGATTGATCAAAAATTCCTTTTTTAGAAGCAAACCAACCTGAACAAAAAATTTGAGATTTGATTACTTCTGGAGAAAATACTTTTAACAGTTCTTCTTCTGAGCAATCAAAAATATAGGTAATTGCAGATTTATATTGAAAGTCATTAACAACCCAATCATACTGTTCTAACTTTTGATAAATAAAATCTAGCGGAGCCATTAATAAAGTATCCGCATCAAAGAAAATAAATTTATCAAAATTGCCATCAAAACAACAATATTTTCGGTAACGTTCTATGCGATACATACCAGTAATTCCCCGTTCTTGCCAAGCTTGATGCGCTCTCGGATGGGATGACCAAGCTTGAGTCGCAAAGTCTTGCCATTTAGCCATTGAATCTTGATCGTCAAATAAGGTAACATTCGGGCGTTTGGCAATTTCAGCGCGAACCTTATCAATTTGATCATTATAAGGAATCACACAAACCGGAATATCTTCACCTGCATTCGCTTCAATACTATTCAGTAAAGCAACCAATTGATCATAAACAACATCATTGGCTAATGTATAAATACCGTTAGTCATAGGTTTTAATCCTCATTTAGTTAGGAATGGAAAGGAAGGGTAATAAACGAGTTAATTTTCTTTGCCAAGCAGGTTTTCCTTCATGCAAATAACGATAATATTCCCAAATATTCCAATAGGAACCTCCTTTGAGGGGTGTTCCTGCCCAGTGTAAATATTTAAGGCGTTTGCCGTTATCATAAAGGATATGATCTTTTTCTTTAAAATGTTTTGAACCGCCCCAACTCCCCGGTGCGTTTTCAGGCGGTTTCACTAAATTGCCACGTTTAGAAATTTGGGTGAGAACTAGATAGTTTAAAATGGGTTGATCTGTCACCCCTTGGCTAAAATCAAAATATTCTCGATGTTGGGAACAGTCTCTCAGAACATCATAAAGTTGTTCTAGGGAAAAAACTCCTTTTCGAGATGCCCAAAATCCACTATTAAAAACATCTTGGAGTTCTTCATCACTGAAAATATTTTTTTCTGTGACAAAAGGGGAAAAAATATTTCTGAGTTTTTCCCCGGCAAAGTGATAATCACAACAGAAGAAATCCCATTGTTTAAGGTAATCTAAGTTCGTAACAATATCCTCAAAAACAATAATATCGGTATCAATATACAGAAATTCATCTAATGGCCCAAACCAAACGGCTAATTTCCGCATTTTATTGGGAAGTTTCAGAAAATCTCGATCAAAAATTTCCCCGATTTGCTGGGTTAATTGTTCCAGAAAGTTTAAATCTGGAAAGACTTGCACCTGATGTAATTTCCCTAACGTTTCTGCAACGTCTTGATAATCGTCATTAAAAGGAATGAGATAAATTGGAACCTCTGAGTTATAATAGCGAATGCTATTGAGGAGGGCGATCGCATTTTCCTTCACCCGATTATTAGCAACAATATAAATACCTTGATTCATAACTTCTCCTTAACGGCTTAAGTTTAATTTTCTTAATATTCTCTTCAAAAGACTTGGACGGGAATTTGCATTATAATCAACCCCAGGGGTGGTAAAAATCGGTCGTTTTTCCGGTTCATGTAAATAGCGATAATACAAAAACAAATCTCGGTAGGGGAAATCAATATTTTCACCTTGACAGACCGCTTGCATAACGCAAGGTGCAATCCCAATATAATGAAGATAAGTTAAGCGATTGCCTTTATCATAAAGAATATGATCTTTTTCTTCAAAATGACTAGAGGTTACACTGTTCCCTGTCGCGATTGTTTTAGGGAAGTGATAAGCACAGTTATAAATAGGGATTCCTGAACGCATGAACATATAATTTAAAACAGGTTGATCTCCCGTTGGATAAAGAACTTCTACCTCACCTCCCTCTTGCAGATTGGACAGTAACCATTGACATTTATCCTGATCAAATACCCCTCGTTTAGTGGCATAAAACCCAGAACAAAAGATTTGAGAATCAATTAACTCTTGTGGAAAAACTTGAGTTAATTTAGGGGATTTAACATTATAAACTTTCTCAGGGTGGAGAAACTGAAAATCATAAACCACACAATCATATTCATCTAATTTTTTAAAAATAACATCCAGGGGACTCATCAATAATGTATCGGCATCCATGTAAACAAACTGCTCAAAGGGGCCAGTAAAGGCACAAAAGCGACGATGACCGCCATAAATTCTATATTGTCGATTGATACTGGCTGGACTGGCTCCCGCCATAAATTCATCCCATTGAGCGATAATCTCTTGATTGTCATATAAACTAACATTTGGACGCCGAGAAATTTCTGCGGTTAATCGTTCTAGTTTTTCATCAAAGGGAAACACACAAACGGGAGTTTCTGGGCCTAAAATAGCATCAATACTGTTGAGTAGTGCCACCAGTTGATCGTAAACTACATCATTCCCAAGGGTACAAATTCCCTGCATACTAATTCCTCCCTTTTCTTTTTATAAATTGTTGAGATGATGTTAGCCGAGCATTAAATATAGAATAAATTAGAGGTTAAACGCTTCTGTAAACTCGGATAACCAATTCAATAAATTCAGTTTGTGTAAAACAATCTGTCGAGCTTCTGCGATCGCCGATTTTGCTTCTAACCAAGCGTCAGGACTACTAATAACATCTCGAATATAGTATAATCCCTTTTCATCTAAATTGGATAATCTTAAGAAACTCCCTGGAGGCAGTAAGCGATCAGCTGCTGGCCCTCCATAATAAATTGGGAGACACCAAGCCAGTAAAGAATCCCACAGTTTTTCCGTCACATACCAATCATTATCAGCATAATTTTCAATTGCCAAGTTGTAATAATAAGGGGCCATTCCGTACCATTTATTTTTTAATTCTCCAGATGCTTTCACCCAAGCAGGTAATCCCCGACCATAAAAATCAATTTCCCGATTTTGAGCTTGTAAGGCTTTCAAAAAATCTAATCGTTTCCGATGATTAGCGGTGCGATTAATTCCCGATGTAATCCAGCTACAAGCTTTGACTTTTTCAGGTGGATTCATTTCATTTAACTCGCGAAACGAGTTGGAATGATACCAAATGGCAGGCATATAATCGGGAGTGGGAGCTAAATCATCGGGGCCAGAAATGTAACCGCAATACTGTTTTGCTTTTTCATAATTACTTTGATTAATTTCTACAATTTCTTCTAAGGGGGGTTCTCTCAATAAATAAATCATCCGCTCTTTAGGAACGCTTCTGAACTTTTCTCGAATATCAGGTTGAGGGGGTTGAGGTTTCAGGGTTTGTTTTAAGCGGTCTTTCCACGATAATTTTTTAGGAGGCTTCAAAAAATCAAATTGATAAAGTAACAAAAAATCCGGCTGGGGATGATTGGCTTGAATTCTAATATTACCCCAGGTGCCAAAACTATAAGGTGTTTGTTGCCAAAGCCAATCACTTTGGTTTAAGCCGGGATAGCTGGTAATCATGCCAACAATTTTTTCAGTCATGGTTTATTCTAATTGAATGATTTATAGACTAACAAGAGGGATACGCATCGGTTCTGAAATGTGAGCTAAAATTTTAGCAATCCGGTTTTCCTAAGACAACTGATGAGAAAATTCCAGATTTTCTGCATATACCTTTGAACAGATAAAAATTTAGCTTGAGCATAACATAAATTCCTTCAGTATAAGTTTAATTTAATTTGAAACTTTGCTATTTAAGCGAATTTTTACACTTTGTTCAATAAATTCTAGGCTATCTAGAATAAAGGTTGCTGAACGGTAGGATTCATTCAGAAGTTCCTGCCGTTCTTCAGGATCATCAACTAACTCATCAGCGAGTAATTGCAGGAAACCGATCATGGGGTTCAGGCGGCTGCGTACCTCATAGGAACTGCGAATAATGGCGCGATCGCGACTGGCTTCATCGGCAAATTGCAGGGTATACAATTGAGCATATTTTCCGCCTTTTGCGAGGAGTTGATCATGGGTTCCGATCTCCGCCAAACATCCTTGCTCTAAAACGGCAATTTGATCGGCTTTTTGAATGGTGGATAAACGGTGAGCAATGACAACCGTTGTCCGATCATGACTGAGTTTATCTATGGCCTCTTGGACTAAACGTTCAGAAACCGTATCTAAGGCACTGGTAGCTTCATCTAAAATTAGGATATCGGGATTTTGTAAGATGGCTCTGGCGATAGAAATTCGTTGACGTTGACCACCAGAGAGTAAGACACCGCGATCACCAATGGGGGTCAGAAACCCTTGGGGTAACCTAACAATAAATTCCTCAGCATTGGCTTGTTGAGCAGCCAAAATAATTTCTTCATCGGTGGCACCGGGTTTAGCGTAGGCGATATTATCTCGAACGGAGGTATTAAATAGGAAGGTATCTTGACTGACAATTCCCATTGATTTTCTTAGACTTTGTAAGTCAAAATCTCGTAAATCTTGACCATCAATTACTATAGAGCCTCCAGTTGGATCATAAAATCGGGGAAGAAGATCTGCCAAGGTGGATTTTCCCGCACCAGAACCCCCAACTAAAGCTAAAGTTGTACCACGCGGAATATACAGGTCAATATTCTGAAGCGCGATTTTGTCATGACCGGGATAGGTAAAAGAAATATTATTAAAATGAATCCCTTCTTGAAGTCCTGTAAAGGAAATGGAACCGAATTTCATAATCGGTTTATTATCCCGTCTTAAAAACTCGCCAATAATGTTAATTGCTGCCACCCGTTGAGCTAAGTTACTCCGAGCATTATTGAGTTGAGAAATCAGAGGCAAGGTACGAAATAGGATAAACAAATAGGTGAGTAAAATCGTGGATAAGGCAGTGATTTGATCTTGGGATAAAAAGAATTTCCCAATCACAATTAGCACTAACAGAACGAGCATATTCACCACTTCATTGATGGGGGCAATCGCAGCTGACGCCATTTGTGCTTTATAATCGGCTTTTTCTCGTTCCCGAATTAACTTTTTAAGCTGTTTATATTCTGGGTTTTCATTAGCAGTGGCTTTCACTAAGCGAATTCCATTCAGAACTTCCATCTGCTTAATTGAATAATTTCGGGAGGTTTCTGACAGAAGATTACCTGATTGTTTGGCTCTCCCAATAATATATTGATTTAAAATAGTGACAATAAATAGCAATAGTCCTGTTGCTAAGGTGAGTTGCCAAGAAATCGAAAGAAGAATGAGTACAAAGACAAAAATCGTGATCGATGTGGTAAACATCCCAATATAAATCCCAATCGCACTGGAAGCTCGGGCAATTTCTCCCCCTAATTGGTTAATTAAATCTCCGACTTTTGTTTTTGCATAGAAATCTAAATCCACATCTAACAGTAACTTTAATCCCGCTTCGCGCATATCACAGGTTAAGGCACGACCGAGGGAACTAGAAACTAAGCTACTCCAATAGGTGGTTAAATTTTTTAAAATTAACGCCACTAAAATTGCCCCGGCCATTAATCCCAAGCGATAAGGTTCTGGAACATCACCAAAAGGAGCCAGGATCTTTTGTATTAAAGGTGGAGCACCTTTCATTTCCATTTGTTGACCGAGGAGATTTAAGACAACCGGAACAATTAAGGTGGTACTAACGCCACTAAAAATAGCTCCAGAAAATCCTAATAAGATTGTCAAGATAATCCTAGTCGGATATTGTCGTGCATATTGAACTAAATAGTTTTTATTAAGCATACTAAAATTTTATAATTAATCCCATCCTAGCTAGGAAATTGATTGCACTGTGCCACACCTAGCTTCAAATTCAAATTCTAACGCAGTTTATCAATAACCTCCTGTAAAATAACAGCCATTGCATCGATACTGTAGTTCTCAATACATCGCTGCCGAGCTTTCCAACCTTTGGCTTGGGCTTCTTCAAAATGATCAAAAATCCTCGCTAGGGTTTGAGCAATTTGTTCAGGTGAACCTGACTTGACTAAATATCCAGTTTCCCCCAGAATTTCGGGAATATCTCCAACTTGGGTTGCTAGAATCGGTTTTGCCATGGCCATCCCATCGGTTAGCTTTAATGGAAATTGAGCTTGCGCTGCGGGAACATCTCGTTGAGGAACCACAACAACATGGGCAGCAGCAACCACTTCAGGCATCATTATAGCTGGAGTTTTTGGTAACTTAATGATCCACTGTCCCCATCGTTGCATTAATTGCTCGTCATACTCATCATAGGGGCTTCCTCCCACAATCACCAATTTAATATCTTTTTGATTGAGTTGTTCTAGGGCAATCAGAACATCTTCTAATCCTTTATAGGGTCTCGGTGCCCCCGGAAACATTAAAATTCGATAGTCCTTCAATCCATACTGGAGGCGACTGGCTTCTGGAGCATAACGCTGGGGATCAAATAAGGTGGTGTCTTTTCCATTGGGTAAATAAATGCCGCCAAAGCGTTGCTTTAAAAATTCGGTATGAAGGGTGATACAATCAGCTTGAGAAACCAACCGTTCGATCCATTTTAAGTAAAGGGGATAATCGGGTTGTCTTAAAGAGCCATCAGGTTTAAGCAGATCTCTTCCCAGTTGTTTGAGGGAAGGTTTATATTGGTATTGTTCTCCCCCATACCAGCTTAATTCCCAATCATCAATATCTAAAATCACAGGACGATGGGTTTGCCATCTTTTGAATAAAGATAAACCAAAGCTGGTGGGTTTGAGTTTATAAGCATAGATGATGTCCCCGGTAATCTGCTGCAACAGTTGTTGAGCAGATTTAAAAAATTGAGGATAATAAGTTTCTTTGATGATAGAAACAATTGGAATATCCTCGCTCAGGGTTAACGTTTCATCTGTTGCTTGAGTGAAGCCGACAATTTCGATTTCACAGTTGATTTTTTTCAGGGCTTGAGCTAGTAAAAAGGGGCGAACGGCTCCTCCCCACCTTCCGGCTCCACTACTGGATAAATCACCAACCACGATTGAAACTTTCATAGTAAAACGGGCTATCCTTGGTTAACTTTTTATGAAAGAAGGTAATAAATTAGGTTTTTTTTCCAAATCTTTATCCCTCGAAACCTTACTAATTGCAGCAATTGTCATTAGCATTTTTATTAGAGTTCTCAACTTAGGAACCCGTGAGTTTTGGTACGACGAAGTATTATCCCTCCTCTTATCGACCGGACAGAAAACTGCTTATGTTACTCCCAAGGATGTCCCTGTTGTTTTAGCTAATTATACTCTACTCCTGAATTTACCACCGGAGTCTAGTTTTAGTGATATTTTAAGAACTCTAGTCAGTCTGCTCAAAGGAATTGTTGCAGAACCTCATCCCTTTTTATTTTATCTCAGTCAGCATTTTTGGTTACGGTTATTTGGCAATAGCGAAATTGCCCAACGCAGTCTTAACACATTACTAAGTTTATTCAGTATTGGTTGTGGTTATGGTTTAGGACGAACTTTGCTCGGACATCGAGGCGGTTTATTATTTGCAGCTTTATTAGCAACTAATCCTTTCTTTTTATTCCACTCCCTGAATGTCCGAATGTATGCTCCGTTAGTGTTATGGACAATTTTAAGTGCTTGGGCTTTAATTCAGTTAATAGGTGTTGATAAGATTAATCCTCAAAGCTTTCAAATTAATACTAAAGCTTCCCTGCAATGGAAAGGACAACTGTTTTGGACTGGGGTATTAATCGCTGCTGTTGCGGCTGGATGTTTAACGTTTTATTTATTTGCTTATTGGGTCATCACTTTAGCCACTTTAGTCTTATACTTAGATCGACGTCACTGGTGGCAACACGCTTTACGTTTAGGAACTGGAGTATTAATTACAGTTCCTTGGGTGTTATGGGGAACTCGTCAACAATTACGGAATGCTGACTTAGGACGGTTTAGCACTCCTCCAGGTTTTTTTGCCACAATGGTACAGCATTTTCAAGATGTTGCTTATCTTTTAGGGGTGCAATTAGGGGTAGGAGATTGGGTGACCAGTATTCCGGTTTGGGTTGCAGTAAGTACGGGTATTTTCTGGATTATTGTTTTTACAATTGGCAGTATTCGTCTGTGGAAACTGGGAGAACATCGACGGTTAGGGACGGTATTAATTTTAGGAATCTTCCCTCTGTTCTTAGCTTTACTAGCGGATATTGTCGGTAAAAAATTTACAATTGGGTTTGGTTGGGGAAGAAGTTTGATGATTATTCTTCCGGGTTGCTTATTATTGATTACGTTATTAATTCAAGGCATCAAAAAAGAACCGTTATATCGTCTGACAGCAACGGGTTTAATTCTGGTTTATTTAACGATTAGTATTGGCGACTATAGTTTAAGACCTCGGCAAATGTTTCATCAAATTTCTGATATTATTGCCAGTGAGCCTACTACCCCTACCTTAATTGTCATGAATTCTAAAGCTTGGGGTTATGTTAACCGTTTAGCTTATTATATTTCTCCTCAATATCCCGTGTCTTTATTGGCTCAAGAATCTGCTAAACTTGCTCCAGCTTTGGAAAAATTGTTAACGTCTCAAACCTTACCCTATGGAAGAATTATTGAGTTAGAAGTTGCTGAACCTGTTTGGTCTGAACCGACAACAGCAGCAGAACGAGAAACCCTTCAAAAGATTTTACAATCTCAATATCGGCTTAAAAATAATCAGTTACTTCAAGGAACGATGGATCTTGATGAATTTACTGTTAATGTCTATCAACGCTCTTAATGTTTTAAGTTAAATATGGGAAAAATTTACACTTCATTTTCTGCCTATGTTCTCTTAAAAAATAGCGATCGCTCTTAACGCATCTAATGGTTTTAAGCGAGTTATATGAAATTCCTAAATGTTTGCTACAAATCCCCCCTGTAGAGACTAGCCATGCTTAGTCTCTACAGGGGGTTAGGGAGAATCATCTGTAGCATCTATAATGGGATTTCATATTATTTTAGAAATATGAATTTTATCAGACATCATAAATTAATCGTGTAAAATAGGTGAATTAATGTCTGTCAAAAGCAATTTTCGCCAGTTTAACGACCTTGAGAAATTTTATCATGTCCTTTTATACGTTCTTAAATGGGGCTTGGTGGTATGTAGGATTAATCGTTCAACTTTATTTTATTTTTCCATTCTTAATTTGATCATGATTTTAAACAGAATCGCCAAACTCGCCATCATTTAACTTCCGTTACTCGCCAACTCAATTTTAAATTCAGCCAGAAATTCCAAAACGTCACCAGTGCGATCGCAATAATTTTTGAAACATAGGCATTCATCCCAAAAACATTAAACAGCAGATTAACAATTAAGACATTTAAAATTAACCCCGATAAACAAATTAAGTTAAACTTTACAAAGCGTTTAACCCGTTTTCCCATGCCTTTCTGATGGCTTGAAATATCTCCAAATGTCCAAATATCATTCCACAGGAAATTATTTAAAATTGCCACTTCTGCGGATAAAATTGCACTTCGGGTTAAGGCTAAACCGAGAACAGTATAAAGGAGATAAAACACTCCCATATCGACAAAAACCCCACTAAACCCCACAATTCCAAATCGCAAAAACCGCATTACAGGCCATCGGGCAAACCGTAATTTCACTAAATGTTGTAAATATTCAATATATTGTTTCCAAGTCACTTTGCTTTCCCCTTCTAAGCGTTCTTGGAAAACATAACCGACCTCTCCTACCCAACGAATTTGACCTCGACCTAACACTTCAATCAGGATTTTATAACCAATAGGATCAAGGGTTTTCCCGGCAATTGCATCCCGTCTGACCATAAAATATCCACTCATCGGATCAGAAACTCGACCAATGACACCGGGTAATATAATTAATCCTAAAACCTGTGCTCCTCTCGATAAAAATCGCCGAACAATACTCCAATCACTAACGCCTCCCCCTTCAACATGGCGGCTGGCAACGGCTAAATCTGCACCCTTTTCTATTTCTCCTAAAAGTTGTAATAAACTTTCGGGAGGATGTTGTAAATCCGCATCAATTACCCCTAAAATTTCCCCTCTCGCCACTTGCCAACCTCGGATAACGGCTGTTGATAATCCCCGTTCTTCTTGACGTCGCATGACCCGCAGTTGAGGAAATTCTGGCATTAACTCTGCTGCCACTTTCCACGTTAAATCTGGGCTATCATCATCAACAATAATTAACTCATATTGATTCGGAATTGTTGATTCTAATAACTGAGTTAATTGTTGAACAATAGCCCGAACATTTTCGCTTTCTTTATAAGTAGGAATCACCAAGGATAATCGAATCGCAAATTCACCTAATTCCGTCGGAATAGTGGCTTGTGTCGGAATTTGTAACGGCTCTGTTGGAACAGGAAGAAGGGTATTCATTTCAGGCAAATTCATCGGGTCTTACCTCATTAATGTCTGATTTAATCGAATCGATAATTAATTCGCTTTAAGAAGAAAACTAAATGATCATTAAGCTCATCCCATAATTCTCCTGACAAACTGTCCCCCGCACCCTGTTTTTCCCTTAACTAAAAATCACATATCATTAAATTTGAGCCGACCCGTTTGCACATAATCAAAAACTCGATTAATTTGGTTGCGTTCAGGCTCAGTAATATCTTTATCGGATAAAATAGCAGAGGTTAACCTCAAATAGTCAGAATGACTAAGTTGACCAGAATTGATAATCCGATCCGTCATTTGAGTAATTGAGATTTTAGAGCGAGTTTGAATTGTCCAGAGCATCTCAATTGTTACCTCTCTTAATTTAAGCCTTAACTCATTTTGCGAGGAGATTTGCTAAACTACTGACGCACACCCCACAGAAAATTAACTCTTCTAAACCCTGATCAAATCATCCCAGGAGATTGGTTTTTATGCAAATTGAACGAATTTCAGCCCTCTCTGATAATTATATATTTTTACTGCATGATCCCCATCGGAATATTGCCGCCGTTGTTGACCCCGCAGAAGCCTATCCTGTTTTACAACATTTGGAGACATTAGGAGCCGAATTAGTTGCAATTTTTAACACCCACCATCACAGTGATCATGTTGGCGGAAATACTCAACTGATCCAACACTATCCCAATCTTACAGTTTATGGCGGTGTAGAAGATCGAGGTAGAATTCCGGGCCAAAAGGTCTTTTTAGAACAAGGGGATCAGGTTCAATTTGGAGATCAAGTAGGGGAGATTTTATTTGTTCCGGGTCATACAAAAGCCCACATTGCCTATTATTTTCCGCCTCAAAATGCTGATGACCCTGGTAATTTATTTTGTGGGGATACTCTATTTGCCGGGGGATGTGGTCGTTTATTTGAAGGAACTCCTCAACAAATGGTGACTTCTCTAAATAAATTCCGCAACCTACCTGAAACCACTAGAGTTTGGTGTGCCCACGAATACACCCTCAATAATTTAAAATTTGCCTTAACGGTAGATGCTGACAATCCAGACTTACACCATCGTTTCCAAAATGTCAAGGTCGCCCGCAGTCAAAATCAAGCCACCATTCCCTCAAATATCGGTTTAGAAAAACGCACGAACCCTTTTTTACGGTGGGATGTTCCTAGTTTACAATCTGCGACGAATAGCCAAGATCCGATTCAAACTTTTACTCGTTTGCGGGGGATGAAGGATCAATTTTAAAGAATATATTTTGTCGGGTGCGTTAAGTGGAGTTAAGTGATCGGTTAATGCAGAAACGGATGATGGACTTGCGATCGCACCCGAATTTCGTTAATATAGAGTGTTTGGGTTAAAAAAAATATAGGAACTGATCATGGCGAAGCGTATTCAAGTGGTTCTGACGAAGGATGTCAGTAAACTCGGAAAAAATGGGGATCTCGTAGAAGTCGCCCCTGGTTATGCTCGTAACTATTTACTCCCTCAGAGTATTGCAGTTCGGGCCACCCCTGGTATTCTCAGACAGGTAGAACGGCGTCGGGAAGAAGAACGTCAACGCCAATTGGAACTGAAACAACAAGCTGAAACTCAGAAACAAGCCCTAGAAGCGGTGGGTGTGTTCAAAATTGCCAAACAAGTTGGGGAAGAAAACGCAATTTTTGGAACTGTTACAGAAAAAGAATTAGCAGAATTGATTCAACAAACCATTGGTCAAGAAGTTGATCGTAGAGAAATTACTCTCCCCAGTATCAGTAAATTAGGAACCTATAGAGCCCATATTAAGTTACATTCTGAAGTAACAGCAGATGTGGAAGTTGAAGTGGTTTCCCTGTAAATTTTTATTGGATTCAATTTAACCGATTTTAACAGGTTTCCCCCTAAGCCCGAACTTGAGTTCAGGGCTTATTTTTATTGTTGTTCTTTAAATGAATAATAGAGATTAGCAACCGTTAAATCACGAACTTTAGATGGTTTTCGAGATCCAGAAACTTTTTATCTTTGAAAAAATAATAGAGATTAGCAACGGTTAAATCAGGAACTTCTTTCCAGTTGGTTAAGGCTAATCCTTTAAAATCCAGAGCGATCGCTTTTTGGGTAATATAAGATTCATACTCAGAGCGTAATTCTGGTTTAAGGATAAATTTAAGTTGATCTTTCAAAGCAACAAAATGTGATTTATCTTTTAATTCTTGATACAGTTCAAATGGGGAGCGTTTTTGTAAAGCGTTAGATTCTTGGGATTGATTTAAACTAACAATATCCGTTACATTAAAACTAGCTAGTTTTTCCTGATCCTCAACCGATAAATTTTGTATAACTTTTAGATTGTTTTTCCAGAAATTAATTAAAATTATATCATGATTGATAATATAGTTAATTCTAGGAAATATAAAATCAATTTCTTCCTCTGATTGACAGGACTCTGTTAATTCCATGCAATCTTTGATGATTTTATCTTTTAGGTGATTCAACTGAAAAATACAAGCATCAAAATCATTTTTTAAAATATCAACTAACGCTAAAGTTTGCTCAATCGCCCAAGCACATTCTAATCGCTTCAATCTCCCTGAAATCGAAGGAGAAGAAATTAATTCTTTGTTGTTATAAATAGCTAAACAATTTTGTAACTCATTCCAAGTCAAGTTTAATTTATCATTTCTATCTTTAGGATTTTGTGTTATTAAAGCCGATGGGAGTCGATTATTATGGACTGACTGAAAGATTCCATAAGCCTTAACAAACTCAACGCGGTGTATTTCTTGTTTAATTTCTTGACCCACTTGATTGATCGCTTTTAAAATTTCATCTCCTTGATGATTAATAATTGATTTTAAATCTGTAAAACCTGTTTGAAGCTCTAACAAAACTTGATCTAATTTTAAATTTGATTGACGATTTTGCTGCAAATTTAGTGCTGAAAGTATTCCCTGTAAAGCAACACCGACTCCTAGGGTTGCTGTTGCTGATTCTAATATACTTGCCTTTTCCTGTAAGCTATCTACGCCCTTTTTCAGATAGTCTAAGTCTCGATTAAGATTGTCAGATTCTACCTTCCCTTGATAGGCTCTGACCCCAATTTTTGCGATAATTAATACAGTTCCGAGATAAGGAACGGCAGATGCAAAAGGAATTGCTACATCTAAGGCAAGACCGACGGACTTTAACAAAGGCTCTAAATCTTGAGATTCCATAACTAAGTTAACCTGGGTGTCAGAAGTTAGTATAATTAATTATATCAGTGATACCTGTTCAAAGTGGTTACTGATGGGAAAAAAAACATTGAGCCGGGAATTAAATGTGATGAATGAATCTCTCAAAGCCTTTCTTGCTCTTAATGAAGCAATTACACTAATCCATTCTAATGGCAATCAATCCTTAGAGTTAAAACAGTCAGCAACCGATTTAAGTCAATCAATTCAACTCTGTACGGATGAAATGAGACAGTCTGCTGTAAAACTAGAACAATTACTAAAAAATTGTTATCAAGATTTAGATTATGCTGAGGAAGTCTGGAATAGTAAAGCGAGAATTTTATCTATCCCCAAGGATGAAATTTGGGAACAGATCGCACAAATTAGCAATGTAGATGTACGGATTCGTAATTTAAGGAAAAAATGCGAAACAGAAGTTGTTCAAGAAATAAAACAAGCATGGGCTCATCGTTTTACCAAACTTAAAATGCAGTGGTTTACTGAAAAGAATACCGGAAAACCTAAACCCGAATTAGGCTTATCAGATAAAGATGGTTTAATCAAAAGTTTAGAAAGGGAGTTAATGGCTCAAGACCGTCAAATCATTCTAGCAATTAAACATAATATAGAATTACTATCTGAAGATTTTTCTATTTTTAAAATTCATAAATTAGACTCTCATGTTAGTTTTTTAGAAAGTAAATACAAGAATAATTTATTGTCTAAAATAAATGATAACCATTATAGAATAAATTTCTTTTTTAATAAAAAGAACACTGTTTCTGACCCTTTAATTGATATAATAAAACCTTCTTGGGAAGCCTTTCGCAAAGACTGTTTTTTGGTTGTTAAAAAAGAAAAATTTGATGATTTTTCCAATACAGTTCTATTGTTTATAGAAAGTAGCCTATTACCAAGGTTAAACAAGTGTTTCAATTTAGCTATATCCATTGTCAGATTCTATTTAACCTTTTATGATGATTTATTAGAAAAACAAAATAGATATGAACAAGAAATTCCTGAAAAATGGCAATCGGAAAAACAATCGTTAGATCAACTGCGTTCACAATTAGATAAAGTTCAGACAGAAATTGATACGATTTTAAATTCTATTTCCACAAGCTAATAATAATCAATTATCCTTAAAATGTAGGGGCGAGGTTTCCTCGCCCTTAAACGGCGTTTGTTAGCAAGAATAGGATCATAGGTTTGAAGTGAGAGGGGAAATGTGCGATCTCAAACCCATCAATATTTTTAACTTAACTTTTAGATATTGGGTGCGTGCGCTTTGCTTACACACCCTACGCAGTTAAAATTCAATCTAATTGAATATTAGGTTAGGGCGAGGCGGGACACAAGCCCCTACAAAGATAGGTGATTATTGTTGTGTTATAAGTGCGTAGGGTGCGTAGGGTGCGTAAGCAACGCGCACGCACCAGATAAGATAGAATAGAAGGGAAAATTTTTTTATTGAAATCCTTTTATTATTATAATGAATGAACCTCAATTTTCTAGTATTAGCGATCGCCTTCCCCCTCAAAACATAGAAGCAGAGGAAGCAATTTTAGGCGGTATTCTCCTTGATCCAGAAGCCATTAGTCGGGTAGCAGAATTATTACAACCTGAATCCTTTGCCCTCAAATCCCATCAAATTATTTATCGGGCAACTTTAACCCTACATTTTCAAGGAAAACCCACGGATTTAATGACCGTTACCACTTGGTTAGCAGATCAAAAATTACTCGAACAAGTGGGAGGACAATTAAAATTAACTCAACTCGTAGATCGGACTGTTTCGGCTGTTAATATTGATCAATATGGTTTATTAGTCTTAGATAAAAAAATCCGTCGCAGCCTGATTACTGGCGGACATAATATTATTGAATTAGCTTATGATACCAGCCAAGATTTAGAAACGGTTCTCGATAAAGCCGAACAACAAATCTTTAATATTTCTCAAGTTCGACCCCAACAGGATTTAGTTTCTATTGGAGAAACCTTAATTGATACCTTCCAAGAAATTGAAGACCGCAATGAGGGAATTTCGTTACCCGGTATTCCTTGCGGATTTTATGATTTAGATGCGATGACAGGGGGTTTCCAACGGTCGGATTTAATTATTATTGCGGGTAGGCCATCAATGGGGAAATGTTTAAGTTTTGATAGTAAAATTGTTCTATTCGATGGCAGTGTTGTCACCATTCAAGAGATTTATAAGCGTCAAAAAGCTCAAATTTTGACTTTAAAATCTGATTGGAAATTTAAAATTACTGAACCTTCGGATTTTATTGATGATGGAATTAAACCTGTCTTTAGAGTAACAACAAAATTAGGACATTTTGTAGAATCAACCTTGACTCATCCGTTTTTAATGATTCAAGGATGGCGACCTTTAGCAGAACTTAAACCTGGAGATAAAATTGCTATTCCTCGTCAATTAAATTGTTTTGGAACTGAAAATTTACCAGAATATCAAGTTAAAATTTTAGGTTATTTATTAGGAAATGGAGGGTTGAATAATAAAAACATTGTTTTAACTCATAATAATTATCAATGGTTAGAACAATTTGGACTATCAGCACAAGAACTTCATCAAAAAACGATTCCTGAAATTATTTTTAGATTAGAGCGATCGCAAATCGCCTTATTTCTTAATCGTTTGTTTGCAACAGATGGTTGGGCAACTCTTTTAGCTAGTGGTCAATGTCAACTCGGTTATGCGAGTGTTAGTGAAGAATTAGCCCGACAAGTTCAACATTTATTATTACGGTTTGGTATTATTTCAATTTTGAAAAAGCGTTCTATTAAATATAAAGAAACGAGACGAACGGCTTGGCAACTGGATATTACCGATGCTTTATCTATCAAAACCTTCATTTCAGAAATCGGGATTTTTAGTCAAGAAGAAACGCTATTAAAAATACAACAAGCGTTAATAAATAAACGCTATCAAACGAACCGAGATTTAATCCCTGTAGAAATTTGGCAAGAAATTGCAACAGTTAAAGGCGATGAATCTTGGCAAAGTTTAGCACAACGAGCAGGAATTTCAGGATATAGTAATATTCATGTTGGTAAACGACAATTATCACGGGAAAGACTTTGGACTTTAGCAACTGTTTTAGAGGATTTACCCTTACAACAGTTAGCAACTAGCGAGATTTATTGGGATGAAATTGTTTCAATTGAATTCGTCGGGGAAAAACAAGTTTATGACTTAACGATTCCTGAAACTCATAATTTTGTTGCCAATGATATCTGTGTTCATAATACCAGTTTTGCCGTCGGTTTAGGACATAATATTGCGAAGGGTCATAAGTTACCGATTGCTATTTTTAGTTTAGAAATGTCTAAAGGACAGTTAGTACAACGACTGTTATCTAGTGAAGCCAAAATTGAAAGTAACCGCATTCGTTCAGGACGCATTAGTCAATCAGAATGGGAACCGTTAACAATGGCAATTAGTTCCTTAGCGGAATTACCGATTTTTATTGATGATACCCCAAATATTACTGTTACGGAAATGCGTTCTAAAACCCGAAGATTACAAGCGGAAAATGGAGGCGCGTTAGGGTTAGTTTTAATTGATTATTTACAATTAATGGAGGGAGGAAGTGATAATCGAGTACAGGAATTATCAAGAATTACTCGATCATTAAAAGGATTAGCGAGAGAATTAAGTGTACCTGTTATTGCGTTATCCCAGTTAAGTCGAAGCGTTGAATCTCGAACAAATAAACGCCCGATGTTATCGGATTTAAGGGAATCTGGTTGTTTAACAGGTGATAGCTTAATCACATTAGCAGATACCGGATTACAAGTACCCATTAAAGAATTAGTAGGTCAATCTGGTTTTTCAGTTTGGGCTTTAAATGCAAAAACAATGAAGCTAGAAACAGCAATTGTTAGTCATGCTTTTTCTACAGGTATTAAACCTGTATTTACCTTAAAAACTCGACTAGGAAGACAAATTAAAGCAACTGCTAATCACAAATTTTTAACAATTCAGGGTTGGAAAAGACTAGATGAATTAAGTTCTAAACAACAGATATGTTTACCAGATAACAGTGATGTGTATTGGGATGAAATTGTGGCAATCATATCCGATGGAGAAGAAGAAGTATTTGACTTAACAGTTCCGGGTCTGCATAATTTTGTCGCCAATAATATTATTGTTCACAATTCCATCGAACAAGATGCGGATTTAGTCATGATGATTTATCGAGATGACTATTATAATCCTGATACGCCAGACCGAGGAATTACAGAAATTATTATTGCTAAACATCGTAATGGCCCCACAGGAACCATTAAACTGTTATTTGATCCTCAATTTACTAAATTCAGAAATTTAGCCAATCCTCGGTCTAGTTAATTTAACCTCAATTCCCCCAGTCTTAATATTAATTTTAAGTATAATAATTTGAGTATCAAAAAAGACGTACTGGTTAATCAAGATGGAATTCATGAGCGGGATTTATCTAATTTTAGGAATTGTGTTTGAAGTGATGGGGACAACCTGTATGAAGTTATCCCAAGGCTTTACTCGAATCTGGCCTTCTATAGGAATATTTATTTTCTATGGACTGAGTTTTACTTGCTTAACAATAGTCCTCAAAAAAATTGAAGTTAGCCTTGCTTACTCGGTCTGGTCTGGTGTAGGAACTGCTTTAATTGCTATGATTGGAATCGCGTTTTTTCGGGAGTCAATTACTCCGATTAAATTTATATCAATTGCATTGATTATCATCGGTGTAATCGGATTAAATTCAGGTAAATAGATCAAAAACCGGGTTGGTTCATAAAACCTGGATTTTAACCCAGAAATCATGCTTATAAACCCGGTTTATTGGGTAACTTTTGAGGCTCAAAGAATTACTTCACGCCCAATAGTTCCACATCAAAAACTAACGTTGCATTCGGAGGAATGACACCCCCAGCACCGCGAGCACCATAACCTAAATCCGGTGGGATAATTAACTTGCGACGTCCGCCTACTTTCATGCTCATAACGCCTTCATCCCAACCTTTAATCACCTGACCTACACCAATTTTAAATTGAAACGGTTGTCCGCGATCGCGAGAACTATCAAACTTTTTACCATTTGTTAAAGTTCCGGTATAATGAACTGTAACCGTTTGACCCTTACTAGGAGATACACCGTCTCCCTCTTTCAAATCCTCATACTGTAAACCAGAGTCAGTTGTAATTACTTTTTCTTCTGAATTTGTCATGTTTTGAGCAATAATAGTTTGAGCATTGGACGCAATACCTTGTGCAAACAAAGGATTGCTAGATGGTTTTACTGTTGAAGTCGGGGAAACCGTTTGTTGTACTGCAATAGGAGTGTTTTGATTCGTCGCTTTCGCCTGTTGGACGGCTGTTGTAATTTGAGCAACAACTAACACAACCGTACAAACAATAATCACCCCTAAACTAATTAGAATTTCTCGCAAAATTCATCCTCCTGCGTATACTCATGTACCTTTAGGATTGTTTTCTTAGAGAAAACCCAATCTTTAAGTTTGACATTATTTGGGAACTGTTTAGCGCCAAAGACGATTTTCTAAATCTCTAACTTGACGTTCGAGGCGGTCGAGGCGTCCGCGTAACTCATCGAGTTCCGACTGACGGGGAACCCCCACATCCTGCATTAAATTTCGGAACTGTCGCTGCATCAGGTCTTCTAAACTGGTATGATCTAATCTTAGACCCTGCATCATATCGTCTACAAAGCGTTTAGCTTGCTCTGTATTCATCGTTCCGTCTTTGACCCACTGATCCGTTGCTTCCTGCAATTTTTCCGCTACTAACGATGTTGTTCCAATCCCAATCATCAGCAGTTGTCGGAGTAAGTTATTTTGATTATCCATTGTTTCTGCCCGTATAAGGCTGCTAAAGTGCAAATATAAAGCTAGGCTTTATTTTCAAACTGACTCACATTTTCTATTTTGTGATATTTTCCCCAAATTCGCAGATTCATTTTTTGAAGGTTTGAACCCTTAAAATGTCCCATTGTCCCCGTTGTCACCAACCTGTTGACTCCCAAGCGGTTAACTGTCCCCATTGTCAATATCAGCTTAAAGCGTTTGGACATCCTGGTATTCCCCTCTATCGTTCTAGCGGGAAAGAATCTCTCTGTGAAACTTGTCTCTATCATGAGGATGATACCTGTAACTTTCCCCAACGTCCTTTTGCTCAGGAATGTACCCTTTATCAAAATCGTTCTGAACCGTTAATTTCTACTTCGATTAAACCTCAGCAAACTCCATCTGTTACTCTCAAAATTTGGCTTCAACAGAATCTTGTTTGGGTCGTTGTTTTCGGATTATTAATAGTTAGTTTTATTCTCACCCTCTTATAATCTGTTTTTCATTTTTATTTTGCATAAATTGTAATTAAATGGGTTTTGATTAATTTTAAGCTCCTGATTTTCCACTTCTCTAAGTTCTTATTTATAGGTTTGGAATTTCATCCCCAAATTCATAAGCGGTTTCTAACCATAGGTGTTTTGCATCTTGCAAATTTGCCATAACTTCTTCTAGGGTTTCCCCTTGAGTCATACACCCAGGTAAATCTTTAATTTCAGCAACATAACCCCCGTCAGGTTCAGGATATAGTGTAATCGGATAAGGTAAATTTAAGTAATATTCTAAGGATTTACTTTGTGTTTTTATATTTTGCATACCAAATCTCCAAATCTAATAAACGTATAATCTGCTTAATCTAGGTTGTTTTTACCATTTTACCACCTGTTTTAGGGACAACCAGATTTTGACCTTGATCATTTTAAATCTTTGCTAACAATCTAAACCCTGTAGGGGCGAGGCGCGCCTCGCCCCTACGTTGACTGTGGAATTTTATAGGGATAAATGCGATCGCATCTCCCAAATTTAAACCGTTAAACCTTCAATGTCATCCTGAGTGTAACGAAGTGAAGCGAAGGATCTCAAGGGTTATTTGCTGATAGCAGAAATCTCTATGAGATGCTTCACTACGCTGCGCTTCGTTCAGCATGACAATGGGGAATTTATTAGGCTAATTTTAAGAAATGCGATCACATTTTTCAAGATTAATCACTTAATTCTTCAAAATCCGAGTTACAAATTGCATCTCCATCAGAAGAATAAGGATTTTGTAAACATTCTAAATAATGAAAGCAAACAAAGAATATCATTTCTTTCCAACCATAATTGAGTTGATTTATTTTTACGTAATCAACTACTTTATCAACTCTAGCTTTATATTTATAAGGAGAAAGAATTTCGTTTTTACCGGGAAAAATACAAATCTTAAAGCTAGTTAAAATTTCACGAATCTTATTCACTGAAAATTCAGTATTGTTCAACCCTAAAGAATCCATAAATATTCTGTATTGTTCTTCTTTGACTATGGCTATAAACAAATCTTCAGGAGATAAAAACTTATACTTTTCTTTCAACATTTTAGACAATATTCTATACCGAAACCGATTTAGAGATGATGATTGATCCTGTAGCTCTTGATAGAGTAAAGCAGCCGTTTCAGAATAGAATTTTTTTAGATAGGGTTCTGCTAGTTGAATAATTTCCCATAATATTTCGTATTCCTTAATTATTTTCCGAATTGCCTCTCTTTTTAAAGGGTCAATTCCTTGATTTTCCAAAACTTGCTCAAATATGCCATCTTGACCTGTAAATTTTGCTTCTAATGCTTGAGAAAGTAAGAAATTAGATTCTCTCATTTTTTCAAAACATTCTTTTTGCTCTTCTGTCAAATCTAATTGAAGAAAACCTTGGTCGGGCAAATTTTGTAAAAGCTCAGGTAACTTTTTGACAATGACATCTTGAGTTCTAGCCATGATCATTATTTCCATAAAATCTTATTGTTCACAATCCTAGATGGCTTTTCCTACCTATATATCTTTTGTGTCAAAAACATGAAGTTTTGTAACAACTGTTGCTTTTAACCCAACATCCCTCCCCCGTCACACACCTTAACAACATTGACGTCCCTCCTTGCGGTAGGCTAGATCAAGTGACTTTATTTGCTTGTATTATTTCTTCAGTATGTCTGTATCTGCCCCGACTCGTACCGTCCGCATTGCATCGCGCAAAAGCCAACTCGCCCTAGTACAAACTTATTGGGTACAAGGAGAACTTCAGAAACACTTCCCCGAAATCACCTTTGAAGTGCAAACCATGTCCACCCAAGGCGATAAAATCCTTGATGTCGCCCTGGCTAAAATTGGCGATAAGGGACTGTTTACCAAAGAATTAGAAGTAGGGATGCTTGAGCGCAGCAGCGATATTGCGGTGCACTCCCTCAAAGACTTACCGACTCGACTTCCCGAAGGATTAATGTTAGGCTGTGTCTCGGAACGCGAAGATCCCGCAGATGCCTTAGTCGTTCATGAAAAACATAAAGATAAGCAACTGGAAACCCTTCCGGCGGGTGCTGTTATTGGGACTTCTTCTCTGCGACGCCTAGCCCAACTCAGACACCATTATCCTCATTTAGAATTTAAAGATATACGCGGCAACCTGAATACTCGTCTGCAAAAATTAGACGATAGAGAGTATGATGCTATTATTCTAGCGGTTGCTGGGTTAACTCGTTTAGGAATGAGCGATCGCATTCATCAAGTCATCCCCTCGGAAATTTCCCTCCACGCCGTCGGACAAGGCGCATTAGGAATAGAATGTCGAGAAGGAGATAGCGATATTCTTGAGATTATTAAAGTTCTTGAACACACTCCAACCGCCCAAAGATGTTATGCTGAACGAGCTTTTCTACGGGAGTTAGAAGGCGGTTGTCAAGTTCCCATTGGTGTGAATACTTTTATTAATGGCGACCAACTGACCTTAACGGGAATGGTGGCGAGTCTGGATGGAAAACGCTTAATTAAAGATACCGTCACCGGAAATGCGGCGGATGCGGAAGAGTTAGGTATTCAACTCGCCAATAAACTCAAAGACCAAGGTGCTCAAGAGATATTAAACGAAATTTTTGCTGAAATTCAGCGTAGTTAGTTGACAAATAGGTTAGATATTGATAAGCACTGATATTTTTTGATCAATATCTAACCTTTACCCCAAACTCAAACCATGCCAGAATATCCTGAAGCTTTTAAAACCGCATTAAAATTTACGTTAAAATGGGAAGCTGGTGTAGGCGACCCTAGAGATTTAGCAGGAACTGTTAATTATGGAATTAGTCAAGGAAGTTATGATACTTATTTACGCAATAAGAATTTAACGTCTAAGTCGGTTCTCCAAATTACACAACCTGAAGTCGAAGAATTATATTATTTACAATTTTGGAAACCCTGTTTAGCAGATTCAATGGTGTTACCGTTAGCGGTAGCCCATTTTGATACGGCCGTTAATTTTAGTGTTAAAGGTAGTTTAGAATTTTTACAAGAAGCCATTGGTGGGTTAACCGTTGATGGCAATTTCGGCGCAAAATCAAAAGCCGCATTAGAAAAAGCCAATAATTTACAAACCGCCCAACGCTATTGTCAAAATCGAATTGATTATCGTTATCAACGAGTAAAAGCTAACCCCAGTCAAGAAGTTTTCTTAAATGGATGGTTACGACGAGATCAAGATTTATTGCGATATGTCAATGAATTAGGAGGTGTAACGACACCCAAACCAACACCAACGCCAACACCAGCACCAACACCAACACCCAAACCTGTTAGTCAAGCCGAAATATTGAGTAAAATAGAACAAGCTATCCGGTTATTACAAGAAGCCGTTGATTTACTCAAAAAACAATAATTGTTATAGATTTTTTTAACGGTTAACTGTTAACAATTAAGGGTTAACCGTTAATCGTTAATATTCCATCCTTCAATATTTGCTACAAGTAATTATCGGATAGCTAACCCCTTTTTTCCATCTCCTGTTCCCTGTTCCCTGTTCCCTGTTCCCTATTTATCTACTTAAAATCAGCTTTACATTGACTTAAAAGGCGAGTGTCATTTTCGCTCACCGTTGGAATTCGATGAAACCCTTCTAAAACAATATTGTTTTTCTCTGTTCCTTGACCTTGGGCCGCCGCGACAACAGCAGTATTGCTAAAACCAATATTATAAGAATAAGCTTCTTGACTGTAACTTTCAATGATGTTTAAATTAAGTTGATTTCCTTGGGGAACTCCGGTAAAACAGTCAAAAGACGAGCGAGGCATATAAAACGCTCCCGTCACCTGACCTTGCTTGACCTCAAACACCATATAAGCTTGTCCAATTTGTTCCGGTTGAGGAGACTGACCATAGAGGTAAACCCCCTCTTCCAAAAAATTATGTTGAACAGTAGCCCTTTCTAAAGGAGTATTGTTAGGATTTTGTGAAATTAAAAGAGCCTGTGCTATGGGAATTTCCCCAAAAAGGAGTACACTCCAGACTAAAATGTTAACAACGGGGGAAAGTCTGGTGAATGCCTTGGGAAACCTACCCCAGGATGTAATAGCATTGAGCAGTTGATCAAGCATTTTTTGAATCTCCTGCGAAAGGCATCGACAACCGAGTATTTAGCTACAGCATGACTTGACTCGATTTCGGTGAGATTTATTCCTAATTCCAACATACAATATTCGCGGTACAGTGGACATCGCCTTTGGGACTCACTTCGATAGCGAATTCAACGAACTCGAATAAAGCGTTTAATCGGACACCGAGACAGGTATGATAACGTTACGGAGCAACTAAGGGAACGCAAAATTAAAATGCGAATTCTATTTGTCGCCGCAGAAGCGGCACCTTTAGCGAAAGTTGGCGGGATGGGAGATGTGGTCGGTGCATTGCCGCAGGTATTGCGAGCAATGGGACACGATGTTCGCATCTTTATGCCCTATTATGGCTTCCTCCCTGATAAGATCAAAATCCCAAAAGATCCGATCTGGTGGGGAAATACCATGTACCAGCGTTTCGCGGTATTTGAAACGGTATTTCCGAAAACTGATGTACCATTATATTTGTTTGGACATCCATCCTTTATGCCTCGTCGTGTGTACTATGGAGAGGATGAGGATTGGCGGTTCACCTTATTTTCCAGTGGCGCGGCTGAATTTGCGTGGAACTATTGGAAACCCCATATTATTCACTGCCACGACTGGCATACGGGAATGATCCCGGTCTGGATGCACGAAACGCCTGATATTGCTACAGTCTTCACTATTCATAATTTAGCCTATCAAGGGCCTTGGCGCTGGTATTTGGAACGGATTACTTGGTGTCCTTGGTATATGCAGGGTCACAATACGATGGCGGCGGCGGTACAAGCGGCTGATGTCGTGACGACCGTTTCTCCGACTTACGCTCAACAAATTCAAACCGCAGCCTATGGGGAAAATTTAGAAGGGTTGCTATCCTATGTCAGTGGCAAAATGACAGGGATTTTAAATGGAATTGATACCACTTCCTATAACCCGGCGACTGATCCTTATATTCCTGAACGCTTTACGGCTGATAGCCTAGAAAATCGTCGCGTCAATAAAGTTGCAATTCAAGAAGAAGTGGGATTAGAAGTTAATTCTAATACGTTCTTAATGGGTATGGTAACGCGATTGGTCGAACAGAAAGGAATTGATCTCGTAATTCAAATTATGGATCAATTTTTATCTTATACCGATTGTCAATTGATTGTTTTGGGAACGGGCGATCGCTATTATGAAACCCAATTATGGCACATGGCCTCTCGTTATCCGGGTCGGATGACGACACAATTATTGTTTAATGATGCCTTATCTCGGCGGATTTATGCGGGTTGTGATGCCTTTGTGATGCCGAGTCGGTTTGAACCTTGTGGTATTAGTCAAATGTTGGCAATGCGTTACGGTTGTGTTCCCATTGTCCGACGCACTGGGGGTTTAGTGGATACGGTATCCTATAATGATCCGATTAATTATCAAGGAACAGGATACTGTTTTGATCGCTATGAACCCTTAGATTTTTATACCTCAATGGTTCGGGCTTCTGAAGCCTTCCGGTTTAAAGATCAATGGCGAGAATTGCAACGTCGTGGTATGAGTCAAAACTTTAGTTGGGAAAATTCTGCTAGAGAATATATCCAACTCTATAGCAATTTGATGGATAACTATGGAGGTGTTCCGAATGAATCAGAACCTGCTCCACCCCCCCAACCTCAACCGAGTTCTAGCGTTGTTGTTTAAAGGTTAATGTTCAAATAAACCGGGTTTCTGGCTGTTATCTTAATCTAAGACATAACATTAAGATGAATCCTTCAGAAACCCGGTTTCTCTATGGGTTTTTGATCAATTTAAGCAAATAAATCTAACGGAAAATGCCCGTATACTCCATTAATTCCATCTTCTTCCGTTGATTGAAAGGAAATTAAAACCCCTCGATATTTTTCTAAATATGGGCTAATATAAAAGGTTTGATGGCGACCATTAAACTTTAAATAAACGGCTCCTTCAACGGTATCTAAAGCATTTTCTCCAACATTTATAGAGTATTGAAAAGCTTTTAAATAATCGGTTAATGCTGTTAAGGCTTGTTCCTTAGAATCTGCACAAATCCCAATCATTTGATATTCAGATTCACGAGTTAGCAATAATAATGCTTGTTGAATTTTAGCGTTTTCTGCCTCCGAGATCGGGGAAATAACATCGTTACAAATAAAGTCTTTTAAAAGGGCTTCAGCATCTTTAACCGTTAATGGCATTGGGTCTGGAGAAAGCATAATCAGGTGTCAGGAGATAAAAAACAGGAAAAAAATTGTATCATTAGCAATTGAGACTATTATCTATTATATCAGAATATTGATAGAATAAATGCCGAGATCATCAAAACATTAATGATGGCTGTTTTATCTCCTATGTCCTGCTATAATTAGACCCCTGAATTTTTAAAGAACTCAGAGGTCTGTAATGTGTTAATCGTTTTAGCGATAGCGTGCATATCGATCAAACGGTTGATTGTTTTTGGCAACAGCACGTTCAGGATCTAAACCCGGAGGAAATTGAGTATTCTCGTTGTAAGTGGCTTGATAAAAATTGACGACTAAATTAGATTCTCGTGAACGAGAAGATTCACATTGGAACTGGTATCTGTAGCTATTTTCGGGGTCTGTATAGCGGTCTGCGTAGGGATCTCTGTAGCGGTCTGCGTAGGGATCTCTGTAGCGGTCTGCGTAGGGATCTCTGTAGCGATCTGCGTAGGGATCTCTGTAGCGATCTGCGTAGGGATCTGTGTTTATATTACAGACTATTAGCTCGTCGCTATTTAAGTTAGCATCGCTTAAGTTTGCCCCTTGAAAATTAATGAAATCATCTGTATAGTGGTATCCACTCAGATTAGCATTTGTTAGATTCGCACCACTAAAGTCGGTATCAGAAAGGGATGTATCAGTTAAGTCGGCTCCAGTTAAATTAGCATTGTTTAACTTGACACTGATCAGATCGGCATCATGGAGGTTAGTACCCGCTAAATTCGCTCCACTCAGGTCAGAGAAACGCAAAAAAGCATCCGTTAAGTTTAAGCCACTCAAGTCGGCTCCCGTTAAGTCTGGGCGTGAACCCGTGCTAAATTTCCAATTATTCCATTGTTCAACGCTGCTTTTGAGAAGGTCAAGCTGGGTTTGATCAAAAGCCCAAGCATTACTAGAAAAGCTTGTTAGCGAGAGTAAAGTCACTAAACAAGCTGCTAGTAATGACATAGTGAGTTTCTTCATGGTTGATCTGCTGTTTGAGGGTTAGGTGCAAGCTCAGGAGCCAGGAAACAGGAAAATATCTGCTTTGACTCTTGAGATTGCTTAAAATTCTAACTCAAATTAAAGCGAGAACATCCTTTTGAGACGAATGGTCGGATAATTTTAATATTGGGTTAATGTTCCACGATCGAGGTAAGGGAGAATCACTACTTTCCTCAGTCTTCTGAATGGGGACTAACATCGAGTCCGTTGACCGGATGATCATTTCGCCCCGCCCTAGCGCTTCGCGCCATTGTCGTCCGATTTTCCAAGCATGGAACTTGATCGCATTCCATCGAGGGTTAACGGGGTATCCCGCATACCCAGACCGTAAAGCTGGAATGCACAGATCATCCAGGGGAGTATAGACAAATACTCCTTCAGCTAATTGCACTTTTTTGAGTTGATTTTGATTTTGCTTGAACATGGACGTCACCCCCTTTTATGTTTTACAGTCGTTTGCTTGTGCAAATAGTCTGATATTCCCCTTTACTGAAGTAAAGCGGTTTTGGGTTGATTAAAATCCCAGCAAAAGCACCCCTTTATTTTTGAGTGTTTCTACAACCTTTAATGATGCAAAAACATAACAAATAAAGGTAAGCAAAAGCTACCTAGAGGGTATGATCTCCCCAAGATTTACGGAGAATATTTGACTTAGACTTCGGGTATGTCTTACCCTACTTTTGGAGAGAGTCAAAAAAATTTGACGTTTTGAACGTTGCTACGTCTTCAATAGCCGTTGACGATGGGTTTAAGGTAATCGTCAGCGATATATTTTTGCTAACCCAAGTTAACAAGGGAGTCTGAAAGGTCATCCCCCATACAGGGTATATCTATCTTCATCGCGCCGATAATGGATTCAGCGCTAACCCTGATTTTGTATCCTTGTGCGATACTTTTGAGCTCGATTACGACCCTGATTTTTGGGTTTAATACAGCACTCTGGAAATTCAAACCTACTTTATTATATCTTAATCTGTTGCCAATTAATAGCACCAACGGGAATAAACTGTTAATCTCAGGATTAACAGTGACGTGCTCTCGGGAATATTCCGGTTAGCGGTTGACTAGGCCGTCGCTTGGGTAAGTTCTTGCCACCGTTGATGCCACAGTTGCATGGCTGTTTCGCCTTCGGGTAAGTCGGCAAATTCTTGGCTTTGTTGTTGCAGTTCAGGAGCTAATCGTTCTAAGGAGTCAAAGCTATTACAATAATGTAAAATTGTTTTCCAGCCTTCGTGCCATTGTTGACCAGCCTGTTCACGCTCACGAATGGGTTTGAGTCGTTCTTCTTCTTGGGCTTGTCGTTGAGCTTCGAGTTTAAAGTATTGAGATTTTTTCGCCCAAGCTGAACGCCATTCTTCTAAAATAACAGGGTTATACTGGTTTTTATAGTGCTTGACTTCTAAACTGAGCATTTCTCCTAATTGCTCTAAGCTGGAGCGTTCGCTACAATTTTGAATTGAATCTAACCCCGTTTCTTTCCACAGGGGTAAGCGACGATAACTGACGAAAACCGCTTTTTTTTGTTGAATTTTTACCCAAATTTGATGGGGCCAGAATTCTAGGCGCTCAATGTGTCGGGGCGCAATACTCAGTAAGGTGGCAACTTCTAACCAGACACGGGCTAGGGGCCATTGACTCGGCACAATAACTCCAGCCTTGATTAAATTTTGAGACATGGGCAAACACCTAGATTCTGGACGATCATTTTCCCAAATACTAGATATAGCGTTACTATTGGGAGATTTCATCAATTATACCCTAAATGTAGAGTTTCGTCTAGGTGTTGAGTTAGAAAAACTGGTGTCCAAGGAGGAGAAGAAGGCCAAGATTGTTGGCTGGGATACAGCACAGTGAGCCAAAGTATTGTTGAGAATAGATTCTATAGAATAGCAGAAGTTGACACCGTTGACACAAGATAATAATTCTAAGTTTGAGCAGGAGAAATGATGAAAATCAATAAAATCCATCACATTGCAATTATTTGTTCTAATTATCAAAAATCTAAAAATTTTTATGTCAATCTTTTAGGGTTTGAAATTATTGCAGAAACCTTTAGAAAAGAACGAAATTCTTATAAATTAGATTTACGAGTCGGAACTCAGGATCAGATTGAGTTATTTTCATTTCCTAATCCTCCTCAAAGACCGAATCAACCGGAAGCTTGTGGCTTAAGACATTTAGCCTTTGAAGTTGATAATATTGACCTAAGTGTTGCTGATTTATTAGGGAAGGGGATCTGTGTAGAACCGATTAAACGAGATGAAATCACAGGTAAACGATATACATTTTTTAAAGATCCTGATAATTTACCATTAGAAATTTATCAAAAAAATGTAGGTTAATCAGCAATCAGTAGGGGAGGGTGAGTTAAGACAAATCTTGAATATTATGACTGTGTTAACCCCCCTCAAATTAATCTCGAATCACGGAAGTATTGCCCGATGCTTGTAGCCAGAGGTGATAGAGTAAAGATTCAGTGCGATCGCCTAAAACCGTGAGAAAAATTCCACTTTCACCCTCTGGATCAACAGTAATCCAAGTTCCAGTTAAACTAACTTCAATGGTTTCTGTATCCGCCACACATAAGGCAATTGCTTCTGAGCGTTGTTGACGAACAGCCGCCTCTAACATCGACAAGGTGGAGACATTGACAGGTAACAGAAACGAGGCAGAACTCGGTTCAACAACCATCGTTTGGCCCATTCGCATTGCCAACTTCACCCGCAGCGCCACCAGTTGTTCTGGAGATTGACTGAGACGCTCAATATGAAACGCTGTTTCCGTATAAGTTAACTTCAGCATTGATTTTGAATCCCTTTTCAGAAAAGCCAAGGGTTGGTTGACAGTTGACGGTTAGCTGTTCACCGACACCCTACAACCCTTGCCAGAAATATTCGGCGAAAGCAACAACTGGGTGGATGGGGGCTTTGGGTTTCGTGCGTAAGGGCATTCGAGCTTCTTCAGGAGTGCGATTGCCTTTAGTGGTATTGCAACGTTCACAAGCCGTGACGACGTTATCCCAGGTATGAGTACCCCCACGAGAACGGGGAAAGACGTGATCAATGGTTAATCGTTTTGTACTCCCGCAATATTGGCAGCATTGGTGATCTCGCCGCAGAATTTCCCGACGGTTGACCGGGGGAACCTTCCAAATTCGTTCTTGACCCGCTATCGTTAAACGAATTTGGGCTGGAACGTGAAGTACCAGACTCGGAGAATGGACAAACCAACCGGAGTCATTGGAATTAAGTTCCAGAGGTTCAGCTTTTCCAGTCACTAACAAACCAATTGCCCGTTTGATATTGACTCGGTTCATGGGCAAATAATTGGGGGAGAATACGACCACAGATTGCCTTAATACGTCAGTTGGGCTGGTCACGGCTTGACTCCATTTACACTTATTGATACAAACACAAACCCCCGCCTGTTTTTCTGATGAGGAAGCGGGGGTTCAACCGAGTTCGGTTTGGGTTTGGGTTTGGGTACAGTTCATCTCAATTTGTACCTCCCGCTTCGGTGATGAAAAAAGAATGATGCAATTGTTAGAGGGTCAAAGTGGAATTGATCGGATATCTTTGATGGATTGGGTTCTAATGGATCACTATAACCACTGCTAGACTGGCCCTCAACCATAGAGGTTCCGGTTTCAGGATTCCAGGTAGCTCCATCAGATGAGCCTGAACCCTTGAAACAATTGGAATTTAGCCTGAATGTGGATAAGTTGATCACTTGAAAGCTGAACCTCGATATAGATAGTTTTAATCTTACGTTATTTATACTACACTAATATTACAGAGATGTCTACCTATTCATGGAGAAAAAATTATGTATACCCTTCCTCGAACTTCAACGACTGATATGGAAGTGACCAGCATTCGCCTAGAACGGGAACTCAAAGAAAGATTAAAAGGACTGGCTAAGAACAAAGGCTATCAAGCCCTGATTCGAGACATACTGTGGAATTATGTCCAACAAAAATCAGGCGATTATCGCCCGTCGTTGACCAGAGAAGATATCCGTGCCCATATTTCCGCCATTGCAGAACAGGAAGAACGCTGTGTCTTAACAGGAAAAATTATTCGACCGAAAGAGGAAATGTTTTTAGGACTCACGTTTCAAGGCGATATGGTTCCTCTTAGTTTGGAGAGTTTAGATGGCTAGTTAGGAAGAGGATGGGGGACAGGGCTGTTTCATGTTTGAAAATTATAGCTTACTTTTGGGCTATAATTCTCAAACATGATAGCTATTTTCGGAAGAATTAATATTGGATATAATTAATATTATATATCAGTTATATCCAATATTAATCTAAACAGCATAAATATTCCTATTGTCCTCCCTTATGGCTGAACAACCATCACTGCATAATGGTTTAAATTCAGGAGTTCAGTCACAATATTTTGAAGTTCTAAAGGCTGAAAGGATTGAATTTGTAGGGGATAAGTTACGGATAAATCAGGTTCTGCGACGGTGAAATAATATCCATATAATCCCGCTAACTGTCCTGGGGTTTCTGTTGAAAAGGCATAGTCATTACAAAGAAAACGTTGACTTCGCCTCAATTCAGCTTCAGAAATTGGCTCAATCATTAATTCATGAATTTCTTCACAAATTAAGTCTTCTACTTTCTCTAAATATTGAGGTTCTAATAAAGCACTAATCGTAAATAAGCTAGACTCTTGTTGTAAAGAAAAATCACTGCAAATATCATGAACAAGCTGAAGTTTCTCCCGCAGTTTTTGGACTAATCGAGAAGTTCGTCCCGATGCGATAATGGAAGAAATTAAATCTAAGCCATAAGCTTGTCTTAAATGGTCAACTCCTGGCCCTGTCCACGCTAAGGTTAATCGTGCTTCTTCAATATAAGGTAAACGCAGTTCTCGGCGACGAATTTCTTTAATTTGGGGACGAACCACCTCATAAAGATGGGGGAAACTAGCAGGGGGGAAAAAATTATCAAAGGCTTCATGAATTAAATCCAAAGCTTGCTGCTCCTCCACACCCCCAATAATCACAACCGCCATATTTTCCGGTTGGTAACGACATCGATGGAAGCAACGCATTTCATAGGGCGAGTGTTCCATTAATTTCGCTTCTGTACCCAAAACAGAACGACTGTAGGGGTGACGTTCATACACCGTTTCCATCAAGGCTTGAAAACTCAGCCAATCGGGATCATCTTGCGCTTGACGAATTTCTTCTAAAACCACATCCCGTTCTCGATTAAACTCGCTTTCGGGAATCGTTGCGTGTAGTAATAAATCCCCTAAAGCCTGCAATGTTTCCTTCAAATATTGAGCAGCCGTTGTAATATAAAAATGAGCATAATCGTGACTGGTGGCCGCATTCGCCACACCCCCACAACTTTCAATCACTTGATCGAACACACCAGGGCCAATCCACTCTGTACCTTTAAAAATCATGTGTTCTAAAAAGTGGGCCATTCCTGACCACATATCCGGCTCATAAATGGCACCAGCCCTTACCCAGACATCAACAACGACAACTGGGGTTGCCGGAATTTGCTGGTGAATAACCGTTAAACCATTGTTCAACTTAAACGTGCTGGCGGGAAAGGTTGAAGTTGCTAAAACTTGAGACAAATTGTTAAGTATTAAACTCCACTTAATCTAGCCTACTCTAAATTAATCAGGAGTAACCCAAAAAATCTGAGTATCTTGATACAAATTGCGGGTGGAAAAATCCTGACTGGTGAGGTAAAAAAATATCATCCTAGAGCAAAGCTAGGGGCTGTGTAAGCCAGACTGCTGCTTTAGGATGAAATTCAGATTAAATAAATAGCAAATTTGATGCTATGTCCGTTTTAAACGACAGTGGTTCCCAGAATGGGAATTAAAGCGTTTTGGTTAATAGCGGGACTCGGTTCAAAGGTCGCCAAACCAACGGCAACTTGGGCTGCTTGATTCACACCTAAAATGACATTAGGAACGGCAGTGGTAAGGAACTCATCCGTTGTCCGAACGATGTAGTCACCTGGTGTGGCAAGATTCAAGAACCCGAAGGAACCCGCCGCATCACTAATCGAACTCGGTTCACCGGAATCTAACTTGGCGTTGTTATTGAGGTCAAGATAGATTTCCGCACCGGGCAGATTGGGCTCACCGGGCTGAACAATACCATCACCATTGAGATCATTGAAAACAAATCCTGTGATGCTGTCCGGTAAGACGGCACTTGCTGTGGGAGCAAAAGTATAGAGGAAGTTAGCCTGAGCAGAACCTGCTGGAATCACCGGAGCATCAATTGTAGCCCCCGGTAGAGGTGAAGTTCTAACGTAGCTAGTCGTTGGGGGAACGGAAGTTACGGGGAAAGACTTGGCGACAGAAAGGGGATCGGCTAAAAGCTGGTAAGCCAGGTAGGGGTTTTGAGCTAAGGTTTCGTTAGATTGTTGTCCAACATCAGTATTTAAGCCTTTGATAATGTAAGCCCCATCAGCACCACTGACCGTAGACTTTTCGCCTAAGTCAAAGACGTTATTGCCATTAGAATCAATAAAGACCGTAACGCCTCGAATTCCGGGTTCTGAAGCTTCGGGGAAGCCATTGCCATTCAGGTCATTAATGACTTTACCGTAAACACTATTGGGAGCAACAACACCCAGATCGGCTCTGACGGTTGATCCGCCAAAGACATCAACTACTAACGGAGTATTGGTTGTGGATAAGAGATCACCCAGAATCGAGTTTTCTCCTGTTACCTCAGAAGGTTGAGCAATTCTCAACAGGTAGGAACCGGCGGGTAGAACGTTGAAGTTATAAAACCCGGCTTCATTCGTAAACGTGCTAGGTTCGTTGGAGTTGAGGAAACCATCGTTGTTCAGGTCAATGTAGACCGGAATATTGGGTAACGTCGCATCCGTAAAGGGATCATATATCTGAGTATTGGCAAACCCATTGGTATTGACAATCAGGTTGCCGTTACTGTCGTAGATGTTGGAATTATAGGGAACGATATTGCCGTTATCGTCGTAGACGTAGTTGTAGAGACCGAGCAGATTGTTATCTACAAAGACAGCCCCTGCAATGTTGCCACTCAGAGACGGAACAACAGGAGTAACGGCTCCAGTATTGGCAATGTTAAATGTAGCTGTATCTGCTGCGGCTCCTGTTAGGGTGACAGGGTTTGATGCCGTTGTCCGTGTAAAACCAGGAGGAACAACTTGTCCAACTTGATAGCTTCCTGCCGCTAGATTAGGAAACGAATAAAAACCGTTAATATCAGTGATCGAAACTTTTTCTAGGGACTCGGGTAAACCATTGCCATTGCTATCTAAAAAGACAGTGACATTGGGAAGTGCAAGATCTCCAGCATCAAAGATGCCGTTGAAATTAATATCATTAAATGTTGTACCGTTGAGAGTGCTCACGATTTGACTCCTCCACCAAAGTGAATTGCGAAGACTGATTCCGTTTAGCTGCGGGCAGAACCCGTTGCTTAACCTTGTAACTACACCCCTTAATTTAGAATAAGCGAGTGTATCAAGTCCAAGCCGGATATGAATTCTACATTATCGTAGGCAACTATATCAGACTTCCTAGAGATCTGGCAATTTGGATCGCCGGATTGAATTGCATCTTTCAATTAAATTTAGGTTTGAGCAACACCAGCACCCCGATTAATTCTGGGGTGCTAGAAGCTCATCAATATCTAAGGGCTCAATAGGCATCCTGCAATTCATGGAAATCAGGAGAGATATAATCTTTTCTTAAAGGCCAACCGACCCAATCTTCCGGCATTAAAATCCGTTTGAGATTGGGATGACCTTCGTAGACGATACCATACATATCGTAGGATTCTCGCTCCTGAAAATCGGCCGCTTTCCAGATCCAGTAGACTGAAGGGACTCTGGGATCATCCCGTGGAACGAAGACTTTGACGCAGATTTCCTGGGGTTGTTCCACATTGTCATCAATTTTAACTAAGTGATAAACGCTGACTAAGGCATCCCCAGGGCCAGCATCATAGGCACATTGACAACGCAAGTAGTTAAATCCATAGGCATACAAAGCAGTCGCCAGGGGGATCAAATAATCTCGATCCACTTTAATCATTTCCACGCCCATTTTATTAGGGCCAAGGGATTCATGGTCAAAGCCATTTTGACTGAGCCATTGAGAAACTTTTCCAGCTTCAACAAGGGGGGCTTCGGAATTAGCCACGTTTTTCCTCCTTTGTCCGTTCGGCAATTAAAGCGGGAGGAATCGGCATTCCCATAGCTTCGGTTAACTGTTTAGGGGGAACTTGACGGGATTCGGTGACTAAATATTCACCTGTTAAAATTGGGGCAACAGGTTTCATATTATGAGGTCGGGTGTAATAGCGATGGGTTTGTTGAAGATTAGCCCGTTCCTGCAAGGAATCATCCGCAATTTTCTTCCGCAGTTTGATCACCGCATCAATAATGGCTTCAGGACGAGGAGGACACCCTGGAATATAGACATCCACAGGAATTAATTTATCAACCCCTCGCACGGCCGTTGTGGAGTCCATGCTAAACATTCCCCCAGTAACGGTACAAGCTCCCATAGCAATCACATACTTCGGTTCTGGCATTTGTTCGTACAAACGCACCAAAATCGGAGCATATTTCATGGTAATGGTTCCGGCGGTAATCAATAAATCCGCTTGTCGAGGACTAGACCGAGGAACCAAACCAAAACGGTCAAAGTCAAACCGAGAACCAATTAAACCAGCAAATTCAATAAAACAACAAGCTGTCCCGTACAACAAAGGCCATAAGCTAGACAGCCTTGCCCAGTTGTAAAGGTCATCCACCGTTGTCAGAATCACGTTTTCCGAGAGTTCCTGAGTGACTTGGGGACGCTCAACCGGATTGATAATTTTTTCCATTTCGGGTGAAATGCTTTGAGTCATGGTTTTATCACCTTTTATGACCATTCCAAGGCACCTTTACGCCAAGCGTAAACCAGTGCAATGACAAGAATTGCAATAAATATCAGGGCTTCAATAAAGGCCAGGAGTCCTAAATTGTGGAAGGCAACGGCCCAAGGGTAGAGAAACACGGTTTCAACATCGAAGACGACAAACACCAAGGCAAACATATAGTATCGGATGTTGAATTGAATCCATGCCCCTCCGATGGGTTCGTTCCCCGATTCGTAGGTGGTGCGACGGACACCACTCCGGCTTTTGGGTCGTAGGACTTTGGACGCGCCCAAAGCCAGGATAGGAACTAGGCTGCAAATGATTAAGAAGCCTAAAAAATATTCGTAGCCACTAAGAACAAACACAATAAATCACAGATCGCGCTAGGTTTGTAACTGATTTTTTACATTTTGACATAATCCCTTGTTAATCTTCGATCTAACCGGGGATTCTTTAATTCACAACTCTGTAGATTTTAGAGGTTGATCGTCATTCATCTTCGATTAATGATCAGAACCCCTTTAACAAAAGTCCGCTTTCTGTATTTTCGGGTCGGGGGGATGCAGTCCGAATGTACATCTGTTGTTCATGCTGATATCGGAATGTCTGTTGTGATTTGCTCAAATTTTGTAATATTATTTAATAGTTCTTCTAATAATTCTCAACTCATCCCTGTTCAAGTTATGAGTGAACCAGCCACTGAAGTGACAGCCCTTGATCGCCATGAGTGTAAAGCTTGTGGCTATGTCTATGAGCCAACCAAAGGCAGTTCTAATGTGCTTGCGGGGACAGCGTTTACAGATTTACCGACAAAGTGGCGTTGTCCCGTCTGTGGCGCACCGAAAAGCCAGTTTATCAATATTGGCTCTGTGGAAAACCCCTCTGGGTTTCAAGAGAATTTAGGCTTTGGTCTGGGGGTAAATACCTTGACCGCCCAGCAAAAGAATCTCCTAATTTTTGGGGGATTGGCCTTGGGATTTTTGTTCTTTATGAGCTTGTATGGCCTAAATTGAGGGATTAAAATTTCATTGAATCTAATGCACATTGTTAAATTTTTGCAAAAAATCGTTATAGTCTTGACAGTTGCATTAATTTGTGCAAGCTGTCGATACCTGCCCCAACTCAGTTACAATCCCTGGGAAGTGGTTCCCACTGAAACCCAAGCGAATTTAGCTGATATTGCTTTTACCGGAACTAACCCGAAACATGGTTGGATTGTGGGGAGTGACGCGACGCTATTAGAAACCACAGATGGGGGCGACCATTGGCAAGTCAAGCAACTGGATTTAGGGGAAGAAAAAGTTCGCTTCAACGCCGTCAGCTTTAACGGTTCTGAAGGCTGGATTGCAGGACTCCCCTCTATTTTGTTGCATACAACCAATGAAGGTCAAACCTGGGAACGGATTACCTTAAGTGCGAAGTTACCGGGTTCTCCTTATAGTATTGTGGCTCTTAGTCCCAATACCGCAGAAATGACAACGGATGTGGGAGCGATTTACCAAACCGAAGATGGCGGGAAAACCTGGAAAGCTCTTGTTGAAGATGCTGTAGGTTTTGTCAGAAGTCTGTCTCGTTCTGCGGATGGTCGCTATATTAGCGTTTCAGCTAAGGGGAATTTTTACTCAACTTGGGAACCGGGATCTAAAGCCTGGGAACCTCATAACCGTTACAGTTCTAAACGGTTAGAAAAGATTGGTTTTGGTCAAGATGGCCGTTTGTGGATGATTGCTCGGGGCGGTGAATTGCGGTTTACTGACCCAGAGGATATCAAAGCCTGGGGAGATCCGGTTAACCCAGAATATTCTACCAGTTGGGGATTTTTAGATTTAGCTTATCGCACGCCTGAAGAAATTTGGGTCAGTGGCGGGAGTGGAAATCTCCTGTGTAGTTTTGACGGTGGCCAAACTTGGCAGAAAGATCGGGAAGTCGAAAATGTCCCGTCGAATCTGTACAAAATCAAGTTTTTCGACCCTGAACAAGGGTTTGTCCTGGGTCAGAGGGGGACATTACTCCGTTATCAAGGTTCGACCCCACAAACGGCTTAAATAAACCTGAGATAAATCAATGGAGTAGGCTTGTTCCGCATTCCCTGCTCCCGTATCATATAGATTTGAGTGTTCAACTGTTGCTTGAGGAGATTTAACGATGTCAGGAACAACTGGAGAGCGTCCTTTTGGCGATATTATTACCAGTATCCGGTATTGGGTGATTCACAGTATTACAATTCCGGCTTTATTTATTGCAGGTTGGCTGTTTGTCAGCACCGGTTTAGCTTACGATGCCTTTGGAACCCCTCGCCCCGATGAGTATTTTACTCAGCAACGCCAGGAACTTCCGATTGTAAGCGATCGCTTTAATAGCAAAAAACAAATTGGCGACTTTTCGAGTAAATAATTAACACAGGAGTTTAATAAAATGGCAACTGGCACCAGTTCCAATGAACCGATAACTTATCCGATTTTTACAGTCCGTTGGTTAGCCGTTCATACTTTAGCAGTACCTACGGTTTTCTTCCTGGGTGCGATCGCAGCTATGCAATTTATTCAACGATAGGAGAATCACCATGGATCGCAGTACCAATCCAAATCGTCAACCTGTTGAGTTGAACAGAACTTCACTCTATTTAGGTTTGCTGTTGATTTTTGTTCTGGGTATTTTATTCTCCAGTTATTTCTTTAACTAACTGGATTTTTTCTCGATTTAACGATTTTGGATTCATTTCGTGACACTCCGCGAACGTTGATTGAGGAAACATATTTTTTACCTAAATATTCATCCTAAATCTCATATCCAAAATCTAAAATCCCTTGTCAATTAAGCTTTTGAATTAACGAGGTAATAACCGTGTTGCAATCAGGTAGACTTCCCTTGTGGTTAATCGCCACTGTTGCGGGAACAGGTGTTTTAGTTGTGGTTGGTTTATTTTTCTACGGTTCTTATGTAGGTTTAGGTTCTTCCTTCTAAGACCGATATAGATGGATGAGCGCGAGATGTCGCCTCTCTACCCGCTTTAAAGTTGAGTATAAATTTCCCTAAAACTTTCATACTCATAACAAAATCCCGCTCTCTCCCCTTGAGTGGGATTTTTGTTATCCTAGGAAATAAGCTAGAATAAAAATACATTTCAAGGACTGTTTTTTGATTAATTCTGTGAGTGCTTCTGTCTTTGATTCTGAACGTTTACTGTTTAGTCCCACACCGTCTAATTTAGATGCCATTCCAATTATTTTTGCTTTTCCTAATGAATATACCGTTGGTATTACCAGTTTAGGATATCAACTGGTTTGGGCGACTTTAGCCATGCGTTCTGATATAGAAGTAAGTCGTTTATTTACGGATGTGCATGAACCCTTACCTCAACATCCTAAACTCGTCGGTTTTTCCTTTTCTTGGGAACTGGATTATGTCAATATTTTTGAACGTTTAGAATTCCTCAATATTCCCCTGCGTTCGGTTCATCGGACAGAAAAACATCCCTTAATTTTTGGAGGCGGCCCCGTATTAACCGCTAATCCCGAACCCTTTGCTGATTTTTTTGATATTATTCTACTGGGTGATGGCGAAAACTTATTAGGCGATTTTATAGACGCTTATCAACAGGTTTGTCATGAGTCTCGTTCAACTCAATTACGACATTTAGCCCAAATTCCAGGGGTTTATATTCCGAGTTTATATGAAGTTTCTTATGACAGTTTAGAAGGTAACATTAAAGCCATTAAACCTGTCGATTCTAATATTCCGTCTCAAGTGCAAAAACAAACCTATCGAGGTAATATTTTATCCGCTTCAACGGTTGTTACAGAAAAAGCGGCTTGGGAAAATATCTATATGGTAGAAGTGGTTCGCAGTTGTCCTGAAATGTGCCGTTTCTGTTTAGCCAGTTATTTAACTTTACCCTTTAGAACAGCGAGTTTAGAAGCATCTTTAATTCCAGCAATTGAACGGGGACTGCAAGTAACACGGCGTTTAGGTTTATTAGGTGCGTCCGTGACACAACATCCTGAATTTGATGAATTATTAAATTATTTAACTCAATCGAAATATGATGATGTGCGTTTAAGTATTGCTTCAGTTAGAACAAATACCGTTACCGAAAAATTAGCAAAAACCTTAGCAAAACGAGACACTCGCACCTTGACAATTGCCGTAGAAAGTGGTAGCGATCGCCTCCGAAAAATCATTAATAAAAAGTTAGAAAATGAAGAAATTATTCAAGCCATTATTAACGCTAAAAATGGCGGTTTACAAGGGATGAAACTCTATGGCATGGTGGGGATTCCTGGGGAAGAATTAGAAGATGTGGAAGCCACCATAGACCTAATGAAGACGTTAAAAAAAGCAGTACCGGGCTTTAAATTAACCCTCGGTTGTAGTACCTTTGTACCAAAATCCCACACTCCATTTCAGTGGTTTGGGGTAAATCCTGATGCAGAAAAACGACTGAAATTATTAGAAAAACAATTAAAATCCAATAACATTGATTTCCGACCTGAAAGTTATAAATGGTCTGTGATTCAAGCTTTACTTTCTAGGGGCGATCGTCGAATTTCTCATCTGTTAGAATTAGTAAGAAACTATGGAGATTCTCTTGGAAGTTATCGCCGAGCCTTCAAAGAATTACGCGGAAAGTTACCCCCAATGGAATATTATGTTAACCAAAATTGGGATTTAGATCAAGTCTTACCTTGGCAACATCTTCAAGGCCCTTTACCCGTCAACACCCTGAAAAAACACCTTACCAACTCCCTGTAGGGTGCGTAAGCAACGCGCACGCACCATCATATTATTTAGGTAAATAATTAAAATTTTAATGATTTTGTTGATAATATTAAATTAGGTTGCGTAAGCGCAGCACTTACGCAACCTACGATTTTAACCTATAATAGAATCATTAATGAGGCAAGCCAGATTAACATGGAAATTAACCCTAATCCCCTCGAATTCCTAACTGCCAAGGTGCAAAAAACCGTTGCCGATACCCAAGATTTAGCGAACAAAATCTCTGCTCAAGTTCAAGAAAGTACCAATGTCGTAACAGCATGGGTAGAATCAGCCCCAAGTTCAATGGTGAGTGCGGGGGTAATTGCCACTCAAGAAGCCTTTAAAGTCGCCCATAATATCCGGTTTGAAAACCTACCAAGAGGGTTGCAATTAAAATTTGCTCGGGCGGGTGTGCGTGACGGAATGCGAAATGTTCAAGAAGCAGCAAGAGTCTTTGAATCTATACCCGCCCAAATTCGCGCCCAAGGCCCAGAAGCCATTCGTAATTTCTGTCAGGATAAAGATTGGAGTCACATTAAAGCCCACGTTAATGGTGGCGGAAGCGAAGCCAGTAACGGAATTTTTGAATATTTTTGGGTGAATCGTGCTCGTGGTGGTGTTGATATGACGGCCGAAGAATTAGCAATTGCTAAAAAAGTTTTAGCAGATGCTGCCTTTAAAACAGCAGTTACCGAAATTGTTCAGGTAACAATTAAAGGCGCGATTGTTGCAGCAGTTATCGAGTTAGTCTTTTCTATTTTGGAGAATTCTTTGTTATATGTTGAAGGCAAAATTACCCAGTCAGACTTAGTTAAAAATGTCGCTACTGCCACCGCTACTGCTGGAATTACGGGCGGTGTAATAACGGGAATTTTGTTAACAATTTGTATGATTTTTCCCCCTATTGCCACGCTTTTAGGTGCTGCTGCAATCCCCTTAGCCGTTGCAGGAATTGGTTTTATGGGAATTCGGGCTTGGGAAATTTTTTGTCATAGCGATCGCTTATTTGGAATTACTGAACAAACCCAAAAATTACTGGGGATAACTGAAGCGACAATTTAAGTAACTAGAAATGAGTTATTTTTTATTCCTTACTCTCTAAAATTTCAACAGTTCCTTGATAACCATCAACTCGAACTCGTTGACCATCTTTTAAAGAGGTGGTAGCTTCTTGAATATTCATCACCGCAGGGATACCATATTCTCGTGCGATAATTGCACCATGAGAAAGTTGTCCGCCGACTTCAGAAATAATGGCTTTTGCTGTTAATAAAATGGGCGACCATCCAGCATCGGTGTAGGGAACAACCAGAATTTTATCCTCGGTTTGATCTATAATATTGGTTAAACTACGACAAATTTTAACGATTCCTTCCACACATCCAATACTAGCAGGAATTCCTTGTAAAATTGCAGAATTTTGAGTGGTTTGTGACCGAGGTTTTGGTAAAATGTTTCCATAAACAATGGAAGGAACACTGCGATCGCAATCTTCTTGAAAAATATTCCGACGTTGATGAACTTTCGGAATAAAATCGGGTTCAATATTCTGTTCTATCCAAGCTTTAATTTCATCCCATTCTAAATAAAAAATATCTCCTGAGTTCTCTAATATTCCTTGAGTAATAGCTTGGGATTCTATAGCTAATATTGTCCATCGCAAATGAGCTAAAAGTTTCCCATAAACTTCAGCGATTTTACTTTTCGTTAACGTGCGTTCATAACATTGAGCTTGTCGCCATTGTTCCCATTGAGTTAAATTAGAAACGCTTAAATTTTCCATGCGGTAATTCGTATTTTTGATGATTTTGAATAGCATTTCTTTAAATATTTCTGGTTGTTCTAACCAATTGGGAACAGAAATATCCGTTCCGACTTCACTTAAATAGCCATAGGTTTGTAACCACGTTTCAAATTGTTGATAAAATTGTTGATTTTCTGTGAGTTTTTGCTCGAAAGATTGATTAGTAATGGGTTCGGTTTCTGTAAAGGTTTCTCTAATTTGATCCGCTAGAGTTTGTAACGCTTGCATTGAAGCAACTTCTGGGGCGGTATGGGTGGGTATCCAAGCATCAGAAACTTTAAATAAGGTTCGACGAATCGCTAACCCAATGGGAGCAATAATATTATAGTAAGTTGCTGATTTTAATGCCGTTTGTATGGTTTCAGCTTGTTCTAAGAGTTGAGTTAAGGTTAGTAATTCGAGGGATTGATGAGATTCAATCTGTTGTAATATCGGTAAAAATAGCTGTTCTAAATCTCGTTTAAAATCTTGATCTAAATGCCGTTCTCGTTGAATGAGTCGCCATAAACCCGGTAATGAAGGGAAGAGTTTACTAAGGGGAGGTTTTCCCATTTTTTGCCCTCGGACTAAAAACTCTAACCCCTGTTTAGGTAATCCCATTAACGTAAAGATTTCTCCTAATAAAGTAGCGTTAAAATAGGCGTGGGAAGCGAATAAGGTGGCAGTTTGTTTAAAATCTAAATGGGAAACTTTTTTTCCTAAAACTAAGGTAAATAGTTCACCCCAAACGCCACAGGTTAAGGGGCGATTAATTGACCATGTTAAGGGGGGAATGACCCCAGGAATTACTTCTGCGGCGATAGTTCTTGTCCAAATAGGGTGTAAATTAGTAATCGGACGAGTTTGCAAAATCCAAACTTTGACCCCATCCCAACACCATTCAATATCTTGGGGAATACCTTGATAAAAGGTTTCTATTTCTTGGGCGAGTTTAACTAATTCTAAAATCACTGTTTTAGGTAAAATTGTAGGAAGTTTTAACTGCTCAATTGGGGTATTGATTTCAATTTCTAAATGGACGGGAGTAAATTGACCACCAACCACCAATTGTGCCCCCCCTCGTAAGGCTTCAATAATAATTTGTGAACCGCCATCTAAGGGGTTTCGAGTAAACATTACGCCTGCAACTTCACTGGCTAAATAGGGTTGAATTAATACGGCAATTCCCCCATCAGAAATATGTTGATTTTGACGATAGGAAATCGCTTCAGGATTCCAATAAGATTTACGACATTGAATAATAGCAGGTTGTAATTCCGTCGGGGAATAAATCGGGCCAATGGTTTGATATTGTCCCGCCGCCGAAGAATGGTTACTATCTTCTCCGAGGGCAGAAGAACGTACAATTAAGGGATAATTTGTTAATTGAATTTGTTTTTTAAAAGAAATATTTATATCTTCTAAACGGTTAATTGCAGGTAAAACCCACCCTAAAGGAACTTTAAACCCAGCCCGTTTTAATTCACTTAATCGGGTTGCTTTTTCACCACAGTGTTGAATATCAAGTTTATCTTTTAAGTTAAAATATTGTTGTTTCATATACAGTCCTACATCATCTTTTTGAGCTAAATTAATGATAACTAATTCAACCGCTAAACCGATCACTGCCACCAATTCCCAAGGAGAAAAGGCAGGAGATTGGGATTTTTGATGCCAAAACCACACCCAAAATATCGCACTTAAACACCCTAAGCGGGATGCCCAAAGTCGAGAAGAAGACTTAGAAATGGGCAATAATAAATAACTAACTCTCCAGATCATTAATCCGGTGATTCCGCTACTAATGGCGATAATCGGAGAATAGACTAATATTCCCCAAGTTGCATTGGTAACGCCTCCTCCTTTAGCAATAAAATATCGCCCTGCGACTAATAAAATTAAACTGACGATTTGCAAAACTGGAGTATTGGGGAATAAAATCTTGGCAGTAATTACTGGAATAATCCCCCGTGCTATTTCTAGGATAACAGCAATGATTCCCGCTTGTTTTCCTCCCTGGGAAAAGGCGGCGGAAACACTAATATTTCCTGTCCCTAATTGGGATAAATTTTTTCCCGATAAAAGTTTAACAATCCAACGGGTTAGGGGTAAGGCCCCCAAACTAAAGCTACCCAATAACAGTAATAGTATTACGCCAAAATACATGATCAATATTTTCCTATAATGCGGTTTTAGGGGAAGCTTGTTATCCTTATCTGGTGAATGATAATATTTTAATTACTTCTGGCGTTTCTGTTATTTTTAATGCTAATCCCGATTTTCCCTGCTATTGTGATGATATTGGGGTGGGTGTAATTCCAAGAACTTTTAGTTTTTAATTAACCAAAAATGAGATAATCGTTAAGGTATCATTAAATTAAGGAAAAAATCGGTCTTATGACAAGTAATACCCTATGGATTCCGATTGCAGTGCTTGTTGTCGGATTTATTGCGGCAGTCAGTATTGGATCAATTGCTTGGTATAATTCTAAGCGCCCTCCCGGTTGGGAAGGTAAAGAAAGACCAGACTATATTCCTAAAGTCAATTCAGAAGATGAGAAAAATTAAGGACAAAATCGGTCTGTAGATCTGGAGTTTTAATTTCCTCGAATCAGAGGTGCTATTTTTACGCCAGATCCGGATCGGTTTTCACTCATCTTTTCAGGTTTCAAACGTTACTGTCAAGATGAAAGTCGGGAAGAACAGTTGCTTTTCCCGACTTCAAACTCAAACCGATTTTCTTTAACAACTCTCCTCCGATAATTCAATGTTTAACAATGAACCAACAACGGTTTAGTTTTTCTTTCCTTTAGGAAATTGGTTAATTTGGGCAGACCCATAAAAAATCAGAGAATTGTTTTGAATTCGCAGTCGATCCACCTTTAATTGGGTTCCATCTAAGGCGAACTTATCAAGATCTAATAAATCATTGACATGGTTCACCAAAGCTTGACTCAGGTTAATAGCCTCCTGATTTCCGCTATATTGGACATCGACAAATCGGATTTTTTGACGGTCTTGCACCTCCACTTGAGTTGTAAAATCAACTTGAACAGGTTCCTGTGAATTTCCCAGGAGGATTTCTGATTGAATTCGCAGGGCTTTTTCAGGAGTAATAGTCATTAAAGTTTTAGTAAACTTTAAGGGTTCTCCCTGATATTGAAGGCGCTGAAGTTTTTCGACGACAAACGGAGTGTTAAAAGAGTCCGTTAAATCTTCCTCGGTTAACACCACCCGTAAACTCGCTTGAGTGGGTTGTCGTAACTTCACTTGACCTGTAAAAATGGCGCTGAAATCAATAGACACCGCTTGCACATAGAGTTCCATGACGGCAATGCGGAGGCCGTTGTACATCAGCATTCCGTTTCCGATGAAATCAAAACCATCGACGCTTCCCTGCAATAGCTTGGCTACAGGTTCCGCCCGAACGTTGGCTTCAATTTTTTCAGAACGCTTGAACAAAGCCGCGATCGCAGTCCCGACAGCCTTGCTGACCAGGCGATCGCCACTTTGAGTCTGAAAAGAAGTGCTTCCAAACAAAGCCTGTACCATTCCTATGCTCGTTAGCCGACCTACTCATTATAACTTTTTATGAAGTTTTGTAAAAATCAGTAATACTTATCGGGGGGATAGTTGAAAGTTAAACCAGGGATGATGGTTACGGGAAATGGTGAACCCGTTAGAATGGTTGAGTGAATCGTCGCCCAATAGCGCGTATAAGTCGTGTTGGCTCTTAAGGTACACAGCTTGATCCGTGATCACTATGCTCTATTACAGCATTTGTCCGAGTTGCCGATTACAAAATCAACCATTCAAAAATTTGATTAACGGTTAACTGTAACTTAATTCCGGTTAAAATAGGTAAGGGAGTATCTCCCCGTAAAAGTTGTACCCGTTGGTCAGCAAATACAATTAAAACTGTTTCTTCATCGGGGTCAATTAACCACCCTAATTCTGTTCCATTTTGGGAACAATGCAACAAATTTCCTAAAACTTTGGTTTGACTTTGTTCAGGGGATAAAATTTCAATTGACCAATCAGGATGAACCTCGAAGCGATTAGCAATTCGACAGGAAGAGGTGCGAGGAATTCTTTCCCATCGAAATACAACGATATCAGGAACAATTGCATTTCCCCCAAAACTACAGCGTAATTCAGGAAACGCATAGGCAATTTTGTGAGGTTCAGCAACGGCGTTAATCACCTCGCAAAGTTTCCCTTGAATTAAACTATGTTCACCTTGGGGCATCGGTTTGGATCTAATTTGACCATTAATTAATTCTTGGGCAGGTTTCGTTTCCGGTTGTTGCAGAAATTCCTCTAATGTTAACTTTGGGGTGGTTGTTTGAATCATCACTTTAAACCCAATTTCTGTTTTAATTCTGATACTTTACTACCCTTAAAGCAAGCACTCCTAGACAACTTGGGATTGCTATATGAGTTTTCTACAATTATTATTTGCGGTTTTTCCAATACCCAGGCTCTCGACTGCAATGCGTCACTGCTAGAATCAAAATGTAGTCTTGCTCAATCGTATAGAGGATGCTATAGGGAAATTTGCGCGTCAAACATCGCCGAACGTTTTCGTCAAATATAGCCCAGCGAGTCGGAGATTCCTTAATTCGATAAACTGCATCCTCAATAACGTTAATAAATGCCTGTGCTACTTCAGAACTCTGTGCTGCATAGTATTGGACAGCATCAGCATATTCAGCCAGTGCTTCAGGGTGAAATACATACTTCATGGGTCAAGCAACATCCTCACTTGAGCTAAGGCTTCATCCCCTGGAATTGCTTGCACAGCACCACTTCGGATCTCGTTACGTCGTTTATGGGCTTCAGATGTCCAAGCAGCCTGAATCTTTGGATCGGTATCGAATTCTAAACTTTCTGCGAGTTTTTCTGCTAAAAGTGCTCTTGATGCACTAGGGAGAGATAAAAGCTCTTCTGTCAGTTGTTCAATTGACCGCATAGCTCCTCGCCAATTGCTTAATTATAATCATAATTTAACATATTTTAGACTAGAAACCGTCAACCTTTTATTAACGTTGTCCCCTCCAAACAAGCACCCTCTAAAATAACACCAACAAATACAGTTTGTTCAAGAATAGCGCAGAGTAAATTGGCTCGTTCTAAATTAGTTCCTCGAAGAATAGCACCGGATAAATTGGCTTCTTCTAAATCAGCGCCTGATAAATCAGCCCCCGATAAATTGGTATTTCTTAAATCAGCTTGATATAAAATTCCTTGAGACAAATTTACCCCCCGTAAATCAGCCGCCCGTAAATCAACCCCACTTAAATCTAAATTTCCACAGGTCGCTCCGGTTAAAAATGTCCCTAGAAAGCTGGCTTCTTGTACCTCTGCATTTAATAGAATTGCTCCTCTTAAATCGGCATTTCTGAAGTCTGTTCCTTGTAAATTAGCACCGGATAAATCAGCGCCTCTTAAATTAGCTCGAACTTGCGCGCCTTGTAAATTAGCACCGGATAAATTAGCACCGGATAAATTAGCACCGGATAAATCCACCTGAGCTAAATTGGCTCCTGATAAATCCACACCGGATAAATTAACATGACTGAGGTTTTGAATGGTTCCTCGCCTAATGGCATTAAGATCCAAAGATGGGGAGTGAGTCATAGTGATAATGAGTGATGATTCCAATAACTTAAACTTGAGATTGTGTTTCAGTTTTAGGCTTAGAACTTAATGCTTCTTCTAACCACACATTGGGTAATTGACTGGGTTGAGTCGGCAATTGTATTAAGCCAATTTCAGCTAATTTTACAACATTTTTTAAGGCTTCAACTAATGCTGGGTCAAACCGAGTTCCACTTAACTCCTGACATTTTTCCATCGCCTCTGTTAAGCTATGGGCGTGGCGTTTTCCTCTAGGTTGAGTTAAGCTTTGAAAATAAGCAACTAGCCCTAAAATTCGAGCTTTAATATTAATTTCTTCGCCTTTTAGCCCATCGGGTTTTCCACTGCCATCCCAACATTCTAACTGATGAGCGACCACATCCCGAATAATTGCTAATTCTGGCATCGACTCTAATAATCTTGCCCCAATTAAAGCCCGTTCTGACCAAAACTTTCGAGTCGCATCATCCATTTCTTCTGGGCTTTGAGTAAACACTTCATCCGGTGCTGAAGACAACCCAATTCGATATAATAATCCGGCTAATTGTAACCGCCTTAATTTCACCGTAGGCAGATCTAAAATTTGTCCAATGGTTTCTGATAAGGCAGCGACTTGTAAGGAAGCACAGGGGTTATTTTGATCTCGTTCATCAACCCGTTGCGCCATTCTTAAAAACGCTTGTAATTTATTCGCAGTAATATTGCGGCTGACTCGTTTTGCTTGTCCTTCTAATTCCCATAATTCACGGGTTTGGCGGTTAACAGTAATCAGTTCTTGTTGAGAAGATTGTAAATAACTGACAATCCGAGAAACAACTCCGGTTAAATCAGGAACTTGATGATAAGGTGTCGCTATAATTTCTTGATATTGTTGCAATAAACGGTCTGCTAATTCAGAATTATAGGGTCGAAAACGATCAATTAAAATTCTAGCAGATTCTCGAACTAATTTTTGATCAAATGTCCATAATCCATAAAATTTTCGTTCTGTATCAGTTGTGGGTTTGCTATGAGCCGGATATTCATCGGGCATTAATTCATGGCATAATACCATTGTCGTATAACTTGGAGCTAAAATAATTAAATTCCACTCCATGACCAAACTATCAGAACGGTCTAAATTAATTAAAGAAACATTTTCTAACTGTCCGGTACGATGGGTCAAAAACCCACTATCTGCAACAGCGCTAATCACAACATGACGACAAGATTGAACCAGATCAAAATAGCGATCAGCTTCTTGAAGATACCATTTTCCCTCCTGAAATGTCACTAACACCAGAGGTTGTTGCTCTGGGGGTGCATCACTATTTTGCAAAATGTGATCTTCAAGTGCATGACAGAGTGCAACTAGCGTATTCTTGAAATAGACACCATAACTAGAAGGCAGTTGACCATCTGAAAGGGAGGTTTTAAGCTGATTGAGCGTGGATTCTGGATTCATTGGCAAACGCGAGTCCCGACTATTCCTTAAATCTTAACTGCTATGGGCAGAATTATAAAAGTAAATAGCTAAAAATTTTCATTTTCTCGTCGAGATCGCCCAGGATTTAGGATAGGATCAATCCATCAAGGATATTACAGCTTTTAAACCCCTCCGCGTTTTCTGTTTAATTTTGCCTTGATCTGACTTAACAAGAGAAAAAACAGGAATAGGGTGGAAAAATACTGTCGATTTTTACTGAAACCATAGGGAAAGTAGACATGATTACTGAGTTTATTCAACAGATTCCTAAAGCCGAATTACATATTCATATTGAAGGGTCGTTAGAACCGGAATTTATGTTGAATTTGGCTGAACGAAATCAGATTAAATTACCCTTTGCTTCGGTGGAGGAAATTCGACAAGCTTACCAGTTTAATCATCTCCAATCTTTTTTAGATTTATATTATTTGGGTTCTAGGGTATTATTGACAGAGCAAGATTTTTATGATTTAACTTGGGCTTATTTGGAAAAAGTAGCTTGTCAAAATGTCCGACATACTGAAATATTTTTTGATCCTCAAACCCATACACAACGCGGAATTCCCTTTGAAGTTGTACTGTCAGGTATTGATCAAGCCTTACAAGCAGGACAGAAAAAATTAGGTATTTCGTCTCGGTTAATGTTATGTTTTTTGCGCCATTTAAGTCCCGAATCTGCTATGGAAATCTTAAAACAAGCGATTCCGTATCGAGATCAAATTATAGCAGTAGGATTAGATTCTTCTGAAAAAGGTTATCCTCCCTCACTCTTTAAAACAGTTTTTGAAGTCGCTAGAAATTTAGGCTTTTTAACCGTTGCTCATGCAGGAGAAGAGGGGCCACCCGAATATATTTGGCAAGCGATTCATGTATTAAAAGTTTCTCGAATTGATCATGGGGTTCGCTGTATTGAAGATCAGAAGTTAGTAGAATATTTAAAGGAAAAACAGATGCCTTTAACGGTTTGTCCCTTATCGAACGTGAAGTTAAAGGTTTTTCCAACTTTACAACATCATAATCTCAAAACCCTTCTGGATTTAGGATTATGTGTTACGGTAAATTCTGATGATCCGGCTTATTTTGGGGGCTATATTCTGGAGAATTTTCTCGAAACTCAATCCGCTTTAAACTTTAGTTTTCAAGAGATTTATCAATTGGCTAAAAATTCTTTTTTAGCGTCATTTTTAGGGGAACAGGAAAAGCAAAATAGAATTGATGAGTTAGACCAATTTATGCAACAGTTTACACAAAAATTAAGTTAAGCTGTTCAGGGTCTAAATTTGATCCAGCTTAATTTCCTACACCCCATATCCTATACTCGATCTCAATAGTCAGTTTTGAAATAGGCAGGTTATTGCTATTTTTACTTTTTTTGTAGTAGGATAATTTGTACTTTTTAAACAGAGCAATTTCTTTCGCCTTGATCTTTTACGGAGATTGGATTTATGACCCTGCAACCAAATTTTTCATCCCCATCTACTCCTGAACCTGTTGCAATGTCCACAGGTAGTACAACCTCCTTAGTAGGAGTTAATATTATTACAATTACGAATAAAGATGCTAATAGAAAGGGGGAATATATTGGAACAACTAACCCTGATTATATTGAAGTTTCTCCATTTCTAGCCCCCTTTGACTTTATACTTTATGGCTTAGAAGGTGCGGATACCTTATCAGGAGGTGCAGGGGATGATAGTTTATTTGGAGGGAAAGGAAATGACTCTTTAATTGGTTTAAATAGTAATGATATTATTCAAGGAAATTTAGGTGCAGATTATATTAATGGGGGAAATGGAGATGATTCGGTTTTTGGTGGACAGGGAAATGATACCCTTTTGGGTTCAGCCGGAAATGATTCCTTGGCTGGCGATAAAGGGGTAAATCAGTTAACAGGAGGATTTGGAATTGATCACTTTGCTGTTCGTTTAATTGAGTCAGATAGTACGAGTTCAGCCTCGAATTTTATTCCCGAAAATGCGGATGTGATTACAGATTTTACCCCCGGAGAAGACGTGATTGTCGTCAGTGGCGTTCCTTCCTTTGCTCAACTCAGTTTAGTTTCAATTACCCCTGAAGCTGTCAGAGGAATATTCCCTAGTATTGAACGTACCCTCGGTGGGGGAACCTTAATTGAAGTTCAAGCGACGGGTCAAATTATCGGATTTTTAGAAAATATTGAACCCCAGCAATTATTAACTTCTTCGTTCCTATTTTTCCCAACTTCTTTAGGTTAGTTAATCGGTAAAATCTGAACTATTGGTTTCTCCATCACTTAAGGGTAAAAAGATCTCAACGATGGTTCCTTGATTTTTTCCGGGACTCACTAATTGGATTTTACCTCCCATCATTTCTACTAAATTTCTGGAAATGACTAATCCTAGTCCCGTACTTCCTAAAGCATGGAGTCGGGATTCATCTTCAACAACAAAAGGTTGAAATAGTTTTTCTTGAATTTGAGGGGAAATTCCAATTCCAGTATCTTTAACTGTAATCACTGCCATTTCTTCACTCTCTTGAGTGTCACTCTGAACAATAGAGCGAACTTCTGTGCTAATCGAAATACTCCCTCGATCTGTAAACTTAATCGCATTCCCAATAATATTGATTAAAACTTGTTTAAGTTTTGTCGGGTCTGCTTTAACTTTAATCCGGTGAGAATAGTCTTGTTTATAGAGACGTAATCCCTTCTGACGAATATTAGAAAATTGTAGATAAATAGCGGCGGTTAAACTGGCGTGTAAATCAATAGTTTTAATATCAAAGGAAACTCGACCTTCTTCTATTCGAGCTAAGTCTAAAACTTGATTGATTAATGTTAAAAGATGTAGAGAGGAATCATGCGCTTGTTCTAAAAGCTCTCGTTCTTCATCTCGATCATCACATAAATCATCTAATAACAGTTGTAAGGAGCCAATAATCCCATTCATCGGCGTTCTTAACTCATGGGAAGTTTGCCTCAAAAACTCATCCTTTCGATGATTCATCTCCTGCAAAACTTTATTTTTAGCTTCAACAGAACGATATTTGTCCCAGGTTATTTTAAGTTTTTGTTCGAGATCTGCTTTTTCAACCTGAAACTTTTCTTTCGTGGTTTGTAATAACGCCTCTAAAGCAACTTTTTCCAGCTTGAATTGTTGCAAATTTTGATAATAAATCAACGCCATTACAGAACTAAACAAAGCCACTAACACCGAAACAATCGGTATGAATGCTGTGAAGACTGGAAAACTTTGAGCAAAATAAGCAATAAGTCCCACTGCTATCACACCGACTATAGCAATTAGCACTCCTCGCTGTAGTTCCCTGGATTGTCTGAGCTTTTGACCCATAATATATTACACCCGTCAGTCGCTCCAAAGGTTGAATCTCAGCAACCCTTAAACTTACTTTTCTATTCTAGGTGACAAATTCCAAAGCGTAACCCATCCTGATCCGTCTGAAATTACCATTGTTCTAGCTGGGTTAGGAATTTTTTGATCTTTATTGCCAATCATAGCGTCAATGTCTGATTTCGACTGCTATAGTCTGGACAATTGATTGCGGCTTCAGATAAGGCGATTTTAGGTTGGACTGGACATTTGAGGTGATAGTTCCCTGTAAAGAACATACAATCTGCACAGGGGATTTGGTGCATTTGCTTGGCCCGTTGCATGGTATCCCGCATCGCAGCACCGATACTCCAAACTATCAAAATCACAAATCCCCAAGCCAAAACAAAGCAAATGGGCACTAAAAAGGGTTGAATAATCTGAATTAGGATTCGTAGCAGTTTCAACACGATGCTCCTCCTTCTGGGTGTTATTTTAAACTTGATTCTAACGCAGAGAGAGCCGTTGATTATGAGTTAATCAACAAATTTAATTCATTTTAAAGTATTTGGGTCAAGGAGAGAGTTAATATCTATTTAAAGTTTTATTTTTAGACAGCGATCGCACTTTATATCCTATCCTAATTCAATAAAATATGCTACAATTAAATAGGGTTAACTCGTTCAGGAGATTCAATCATGCAAGCATTTGAAGTTATGGGAACTGTTGATGAAAACGGGCAATTAATTTTAGATCATCAACTTGATATTAATACACCGAGTCGGGTGAAAGTGATTGTTTTAGTTTCTCCCCAGGATGAATTAGAATCTGATCCTGATGATACCCCTGTGGAAGAAATTAAAGCCAGTTTGAGACGAGCGTTACACGAAATGAAAACAGGACAAACAATCCCTTTAGAAAAAATGTGGGAGCGTATTGATGCAGAATAAGTTATTACAGGTTATAAAATTAAAATTTGTGATACAATATTTGAATAATTTTATAATTAAAATTAAATTATGGCTAAATCAGTTAAGATAACTAATTCTACAAAATCAAAAAATGAAAAATTTGAAGGAATTACTAAAATATCTGTTGGTGGCTATAAATCTATTGCCAATCCCTGTACTATAGAAATTCAGAATTTAACGATACTATCAGGAGCCAATAGTTCGGGTAAATCTAGTATTATGCAGCCCTTACTTCTGCTCAAACAAACCTTGGAAGCAACTTACGATCCAGGGGCTTTATTATTAAATGGTTCTAATGTAAGATTTACATCTACAGAACAAGTTTTTTCTAAACTATCTTCTAAAAAATATAAGAATTTTTTCGTTGAAACTGAAATCAATCAATCTAGATCCATCAGATTTGAATTTTGCAAAACCCGTAAAGGCATTGATCTAAAACAAATGGTTTATCAAGAAAAAGGCGAACCAGAAACAGTTTTACGAAAAGATATGACCCAGGAAGAACTTGAGAATGTTTTACCCAAAGGATTTTTAGAGAGATATAAAAATTCGTTCATTAAATTGCCTAATCAATTTAACAATATTTTTATTAATGTCACCCGAATTAGATGTTTCTTAGAAACTCAAATCATTGCAAATTATGACAAAAAATCTCTCTCACCAACAATTTATAGCTTTAGTCAAACCGGAATATTTGAACAATCTATTCGCAGTATTATTCATGTACCTGGTTTAAGGGGAAATCCAGAACGGACTTATCCAGTAACAGCAATTGGGGAACAATTTCTAGGTACTTTTGAGCCTTATGTTGCTAGTGTGATTAATAATTGGCAAATAACAAAATCTTCTAAACTTAAAGACTTAGCTAGATATTTAAAGATTTTAGGGTTAACAGGTAAAGTTGACACTAAACAGATTAATGATACTCAAGTTGAAATTAGAGTCGCTCGACTTCCTTGTAATTTTAATTCTAAAACTAAATCTACAGAGATGGTTAGCATTGCTGATGTCGGTTTTGGTGTTTCTCAAACTTTACCTGCTCTGGTTGCGTTATTAGTTGCTGAACCTGAACAATTAGTTTACCTAGAACAACCCGAAATTCATTTACATCCTCGCGCTCAAGCCTCCTTAGCTGATATATTAGTAGAATCAGCGAATAGAGGAGTAAGAGTTGTGATAGAAACTCACAGTGACTTGATTTTAAAACGAATTCAATCCTTAGTTGCAGAAGATCGAATTACACCTGATAAAATTAAGTTACATTGGTTTACTCGTGATCAAGAAGGTTGTACAAATATAACAACGGCTGATTTAGATGAAGCAGGAACGTTTGGAGATTGGCCAGAAGATTTTAGCGAAGTTGATTTAGAAGAAGAAAGTCGCTATTTAGATGCGGCTGAATTAAAACTAATGGATGAAAAAGGACAATTAATTTTAGATCATCACCTTGATATTAATATACCGAGTCGGGTGAAAGTGATTGTTTTAGTTTCTCCACAGGATGAATCTGAATCTGATCCTGATGATACCCCTGTAGAAGAAATTAAAGCCAGTTTAACTTGACAAGGTTTTGGTTTATATAGTATTATGATTACGGTAAGCTTTAACAATACTAACCTTATAAAAAGGATTTTCTCTATGGAAAAAAAAGCTAATCGAGTATTTGTAGATTATTTAGGACTGCCAGAACAATTATATAAACAAATTTTCGCGGTTGGTCGTGATTGGAGAACTAATGAAAGGTCTCATATTGAGGGTGGTAGTGATGTTATAGTTGAATTTAATGATGGAAAGGTATGTTTGTATGATTGGATTGACTATCCAGATCGCTATATAAGATCATTCTTTAGTGGTAGTGTACATTACCCAAAAAGCGAACAAATTAAAATAGCTAAAGATAAAGTTTCCAGAATTTTTTGTCGTATTCATGAAGATATAAAAAAGCAAAAAGACATTCCTTTTGAAGAAGTATGGAACTCCAGAAATACAAACACTATTCCTGGGCTAGAAATTACTCCTTGGAAGGCTTTAAAAAACTTTATTCTACATAAAAAGCGAGAAAAACTTTTTGGGGAAGATTATATTTGGGTGGAAGATTGTCTATTGTATCCAGATGCTCCTATAGATGATTATTATCTAGATGATATTGACTATGCAATAGCTGTTTGCGGTATTCCTGATCCAAGATTAGTAGAGAATGACTAAGCTGTTGTGCATTTAAACGGTATAGTAGGGAGCGGGGACGCCCCCTACTATAAGGATATGGCAATTTCCTCATCACAATTCTCGATACTGAACAGCTTAGTTTAATAAGTAATTAGTTGTTGGGGGAGCCAGGGATGTGATCGCTTGTTAAGAAACTTGAATAAATCCCATACCAACTTGATTAAAATGAACATCTACTGTTAAAATTAAAATAATTCTTAACCCTTGCATCATAAGCATTGGAGACAAATCAGTAAAAGGAATTAAAGCTTTATGTAAATAAATAGCCCTAATTTTGCAGATAGATTCAAATCTTTCAGTACATATAAAACCCAAATTTAAGTGTTGATCTTTAAAATTTTTAATAATAATTCTATTGCCTGATTTGTCTAATAAAAATGAAATTGTTAAGAAAATAAAGATTTCATTTAATAATACATACAATCTTTGGTAAATAAGGTAAATAATCTTTACTGGGCAATAAGATATTAGCGTCTCTATATTATTTTATATGCTGTTAAAAAAGCATGAATTTCAAGTTTATTGATAGTAATTGATAATAAAATTTCTAAAAATGACAAAATGCTTAGTTCAATATTTTACATTGAGCTTTCCTCACCAATTCGTTTACCAGTAACTCCCGTAAACTTCCCATTACAATACAATAACTAAAATCAAGGTATTATAGGAGAACACCCGAACCTATGCTAGAAGCATATCGTCAACACGCTGAAGAACGCGCTCAACTGGGCATTCCCCCCCTTCCCCTCAACGCCCAACAAACCTCCGAACTCTGCGAACTCTTGAAAAACCCGCCAGAGGAAGAGAAAGAATTTTTGATGACCTTGCTGAGAGACCGTATCCCCCCCGGTGTCGATGAAGCCGCATACATCAAAGCTGCCTTTTTAACCGCTATTGCCAAAGACGAAATCACCAGCCCCCTGATTTCCCATCAAGGTGCTGTTTCTCTTTTGGGTACAATGGTGGGAGGCTATAACGTCCAATCTTTGATAGACTTGCTCAAAGTTCGGGATGAAAGTATTGCTTCGGCTGCTGCGAATGCCCTCAGTAAGACGTTGTTAGTCTTCGACGCCTTCAACGACGTTCTGCATTTATCGGAAGTTAATCCTTTTGCGAAACAAGTCATTGACGCTTGGGCAGAAGCCGACTGGTTTATCGGACGTCCGCAACTGCCCGAAACCATTACCGTCACGGTCTTTAAAGTTCCTGGGGAAACCAACACCGATGACCTGTCTCCGGCGCCCCACGCTACCACCCGCCCCGATATTCCCTTACACGCCTTAGCCATGTTGGAAAGTCGGATGCCGGGAGGGTTAGAAAACATAGCCGAACTGAAGAAAAAAGGGCATCCCGTCGCTTATGTCGGAGACGTTGTGGGTACAGGTTCTTCTCGGAAATCTGCGATTAACTCCGTGCTGTGGCATATTGGTAACGATATTCCCTACGTTCCCAATAAAAGGGGGGGCGGTTATATTTTAGGGGGAAAAATTGCCCCAATTTTCTTTAATACGGCTGAAGATTCCGGCGCCCTCCCCATTGAATGTGATGTTAGTAAACTGGATACTGGGGATGTGATCACCATTCATCCCTACAACGGTGAAATTACCAACGAAGCGGGAGAAGTGATTTCTACCTTTACCCTCAAACCCGATACGATTTTAGATGAAGTGCGGGCTGGAGGTCGCATTCCTCTATTAATTGGTCGCAGCTTAACGGATAAAACCCGTGCCGCCTTGGGACTAGAACCCAGCACCTTGTTTGTACGTCCTTCCCTGCCAGAAGACACTGGAAAAGGCTTCACCCTCGCTCAGAAAATGGTTGGAAAAGCCTGCGGGTTGCCGGGAGTCCGTCCAGGGACATCCTGCGAACCGTTGATGACCACCGTAGGTTCTCAAGATACCACTGGCCCGATGACCAGGGATGAACTGAAAGAACTCGCCTGCTTAGGGTTTTCGGCTGATTTAGTTATGCAGAGTTTCTGTCACACCGCAGCATACCCGAAACCCGTTGATATTAAAACCCATAAAGAATTACCCGACTTTTTCGCAACTCGTGGGGGGGTCGCCTTAAAGCCAGGAGATGGAATTATTCACTCTTGGTTAAACCGGATGTTATTACCGGATACCGTCGGTACAGGAGGTGACTCCCACACCCGTTTTCCCCTGGGTATTTCCTTTCCGGCTGGGTCAGGTTTAGTGGCTTTTGCCTCCGCTTTAGGGGTAATGCCCTTAGATATGCCAGAATCGGTCTTAGTCAAGTTTACCGGAGAATTACAACCCGGAGTCACTTTACGGGATATTGTTAACGCTATTCCTTGGGTCGCCATGCAACAGGGTAAGCTCACCATTGGAAAAGAAAACAAAATCAACGTTTTCAACGGTCGGATTATGGAAATGGAAGGCTTACCGGATTTAAAGGTGGAACAAGCCTTTGAATTAACCGATGCCACGGCTGAACGTTCCTGTTCTGGAAGTACCATTAAACTCAGTGAAGAAACCGTCGCGGAATACTTGCGTTCTAACGTCGTGTTAATGAAAAATATGATTGCACGGGGTTATCAAGATGCTCCTACCCTGTTACGGCGGATTGCTAAGATGGAAGCATGGTTGGCCAATCCAAGTTTAATGTCTGGGGATGCCGATGCAGAATATGTGGATACCCTGGAGGTGAATTTAAGCGAGATTAAAGAACCGATTGTTGCCGCGCCTAATGACCCGGATAACGTTAAATTAATGAGTGAATGTGCCGGGGATAAAGTAGATGAGGTGTTTATTGGTTCTTGTATGACCAATATTGGACATTATCGGGCGGCTGCTAAGATTTTAGAAGGTGCGGGTACGGTGAAAGGGCGTTTATGGATTTGTCCACCGACTCGCATGGATGAACAACAACTCCGAGAAGAAGGGGTTTATGGCATCTTTGCCGCCGCAGGTGCAAGAACAGAAATGCCGGGATGTTCCCTGTGTATGGGGAATCAAGCCCGTGTCGAGGATAATGCCACTGTGTTCTCGACTTCGACCCGTAATTTTAATAATCGCATGGGTAAAGGTGCAAGGGTCTATCTCGGTTCTGCGGAATTGGCGGCGGTCTGTGCCCTATTAGGTAAGATTCCGACTGTTGAGGAATATATGGATATTGTGGCGCAAAAAGTTGATCCGTTTAAAGGTGATTTATACCGTTATCTCAATTTTGATCAGATTGAGAATTTTGAGGATTTCGGGCGGGTGATTCCTGTGGATCAGATGCCTAAGTTAGAGGATGTTTTGGGTATTCCGGCGTTGACCTAACCCCCCCAGGGCTGTTTCATTCGCAAAAAATTAGGTACAAAAAAGCAAAAGATAATTGATATTTTCGGCTATCATTCTTTGAGTTGTTGTGGGAGAATGATAGCCGTTAATTCGGAGAAGATTAAGGACAATACTTCTGATAATAGCGAAGTTTTGTGCAGCCCAACCCAACCTGAGCGAATCTTGGAGCTATCTTCACGGAATAAAACATCCCTTATCCAATGATTTTGGTTTTCGATTAACCAATGTTCTCTAATCTTCTCCCCGAATTCTTCCGCACTTAATTTGAGGCTACTAATATTAGTTTGAGGTTGGCAACGAGGGTGAGACGTTGTTTTGGGGTTAGGCTTTTTAACCCATCCACACCAGCCGTCTTCTTACCACTGTTGTCTTGCGTGACCCGCCTGACCGCTAAGCATCTTGCTGACCAAGACTTCATCAACGTCTTTTGGAGTCTGCGAACTGCTTTCACATCACCACGCTGAGAGGCTCGATAAATTCGCTAGTTCTCTGAATCAACCCAAACTCTTAAACACCATCTTCCCGATATTTGCCATTATTTTATTAATCGAACAACCAGTGGAGTTATGGAGGGATTAAACAACCGGATCAAATTAATTCTTCGTCAAAGCTATGGCTTCAAAAATTTTGAGATGATGCGCCAAAAGCTACTAGCTTGTCTTTTTATATAAGCCTTACTTATAACCATAAGTATAGGAGAACCCTCATCGCCAGCATTGCTGTGATGATTCGGCTCCACTGTCTTAAAGTCGTTTGGCTGACCCAAGGCTAATCGCATTCTAATCGTGCTAATATATCCTTCATGGGCTTTCTGCGGTTTTTGAGTTGAGGTTTTGCTTGACAACAACTCTACTACAGAAAGCCCTCTCTACATTTTGGCGAAGGTATTGTTGAAGAAACTGGGTTTCTAAACACCACTTCATCAGGCCCAAAAACGGATTGTGCTTTGATTGGTTTGACAGTTTTGTTGCAACTGTTAACCAAAGCTTTCTATTAGCGGATTGCTGGAGATGATTAACCTATGCTTTTTCTGTTAGTTTCTGTTGTTGTTTACGTTTCAGTGAACCTGCACCCATTGCACCTAGCGCCAACAAGCCCAAGGTAGAAGCAGGTTCGGGAACAGATTTAGTAGCAGCTACTGTCTGAAGATTATCAATAAGTGCTGCACCGTTGGTGCCTTGTGCTGAATTAACTAGGATCTCATCAAAGAGAATATCTGTGAATCCATAGAAGTTTCCTGAATATTGAGTAACGGCATTAAATGTTTCAACGACTGCGCCATTCAGTAAGGCAGTGAATATTGATGTCCCTGGGTTGGATATCATTGAAAATGCTGCCGCAGTTTGATTAGTGTTAAATTTTATAGAAAATGGATTTTCGATGGACCCACCGTAAGGATTGGAAAAGTTAGCTAGAGTATTACCTGCTATATTGGGAAAATAGCCATTATAAAACGTAATGTTATAGAGGTTGGTGAAACTTACGCCCAAGCTGGAAAACTGGTTTGTGACCTGCTCTCCTTCACCAAGAGAAACCTCATTAAAGTTGATAGTTTGGGTAGGATTAGTTAACCCTGTACTATTCGTCAAACTCGCAGCTTGTGCTGATGTTCCTACGCCCATCGCCATCAATGCTGCACTAGCGGTAGCCAAAGATAACTTTTTCATCAGAGTTGAAGTAGCCATTTTTCCGAAATCTCCAAACAAGTTAAGGTTGACAGTAGGATTACTCTAAAAAAGCGATTACCGATAATTTTTGTTTTTGTAGAAACTACCCATTAATAATCTTGTGTAACTGACCTATGGTGGTAATTTCGCGCTCATCTGAGTGTCATCACTAAAAACAGATTGTCATACCCCCATTAGCGAAGTCAACAATCTGAGCGAGTCTTTATCAAAAAAATACATCTTAAGATAGAGGCAAATATGTTGAAAAAATTCATTCATCAGCCAAAACGCTGATGCTTTAAAGATTTGCATCTATCAAAAGGTATAATATCTGCTGCTGAGATTATTAATTTTCGGTAAAGACATCCTCCGGTTCTCTTGACAAATGCAAATAATAGTGCATTAGCCAGAAGCAGGGGAAGCCCACCCCAGGGCTCTATTCCTGAGTGCTACGCACTATAAAATTTTTGAAGTGATCATCAGCCCTATAGGATTCAAGTTAAAATCAACATCAACTTTTCCAGTGGCTTCAGGAATTTATGCACCACCCAACACTCACACCGACGATTCAAGACATTCAGGTGACGTTACTCCTTCTCGGCGGCTATCAATATGGGATCACGTTACCCTCTAATTCTCCTTTACTCTTAAATTTATTAAATGCAGTGGTTCATCGAACAGAACAAAATCAAGATGAACCGCCTAAATTGTTTCAAATTCCGGTCAATGGACAGCAGCAAGCCTTATGGTTTTCTAGTGATTCTTTAGTGGGGGTGATCACCGAACCTCCAATTTTTATTAAAACTCAATCTCCTTCTCTTCCTGCTACACCAAAAGCTGAACTTTTTAATATTAACTATTGGCAAATTGATAATTTTTTATCCCCAGAAGAACATCAAACTCTTCTCGATTATGCGATTAAACAAGAAGGAAACTATGAATTAACTGGCCCTGCAACAAACACGGCTGATTATCCCGAACATCGAAACTCTTTAGTGTTGTATTATTCTCCAGAATTTGCTGATATTATTCTCAACCGAGTTAGGGCTGTGTTTTGGAACGCCTTAGAACACCTGAATATTCCTCCTTTTGCGATTACTCATATTGATGCTCAACTCACCGCCCATAATCACGGCCATTATTTCCGCATTCATAATGATAATGGTTCAGAAAGAGATGCAACTCGAACGTTAACTTATGTTTATTATTTCTATCGAGAACCTAAAGCTTTTACCGGAGGAGAATTATTAATTTATGATACCCATTGGCACGGTGAATATGCTTACTCAAAATTAGAAAATTTTAAAACCATCGAACCTTTGAATAATCGCATTATCTTTTTTTATAGCGGTTTAATGCACGAAGTTTTACCCGTTTATTGTCCGTCTAAACAATTTGCGGATAGTCGATTTACAATTAATGGTTGGGCTAGAAAATAAATTTCTAACTTTTATCCGGTGTTAAACCCAAATAAAATGACCTTGAAGTTGTTGAGGAGAAATATTAGAAACTACCCCTAAAATTTGATTGGAACTTGTCACCCGAATGACCGTTTCTGGTAAGTTAGAATATAAATTGGTCGAAAATTCTAAGGTTAAATTGGCTTCTGTTAGACCTTCTGTTAAGCCAATTTGATCAAAACTGGGTTCAAAATCATAAATAGTATCGGCTAATAATTGATCTGAATTAGAAGTTGCCAAAGCCAAAATAAAAAGATCAGATCCGCTTCCTCCAGTTAAATAATCACTGCCTTGATCTCCCGTTAAGGTATCATTTCCTTCTTCTCCATAGAGATAGTCAAAATCTTGACCTCCTGCTAAAAAATCATTTCCCAAACCCCCCCAGAGAATATCAAACTCTAAATTTCCATAAAGAAGATCATTTCCCTCATCTCCATAAAGATCATCTCCTCCTTTTCCCCCAAATAAATGATCATCCCCCCCTAAACCGTTGAGGGTATCATTCCCTTGATATCCATAGAGAAAATCATTATTAATCGTGCCAACAATATTATCATTACCACTATAGGGAGAAGGATTAATAATTTGATTAATCCAATCTGCATAAACTGAAACCCTCGTATCAGAAGCATATTCTCCAAAGCTATCATCTAAGGCATTAGTAACATCAATACCCGGTGTTGCTGACCTAAAACCATTAGAAGTCAAACCCGCAATTTTTCCATTAATAAAGGCTGGCCCCCCTGAATCTCCAGGGCTAATATTAACTTCTGATAATCCTAATCCTAAATCGTTAATGCCAAATTCTTGCCCAAAGGCATCATTTTGGGGTAAGCCATTATCAAAATCATAAACTAATTGTTTTCCGGGTTGGTTACTATAATAATAAGGATAATTATTAAATAATTCGCCAGAAGCTTCATAACGATTTTGCCCCATTCGTTTAGTTGGAACTAGATCAGAATAATCGGCTTCTCCAGAATTTCCCGTTGCTGGAACACCATAGCCTACTTTTTGCATAATCTGTCCCACTTCATCAGCCCCGGTATAAATTTCATAGCGATTCGCGGCTTCAGGTGCAGGTTGAGAAAGTTCTAAAATAGCAATATCATTGTTATAATTAGTATCAGAAGTCCAATCGGGATGAATATAAATTTGAGAAACGGGAATCGAGACTGTCCCAGAGGGTAAATTAAAATAAACCGTATATTCTGAAGGTGAACTATAATCAGCTTGTCCGAATTCATCTGTGACACAATGGGCAACGGTTAAAATATGACGTCCAGTTGTTAGCAATGATCCGCTACAACTATGACCATTAATTTCTTGAATTTTAACAACACCATCTAACCCCATTCCAGGTTGTACAAGATAAGCCGGATTATCGGGATTAGAAGTGGGAACCGAAATCCGAGGTTGAGGTGCATTTACAGTTAAAGAAGTTGACATTTCGCTGAACTTAAATGAATATAATTAAGGAAAACTTGATCCTTTGCTGGTTTAATTTTATTCTAAATCCTGTCACTTTGACAGTTTCAATGGATGAAAGGAAGGTTTCAAAGGTCAGGATCTAAAATTTGTCTTCTGTTTTAACGTCCGTTTAATTTGTTAACCGTTAACTGTGAATAAAGTTCACTAACCCCGCCCTAAAAGTGCGGGGATTGCTTAAACCAATTTAGGCAACGCAAGCAGTGAATAGCTCATGGAGACTCAATTGGGTACAGACTTCCGAATACTTCTCTAGTTCGGACAAAATCTAAACCGGATTGGTTCAGGTGTTGGGTAAAGCCAAGACATCTTAATTGAGTTGAGCGAAGAGACTGAAACAAGAAATTGGGTTATACCAAAATGCGAATACCAGTAGTCGATCAAAACAACAAGCCATTGATGCCAACCACACCAGCAAGAGCGAGGAAGTGGATTGAGTCAGGAAAAGCAGTTAAACGCTACTCAGACTGTGGGCAATTTTATGTTCAACTGTTAGTTAAACCGAGTGGATACACAACCCAAAATATTGTGATTGGAATTGATCCGGGCAAGAAATTCTCTGGGATTGGTGTTCAATCAGCTAAGTTTACACTGTATACGGCTCATCTGATTTTGCCATTTCAGACAGTCCGTGAACGCATGGATGCAAGACGATTAATGCGTCGAGGTCGCAGAGGAAGAAGAATTAACCGCAAGGTTGAGTTCTCAAAACGCAACCATCGCCAAAAACGCTTTAATAATCGTCGCCAAGGTAAACTGGCTCCCTCAATTCGTGCTAATCGTCAATTGGAATTGAGAATAGTTTCCGAATTATTCAAGATTTACCCAGTTACAGAAATTAGATATGAATATGTCAAAGCTGATGTTGATTTAACCAGTGGGCGTAAACAAGCTAAATCGGGTAAAGGTTTTTCACCTGTTATGGTTGGACAAAAATGGATGTTAACCCAACTGGAAAAGTTAGCACCCGTCGTTAAGATTGAAGGTGATCAAACGGCATCAACTCGTAAATACTTAGGACTAACCAAGAACAAAACAGACAAATCCAAGCCGGAATTCAACACTCATGCAGTTGATGGTGTAGCGATTGCTGCAACAGCGTTTGTTGAGTATCGCCAATATCATACAGCAAAAACTGATGGTGTTAATTGGTTTGGTGATGTTGTCATTACCACTGCTGAATTTCGAGTGATTCGCAGACCCCCTTTTTCTCGTCGCCAACTTCACTTAATGCTTCCGGCAAAAGGTGGAGTGCGTCGGAAGTATGGAGGTTCTACAACTCGTCATGGTTTTCGCAAGGGTGATTTGGTTAAATCTCCCAAGGGTGTTGGTTATGTGTCAGGAGACACCGAAAGACAAGTATCTGTCAGCGATGCTAACTGGAAACGGTTAGGGCAGATTGCTTCTAGTAAAGTACAGTTAATTCGTCGTTCTAACGGGTTAATTGTTACCTAGAAGATTTTGTAAAGCCGTCCTCCGCTTCGCTAAAGGACGGGGTTTCAAAACCAATTTTTTCGATGAAATTTGCCTTCATCATTGACCCAATCGAAAAATTAAATCCCAGCCATGATACCAGCGTTGCTTTAATGGAAGCCGCGCAAGTTTTAGGACATGAAATCTGGGTGACACAAGTGCATCAATTAAATGTGATTGAGGGTCAAACCTGGGCACTTTTAACGCCAGTTCGCCTCACTCCCATTGTTAGGGATCAAGGTCGTTGGGTTGTCGGTGAAATTTGGTTTTCTATTGATCAACCGACCCTTCAACCTTTAGAAAATATGGATGCGGTGTTTATGCGAACCGATCCACCTGTGACGATTCCCTATCTTTATGCTACCTATCTTTTAGATTATATTAACCCCGAAAAAACCTTGGTAATTAATTCCCCTCATGGGTTAAGAACAGCCAATGAAAAAATGTACGCGCTACAATTTAAAGATTGTATTCCGACAACTATTGTTAGTCGAGATAAACAGGTGATTCGAGATTTTGTTGAACAAGAAGGTGCAGCCGTTTTGAAGCCTTTAGGCGGAAAAGCAGGGGAAGGAATTTTATTTTTAGAACCTAGCGATCGCAATCTCAATTCTTTAATTGAAATTAGCACCCAACAAGGGTTATATCCGGTGATGATTCAACGATTTTTACCGGAAGCCAAAGACGGAGATAAACGGATTATTCTGTTAAATGGTGAAGCCATTGGTGCAGTGAATCGCATTCCCACAGGTCAAGAATTTAGAGGAAATATGGCGGTTGGCGGACGAGTTGCTAAAACAGAAATTACTAATCGAGAATACGAAATTTGTCAACAATTAGCCCCTAAATTAATTGCAGATGGCTTATATTTTGTCGGAATTGATGTGATTGGAGGCTATTTAACGGAAGTGAATGTTACCAGTCCGACGGGAATTCGAGAAATTGATTTATTAGATAACGTTTCTTTAGGAGAAAACGTAATAGCATGGGTAGAAAATAAAATTAAGACTCGTTTGTAATCTTATCGGGTATAGGGTTCGATTTTTCGGAGCATTTTTGTATTGTTTATCCAAGGAGTAACTCGTCCAGGATGATAAATTTTAGCAATAAAAGGGGGTTGATTATTTAAAGCAAATCTTGTCATTTTGGGTAAAGTATTAACAAAAGTTAAAGCGATCGCATCTCCTGACAAATTTGTTGAAGCAAATACAAATACCCTGACATTAGCTTGAACAATACTCAAAAGTTGAGAGGTGCGATAACCCATTCTTTCATCCTTTGTTAAAACAACCCACTGACGATTTCCAACTTCTATTAACCAATCTTCATCTCTAATATTTTGGGGAAAATGATCATCATGAATTTCAACTGTAGCTCCTGCTTCTCTTAAAGCTTTTGGAACTGTAACTCGACCTAAACATCGATCAATAAAAAAGATTACTGGTTCAGTTGTACTCATGCTACTAAGTCTAATTCACAACGGATTCCTTCTTCAATTAAGCTACGATCACATTGATAATCAATTGCTAATTCATTAATAGATTCTCCAGCTTTATACCGTTCTGCTAAAATAATAGTGGGAATTCCTGTTCCCATTAACACAGGACGACCAAAGGAAATATAGGGATCAATCACAACAATTTTCGGAGCATTTTGATCAAAATTTCGAGTAAAAGGAAATAGTTTAATCGGTAATCCTGATGGATCTCGTTCAATTCTACTTAAAAATTGGTATAAAATTTCCTTCAAAGCTAATTGACCTGTTAAAGAAACATTTAATAATCCCCCAAACTGTTCAACAAATAAGTTAACGCCATCAGTTTGAAATTCTAATTGTGCTAAGGGGTGTGGTGCAGAAAATTCTTGATTGAGATAATCTAACGCTGCACGAACTTTAGCTAAAGGGACTTGATGGAGTCGTCGAATCGCACTTAAAACATGAGCTTCAATTAAGTTAGTAAAAGATAGTTGTTTGTTGGAAGTAGGAGGTAATTCAATTAATGGGGTAAAATATTGTTTTCCCTGACGAGTAGGGTAATATCGACCATAGACCCAAGATCTCAATGTTCCAGTCGGAAGTTGTAAATATTTTGCAGCTTCCGGTAGGGAATAATTCGGCAAATCACGAACTTCTAAACCCATCGGCATTATCTTTCATCCTTTAGCTATTTTAATCAAGACAACCTTTGATCATATTATACCTATTTATGTTAAAATAATCACAATATTTTTAATTTCAATCAAGACAGAGACGGCGTTTATTGCCACTCTGAAATTGCGGATATTTTCATCAGGAGAAACCATGACAACAGACACAAAAATTGGCATTGCTGTAATTGGAACCGGGTTTGGTAAAAAAGTTCATATTCCTGCCTTTCAAGACCATCCTAAAACTGAAGTTGTAGCCGTTTATCATCGAGATTTAGAAAAAGCAAAAGCGATCGCATCTAGCCATAATATTCCCTATGCTTTTAATACCATTGATGAGATTGTTGCATTAGCACAAGTTCAAGGAGTTGCGATTTCAACCCCGCCATTTTTACATTTTGAAATGGCTAAACAAGCCTTGAATGCGGGTAAACATTTATTATTAGAAAAACCGACAACATTAACCGTTCAAGAAGCTAAATATCTCTATCAACTTGCTGAATCTAAGAACTGTATAACCAGCTTAGATTTTGAATTTCGGTTTATTCCCCCTTGGCAACAATTTGCCCAACTTTTAGCTAATAATTATGTTGGTCAAAAAAGATTAATCAAAATTGATTGGTTAGTCTCCAGTCGTGCGGATGAAAGCCGTCCTTGGAATTGGTATGCTCAAAAAGACAAAGGAGGCGGGGTATTAGGCGCCATTGGTTCCCATAGTTTTGATTATATTTCCTGGTTATTTGGTTCAATTAAACGCCTCTGTGGACAACTCAATACTACCATTCCCTTACGTCCTGATCCTGAAGCCGGAGGGGAATTAAAACCTGTTGATGCGGATGATATTTGTACCTTAATTTTAGAACTTAATGATGGTACACCTTGTCAAGTTTGTTTAAGCTCTGTCACCTATCAAGGACGAGGACATTGGGTAGAAGTTTATGGGAGTGAAGGAACCTTAATTTTAGGAAGTGATAATCAACAAGATTATGTACACGGATTTCGGTTATGGGGAAGCAAGAAAGGTGAAGCTTTAAGCGAAATTTCGATTCCTGAACCGTTAGAATTTCCCCGGATTTATCCTGATGGTCGAATTGCGCCTTTAATGCGAGTTATTGATCAATGGATAAGCGGAATTGAACAAGGAAAAAGTTTAGAACCCTCCTTAAAAGCAGGGGTTTATTCTCAATTGTTAATGGATTTAACCCATGAATCTAATGAAACCGGAACTTGGGTCAATGTCCCCCCATTTGAACCTTTTTTAAGATCTGAATAAAACTGAAAAAATGGCTTATTTTCACTCTTCATATTATTAGGGGTGGGCATAGGCCATCCTACTACGGGATTATAATCCTCAATTTAACTTTTCATTGAGCAGTGATTGTGTTATTATAGATTTGCAACTGCTCAGACAAGAATTTTTTTCTTGTACGATAGCTGCAAAAAACCACCTGAAAAGTCCTGGTGGCAGTTGTTATAATTTCTATGCCAGCTAGTTTGCTCTGAATGAGTTCGCATTAGAAGTAACATCCTCCAAAAGAGTTATCCATATACAAAAACGCGAATATCACCCCATAGAATCAACCGGGTGCTAACTCTTTTGCGGGTTGAGTATTACCGATTCATAAATTCCACAATGGAGGTTACAATCATGAATACCTTACTCATCCATGTCTTGATGATTAAACAATTCCTCAATGGTATGGCTAATTCCTACGCAATGATTAGTTTAGGGTATGTGGTCAGTGTATTTCTGATTTTATTTGGTTTTTTTGGTGTTGCTGCTTCTCAGTCCAATCGCGTTTCTGCACATTCTATTCATTCATCTTCACAGAGTTTTTAAACATCAAGCATAGCCTAGACTGTTTAAGAACAGTTTAAGTTAAGTTTAAATTTTATCCTAACGTCCAGTTCAGCAAAACATCCCTACATTTCCCCTGGTAATTTTTCTTGCGAATTCCTAATCATTTTTAAGTTTATTGAGGCTTTTTAACAATGGGATTGCGCGAGGAAGGGTTCTCAATCTAAAATCAAAGTTAAGTTCAGAATAAAACTTTTCCCTGGACTTAACTTAGGTCTACTTAAAGATATGAAACCACAACAGCGATATACCTCTGCTGAACTGTCTCGTTCTATTACTATTGAAAGAGCGATTCGTTCTGTAACCGAACTTCGACAAACCGCCATATCCCTAGAAGAAGAATTAGCTGATTTACTACAAAAAACCTCTCCAGCTTGTCGAGAAAGTGCCTATAATTTAGTTCACTATTTAGCCATCCGTCGTCATGATTTGCGGGAATTACAACGGGAATTAATTCGATTAGGATTAAGTTCTTTAGGACGTATGGAAGCCCATGTAATGGCATCTTTAGATGCTGTTTTAGGCACATTATATCGATTAGATCAACGCCCTATTCCCACTGAGTTAGAACAGGAAGCCCCCATCACCTTTGAGGTCGGAAGCGCCCTATTAGCAGAAAACGCTGTCGCCATATTAGGCCCTCGTCCTAAACAACATAACACCCGCGTCATGGTAACAATTCCCAGTGAAGCCGCCCATGATCCTAAAATTATTTATAATTTATTAGCACTAGGAATGAATGTAATGCGAATTAATTGCGCTCATGATCATCCTGAAGCTTGGGAAAAAATGATCCTCAATTTACGCGCTGCTGAACGACAATTAGGGAAATCCTGTCGCATTTCCTTTGATTTAGCAGGGCCAAAATTACGCACAGAACAGATTGAACCTGGGCCAGAATTAATTAAATGGAAACCAACGCGCAATGTTTTAGGACAAGTTATTAAACCGGAAAAAATTTATTTTACGTCTCAACCTCATACCTTACAATATAAAAATAATGTGATTCCGATTCAAGGACATTTACTAGAATTGGCGAAAGTTGGGGATCAAATTCGTTTGACCGATACCAGGGGAAGCCGTCGATTTTTGAACGTAACAGAAGTCAATAAAACAACTTGTATTTGTGAAAGTGATAAAACAACTTATCTTGTTTCTAATACTAAATTATCTTTGTATCGAGGGAAGAAATTAATCGCCAAAGATACTGTTACTCAAATTTCGCCCCAACCTCAAGCCATTACCTTAGCTGAAGGCGATTCACTCCTGATTATTCAAGGAGAAATTTTAGGAAAATCGGCGGTTTTAGATGAACAGGGAAATCTCATCCAACCAGCTTGTATCGGTTGTAGTTTACCTGAAGTGTTTCGAGATGTAAAAATCGGGGAACGGATCTTTTTTGATGATGGAAAAATAGCAGGTATTATTCGAGAAGTATTTGAAAATCAGTTTCGAGTTGAAATTACATCCGTTGTCAATGGTAAAAATAAACTCAAAAGCGAAAAAGGAATTAATCTTCCTGATACCACGTTAAACCTTCCAGCTTTAACAGAAAAAGATATTCAAGATTTAGAATTTATTGCTCAATTTGGAGATATGGTAGCACTTTCTTTTGTGCAGCAACCTGAAGATATCGAACAATTAATTACAGAATTAAAACGGGCCGGAGGAGAACATTTAGGGATAATTTTAAAAATTGAAAATCAACAAGCTTTTGATCAACTTCCTCGATTGTTATTAACAGCCATGCAACATCCTCCCCTGGCTGTTATGGTCGCACGGGGAGACTTAGGTGTAGAATTAGGATTTGAACGACTTTCAGAAGTTCAAGAAGAGATTTTATGGCTGTGTGAAGCCGCTCATATTCCGGTTATTTGGGCAACTCAGGTGTTAGAATCTATGGCAAAAGGAGGAATGCCATCTCGTGCAGAAGTGACGGATGCAGCCATGGGAAGTCGGGCAGAATGTGTGATGTTAAATAAAGGAGCTTATATTGATAAAGCGTTACAATTCCTCTGTGATGTCTTAGGACGAATGCAAGCCCACCAAGACAAAAAAACCTCAATGTTAAGAAAGTTGAGTATTTCCGATTTATAAAACTTGATCCGAATTGATGGTAAAATAAAAAACTATGTTGATTTTAATGGGAAACAATATCTGATGAATATTCGCATTGGCAATGGGTATGATATTCATAAATTAGTTACCGGACGGCCGTTAATTTTAGGCGGAATAAAAATTAGCCATGAATTCGGTTTATTAGGACATAGTGATGCGGATGTTTTAACCCATGCCATTATGGATGCCATGTTAGGTGCTTTAAGTTTAGGAGATATTGGGCATTATTTCCCACCAACGGATGAGAAATGGGCAGGAGCAGATAGTTTAGTATTATTAAAACAGGTGAATCAATTAATTTTAGATCGAGGTTGGAAAGTCGGGAATATTGATTCTGTAATTGTCGCAGAACGTCCGAAATTAAAACCTCATATTAAAGCCATGTGCTATATGCTGACTACAACATTAAACTTAGATCTTGATCAAATTAGTGTCAAAGCAACCACTAATGAAAAATTAGGCCCCGTTGGTCGAGAAGAAGGAATTGCGGCTTATGCAGTAGCGTTATTAGAAAAAGTGAATTAAGATTCCCGTTCATTTTTATTCGACTGGAATTTCAATTATAAACTCTGAACCTTCTCCCCAAGAAGAAACACAACTGAGTTTACCTCCGTGTTTCTCCACAATAATTTGATGACTAATTGATAAACCAATTCCTGTTCCTTTCCCTACAGGTTTTGTTGTGAATAAATGCTCAAATATTTTTTGTTTTACTGATTCTATCATCCCCATACCATTGTCTTTAATTCGGATCATTGCCCATTGTTCATCTTGAGAGAGTTCTGTGTAGATACTAATTTTTTGAGGAGAATTGTAATGCTCTCGATAAGCTCGATCTTCCATCGCATCATCTAACGCATCAATAGCATTGGCGACAAGATTGAGAAATACTTGATTCAGTTGTCCAGGATAGCAATTAATCGGGGGTAAATCTCCATAATTTTTAATAATAGTAATTTCCGGGCGCTTGGAATTCCCCTGAAGTCGGTGTTTTAAAATCATCAGGGTACTTTCAATTCCTTCATGCAGATTAAATTCTACTTTCTGATCTGTATCTCTCCTAGAAAATGTGCGTAAAGCAATACTAATTTGTCTAATTCGTTCTGCTCCCATTTTTAAAGAAGCCATCACTTGGGGTAAATCTTCAATTAAGTAAGATAAATCAATTTTTTCAATTTTCTCAACAATTTCTAAACAAGGTTGAGGATATTTATCCTGATAAAGAAGAATTAACTCAATTAAATCTTTAACTGACGTTTCGGCATAACTGAGATTACCTAAAATAAATGAAATTGGATTATTAATTTCATGACCCACTCCAGCGACTAATTGACCAATACTCGCCATTTTTTCCGCTTGAATCATTTGTAATTGAACATTTTTGAGTTGTTCTAAAGATTGCTCAAGCTGCATGGATCTTTCTCTTTCCCTGGCTTCAGAAGCTTGTAATTCTAAATAAAGACGGGCATTTTCTAAGAAGGTTGCTGCTTGAGTACAATGGGTTGTAATCCGGGCAATTAATTCACTTTTTGTAATAGGTTTCGTCACATAATCATTTGCCCCTGCTTGTAAACCAATGACGAGATCAGAGACTTGATTTTTAGCTGTAAGTAAGACAATGGGTAACTCATTCGGTTGCCAGATTTCTCGAACTTTGCGCGTCACTTCATAACCCGTCATTCGAGGCATCATCACATCCAGTAATATTAAATCCGGTTTAAAACCGTTTCTGAGCAAATCCAAGGCTTCATGACCTGAAGCAGCTTCTGTAATTTCATATTGATATAAAGATAAATGATTGACTAAAACTTGACGATTAACAGGTTCATCATCAACCACTAAAATTTTGTAAACTTGTTGTTGATCTTGAATCAAAGTTGATGAAATTTCCTCAATTACCTGTTCTTCATTCTCCGTCAACCTGTCTTCAGAATAGACCGAAACAGCAGAACTCATCACCACAGATGAAGGAAAATGATCTCTTAAACTCAAGATAGAAATACTAGAAGAATGGCTTTCTAAATCCAGACTGATGGGTAAAGTAAAATGAAATTGAGACCCTTCATTGAGTGTTGACTCTACCCAAATTTCTCCGCCCTGTAATTCGATTAATTGCTTGGTAATCGCCAGTCCTAATCCTGTCCCGCCATAAATTCTAGCTGTGGAACCATCCGCTTGTTCAAAGGACTCAAAAATTCGTTCTAATTTATCCTCTGGAATGCCAATTCCGGTATCAGAAACGGTAATTTGTAGCTGTTGTGATGCTGAATTAGAAATAACCTGAGCGGTAATTTCAATTTTACCACTATCGGTGAATTTTAAAGCATTTCCAATTAAATTATGAAAAATTTGTTGCAGGCGATTTTCATCCGCTATTACCGCAGGTAATAAGGGTGAAATTTTATTGTGAATCTGTAATTTTTTTTGATCAATTAAGGGTTGACTCAGGGTGATCACGACTTCGACAACTTCTCGTAACCCGACGGGTTTGAGTTGAAGTTCCAGGGTTTTATGTTTGAGTTTAGAGAAATCTAAAATATCATTGACTAAATTTGCTAACCTTCTGCCACTGGATACAATCATTCTTAAATTAGATAGGGTAGCCGAGGTTAACTGACCGGTTGTGCCATCAATTAACGATTCCGCAATCCCAATAATTCCATTTAAGGGCGTGCGAAGTTCGTGGGAGGTATTCGCTAAAAATTCATCCTTGAGTTTATCGGTTCGTTTTAAGGCAATTTGTGCTTGCTTGAGTCTTACTTCTCGCGCCTGAACTTCCCCAGCCATTGTATTAAAGGATGATGCTAATTGCCCTAATTCATCTGAGCGTTTAATATCGAGATTAATATTAAAATCCCCCGTGGCAATTTGTTCCGTTGCAACCATCAGTTGACTTAAAGGTTCAGCAACTTGTTGACGCAAAACAAATAATAATATCACAATTTCAAAAATTAGAGAAATTCCTCCTAAAATCAGGACAAAACGAGCATTTTTAAAGGCAACTTCTGCTAGAATAGATTTGGGGAATACTGTAACAAAATACCAATCAGGCGTTTCCAGTTTGGCAACGGCTAAATATTCTTGATCTTGATCATTTTTTACAACAGATTGTCCTGATTCTAAATGTCTGACTAACTCAAAAATTCGGATTAAATGCAAATCTTGAGATTGAGTAATCTCAAACTTTCCCTGCTTATTCTTAATTTCATCCATTTTATCGGGATGGGCAATTAAACGACCATCGGAGCGAAAAATCAGATTATAAGTTCCAGGTAGGCGGTCTTGTAAGGTTCGCTCTAAGAGTTCATTTAAAACAATATCATGACCAATAGTTGCTACCTGTTTCCCTGCAATATCAACGGGAGTTCCGCAAGAAATCGTCCAATCTCTGGCAATACGATCATAAGAAAGTCCAGTACAAACTGTCTGACGACTTGGGTTATGTTGGAAGTTCGTAATCGAGAAAGAGTCTTCATTTGGAATATAGAGATCTGATGTGGTATTTTCCGCCCAAGGCACCTCCGGCCAATACATAATTCCTATATTTTCAGGCGTATTAATATAGGTATTTTGGAAGCGACTTCGCCAAGCCATTCCAAAGGAAATAACTAAATCATAAAATATGAGAACACGACGACGAATTTCGGGAGTAAGTTCAACATTTTTGCCAATATAAACTCCAGCTTGACGGCTGCGATCAAACTTTTCCGGTTGATTGCGAATGACTCCATCATTAGAACGCACAAATCGTTGATCAAATTCTGCTTGGGGGTCATAATCTTCCCATTCTTCTAAACGGCGTTTAATTTCCTGTTCTAAGACAGCATGGTTATCTTCTGCTAAGTTAAAAATATTGCTTTCCCGTTGTCCCCGTTCTACAATATATTTATCTAGCTGTTTGATGGTTTGAGTTTCTAAAATAGACATTAAATGGAGATAGCTGAGGGCGGTTGATCCCAAGATAACAAACGCAATTCTAACCGCCATTTTTATCAGCGTTTCACGAGTAATTGAACTTTTGGATTGAGGAAATAACTTTTTATGAAAACGAACCATATTATTTTTCCTACGGGAGCTACTCAAAGTTTAAAAAATCCGAATTGAGTGGGTAAACAGTCAATACATCCTCATATTCTAGCAAAGGTTTATAATCCTAATTGTCCCCTGAATTCTTTTGTATTTAAAACAACATTAATCCGCGATTGGCAATCGCCTTATCCTCGAAAATGTTATATTATTTATTATAAAGTACACTAATCCTACCAAATTATAGTATTTTTTGATTAAAATCTTAATCAATAACTGAGGAATTTCACGGGCTATGTTCTATCGTCAGTGGCAGAAATGGATGGACTCTGGATTTTGGATACTCTCTCATAGCTTTTTGTTTTTGTTGCTGGCCAGTCTGAGTTTGAGTCTCCTCCTCCCCGCCTGTAATCGATATACCGTTTCTCCCTCTTCCTTTTCTCCCGCAGACGAGATCACTCCTCGACGTCAACCCGTTGAACTGAGTTTAGTGTCCTATGCTGTAACTCGCGCCGCCTACGCCGAAATTATTCCTCTGTTTAAAGAAAAATGGCATCGGGAACATCACCAGGAGGTGAGAATTAGACAAAGTTATGCTGGATCTAGTACCCAAACTCGCGCCGTGATTAATGGATTTCCGGCGGATGTTGTGCATTTAGCCTTAGCCCTCGACACCAACAAAATTCAGGAAGCTGGCTTAATTCAACCGGGTTGGGAACAGGAAGTCCCCAATCAGGGGATTGTCGCCCATTCAGTCGGGGCGATTGTTACCCGGGCTGGAAATCCGAAACACATCCGTACTTGGTCTGATTTGGCAAAACCCGGAGTCTCGGTGATTACGGCTGACCCCAAAACATCAGGAATTGCGCGTTGGAATTTCCTGGCGTTGTGGGGGGCGATTACACAAACCGGAGGGACGGAAACCGAAGCCTTAAATTTTGTGACTCAAGTTTATAGAAATGTCGCTGTATTAGCTAAAGATGCGCGGGAATCAACGGATTTATTTCTACGACAAAATCAAGGAGATGTATTAATTAATTATGAAAACGAAATGATTTTATCGGCTCAAAATGGACTCGCTAAAAACACCTTAGTGATTATTCCTGATGTTAATATTTCTATTGATAATCCCATCGCCATTGTAGATAAATATGTTGATCGCCGAGAAACTCGTGAAGTCGCAGAAGCATTTGTAGAATTCCTCTTTACTCCTGAAGCACAAAGGGCTTTTGCTAAAGTGGGATTTAGACCCTTAGATCCGATAGCCTCTCAAAAATTTTCCCCGATTAAGAAATTATTTAACGCCGAAGATCTAGGCGGATGGAATAATATTCAAGACAAATTTTTTAAAGATAATGGGATTTTTGATCAAATTCAGTTAGAAATTCAAAATACGGCTTCTCGTTAATATTAAAGCTGAAAGCGATATAAAGTATATCACCCTCCGACTCAATTAGTTATAATATTTTATTCTAGGGTGTTAGCAGGACATTACCCCTACAGTTTTTTTCAAAAATGATTTAAGATTGCTATAGCAATCAGCTAGTTTTTGTAAAATGATTCCATTTAAACCTTATTGGTTCCAAAAGACTGTAATTATTCTATTAGCACTGGTTCTGAGCGCCTGTAGTGCCGTTCAATCCCAAATTCCATCTCGATTGGTGATTCCCACCCCTAGCGGCCCAGCGACGTTTAATCCGCCCATGAGTCAATCGGCTTATAATGTATTTGGTTATTTGTATGACCCGTTAATTCAAGAAGACCCCGTAACCGGAGAATTAATCCCGAAATCTGGGTTAGCGGAATCTTGGGAAATCTCTCAAGATAAACAAAAAATTATTATTACCTTAAAAGATGGGTTGAAGTGGTCGGATGGTGAACCCTTTACGGTTGATGATATTATTTTTACCTATAATAAAATTTATTTAAACGATAAAATTCCCACCAGTTTTAAAGATATTTTACGAGTCGGAAAAAGTCGAACCTTCCCAACGGTTAAAAAATTAGATAATCGTCGGGTTGAATTTGCCGTTGCAGAACCCTTTGCTCCTTTTTTACAATATGTAGCCGGACTAACAATTTTACCATCTCATATTTTAAAAGAATCTATAACCCAAACCGATGCTGAGGGAAACCCTAAATTTTTAACCACTTGGGGAACCGATACAAACCCCCAAGATATTGTGGGAAATGGTCAATATCGCATCCAAAGCTATGCTCCCTATCAACGGGTAATTTTACAACGAAATCCTTATTATTGGCGCAAAGATGAACAAGGAAATTCCCAACCCTATATTGAACAAATTGTCTGGCAAATTATAGAAAGTACCGATACTCAATTATTGAATTTTCGTTCAGGTTCTTTAGATACTTTACCCATTCAACCCGAAGCATTTCCTTTATTAAAACCTGAAGAAGAACGGGGAAAATTTACCATTTTTAATGCAGGGCCAGATATGGGAACTGTGTTTATGGCATTTAACTTAAATCAAGGAAAAAATGTCCAAGGGAAACCCTTTGTTGAGCCAATTAAATCCAAATGGTTTAATAATATAGCATTCCGACAGGCGGTTTATTATGCGATTAATCGGGACGTGATGAAAAATAACCTTTATTTGGGATTAGGAGAACTGCAATTTTCTCCCATTCCTGTACAAAGTCCCTTTTATTTATCTCCCGAAGAAGGATTAAAAACCTATCTTTATGATCCTGAACAAGCCAAAAAGCTGTTAATTGATGCTGGATTTAAGTATAATAATCAAGGGCAATTAACCGATAGTGACGGAAATTTTGTTCGCTTTACTCTCTTAACCAGTGCGGGTAAAAAAATTCGGGAACAAATGGCAACTCAAATTAACCAAGATCTTGCTAGAATTGGGATTCAAGTCGATTTATTATTTCTCAGCTTTAATACTTTGGTAGAACGTCTTTCGAGTTCCCGAAATTGGGATGCCTATCTAGGAGGATTTACTGGAGGCGGAGTTGAACCTCATGGGGGTTATAATATTTGGTCAGTGAATGGACGGTTACACACCTTTAACCAAGGGCCACAACCGGGAGAACCAGAGATTAAAGGTTGGCAAGTTTCTACTTGGGAACAAGAAATAGACGATTTATTTGTGAAAGCGTCCCAAGAATTTGATCCGAAAAAGCGGAAAGAACTTTATGGCAAAGCTCAAAAAATTATTGCAGAACAAGTGCCTTTATTATATATGGTTAATCCCCTCTCCTTTGAAGCGATTCGCAACCGAGTTCAAGGCATTCAATTCACCCCTTTAGGAGGAGGTTTTTGGAATTTGTATGAACTCAGAATTGCTGAATAATTAGTTTTTAAATCGAAATGAATCCTGAAGCTTTACAACAGTTACTCGAATCCGTTGCATCCGGTCAACTGACCCCAACCGATGCGTTAGATAAAATTAAATACTTTGATTTTGAACCCGTTGGTGATTTTGCCCGCATTGACCACCATCGCAAATTAAGAACCGGATTTCCTGAAGTGATTTGGGGACTGAATAAAACCCCCGAACAAATTATTAAGATTATCGAGGTGATGCGAACCCGAAATCCGGTGGTTATGGCGACTCGAATTGAACCCAATATTTATCAACACTTAAAAGCACAAATACCGGATTTACGCTATTATGAATCGGCTAAAATTTGTGCCATTCAACCGGATACCATTCCCCAGGTTCATACTAACGGAAAAATAACCATTTTAACAGCCGGAACTGCCGATTTACCCGTTGCTGAAGAAGCGGCAATAACCGCCACTTTATGTGGTTTTTCCGTGAAACGGTTATGGGATGTGGGAGTTGCTGGAATTCATCGCTTACTCAGTAGTTGGCCTTTAATTGCCGATGCGGATGTATTAATTGTAGTGGCGGGAATGGAAGGTGCTTTACCCAGTGTCGTTGCAGGTTTAGCCGATTGTCCGGTGATTGCAGTGCCAACCAGTGTGGGATATGGTGCGAGTTTTAATGGGTTAGCCCCTCTGTTAACCATGTTAAATTCCTGTGCGGTGGGAGTCGGTGTTGTTAATATTGATAATGGCTTTGGGGCGGGGATTTTAGCGTGTCAAATTTTACGTTTGGGAGAACGATTAAAACAACGAATTCAGTCTTAAAAAAAGCTCAAATTCGTTTTTGTAAAAACAAACGTCGAGGCTGTCCAAATAATACCGAATCCCAACCCGAATCAATCTCTTTTAATCGATAACCTTGTTTGTAATAAAGCTGTCTCGCTGGGCGATTATTTTCCAGGACATGAAGATAAAGATGAGAAAATCCCCAACTTTTGGCAGTTTGTTCACAAATTCTCAATAATTGTTGGGCAATTCCCTGCTGTCGATAATGGGGATGAACCGCTAAATTAGATAAATAGGGATAGCGAGACGTTAACGATAATTGCCAAGCATACCGCGATCGCAAACTCATTTCCACCGTTCCTAAAATATACTCCTGATTGAGTCTATAAATCGAGGACGAAACCCCGACCGATGAAGCAACAGCAACTAAACACAGATAGTGTTCCGAACCCATGACCAGACGATGGCGTAAATCTTCATAAATACCGAACCGCAAAATCGGATAAACCCAGCCAAAAATCCCCTCACGGGAATGAAAACTCTCGGCTAAAACATCCGTTAAGGCGCTGAGATCCCCCAAGGTCGCCGCTCGCATTTGTAACCGAGAATAATCCACAGAACCTCCTACCCGAGAAGGAGTTCCCGGCCCAGTGAGGTTTTCGCATCCGAAAAAGGATGAGTGAGATGGGGAAGAGAAAAACAAATGATTCACCAGTTTAGAGATCGCACAGGAATAATAAAGATCACAAGAATATATATAAAATCCTTGCACCTACCTCTTCCTAAGAACAGCCAACAATTCCGCACCCAGGATGATCAAGGTACAATAAATATTGTGCATCAATATCCTGATTGTGGTTATACCTGCATCGGATAAGTAATCAATGAGTATCTTGATCATCAAAGGTTGGATGCAGATGTCCAACAAGAATCAACAAAGATTGAGAGAGGGTCGGGGTTTCTGGGGTTAACAATTGAACCACAAACGGCATCTGACACGGGAAAACCGATTCAACTGAGAGCAGCGATTCCTTCTAGTCGGATGGGTACAAAAGGGGCTGGGCTTGTTGGTGAGCAGTTGAGGGTTAGCTATCCATCCTCAAGACCCAACATCCAACACCTAACACCCTAGAAGCATAAGATTAATAGGGGGCATCCTCAATCACCAAACCACTTGAAACGTTCTTAACCCTGATAACCCGGTAGGGGCGGGTTCACCCCAATCTGTTACCCACACAGAACGCAAGCCCCCTACAGCCCTTGCAGCAGGAGATCGGTGCATGAATTCCCTGAAAAAATCTAAGCCGACTATCTTAGTTGTCGATGATGAACCCGATAACCTAGATCTGCTGTATCGCACTTTTCATCGGGAATACCGGGTATTGCGAGCAGAAGGCGGGCCGACGGCGCTGGACATCTTAGCGTCTCAATCTGACGTGGCTGTGATTATTTCTGATCAACGAATGCCACAAATGAGTGGGACGGAATTTTTGAGTTTAACGGCGGCTCAATATCCCGATATTATTCGGATTATTCTTACAGGTTACACCGATGTTGAAGATTTAGTTGAAGCGATTAATTCGGGTAAAGTCTTTAAATATGTGACTAAACCTTGGGATGCGGACGAACTCAAGGCGATTGTTAAACAAGCCTTAGAAACCCATACGGTTCTCAAATCCCGCACCGAAGAACTGCGACGGGCACTCCAACAAGAATCCCTCCTCTATGCCGTTACCAATACCATTCGTTCGGCCCCCAACTACCGGGAAATGCTACAACGGATTGTGGAAACGGTGGGTCAAATGTTTGAGGCCCGCTATTGCCTTTTGCGACCGTTCCAAGATGGGCAAATGGTAGATGAATGGTTTATGTATGAGTCAGGACGGGGAGAACTTCTGGATACTTCGGATGATCAAAAGCCCTCAACGGATCTCCTGCAATTATTGGTTTGGGAAACGACGGATGTGGAGGTGATCCAAGAGGCGGAAACGGATGAACGGGTGGTATCGGTGATAGAACGTCAACAAGCTTATGCTCAATCTCAGATTCGCTCTAGTTTGGTTGTCCCCCTATTCTACAAACTAGACTTAATGGCTGTTTTGGCGTTGCATCACTGCCAAGACTCTCATGTTTGGCAGGATCATGAGGTGCAGTTGGTGATTACTGTTGCGGATCAGGCGGCTTTGGCGTTGTCTCAAGCTCGCGCCTATGAACAAGTCCGAGAACTGGCTAAACGGGAGGCGTTGGTTAATACGATTACTTCTGCTATTCGCTCTAGTCTTGATCCCCGTACTATTTTTGCGGCTATTACGCAACAGTTGGGAGAGGCGTTACGGGTTGATGGTTGCGCTTTATCGTTGTGGACAAGAGATGATGAGTATGTTCAATGTGTGGGTTTATATGATGCGGCTCGACAAGCTTCTTTGGTGAGCGATGAATGGTGGTCAGAGTCTCCCCTCGCGGGTGTGGATGCGACGGTTCACGCTCAACAATTTCTGGAAATGTTGCCGCAGTCTTTGGTTCCGATTCGGGGAAATCCGGTATTACAACAATTGTTACGCACCCGACAACCTGTTGTGATTCAAGATTTAGATTTACAACCAGAATCTCATATTGCCGAATTACCTCTGCGTTCCGCTTCTAAAGCCTTAATGGTGGTGCCTTTACTTTCCGACGGTGAGATTATTGGCAGTATTTCCCTGCGACAAAATAATCGTACCCGCAAATGGCTGGATTCAGAGATTAATTTGGTGGAAGTGGTGGCGGTACAGGCGGCTTTAGCAGTGCAACAAGCTCGTTTATATCAAAAAACTCGACAACAAGCGGAACGATTGTTAGAAGCGGATCGGATTAAAACGGAGTTTTTTCAAAATATTTCCCATGAGTTTCGCACTCCCTTAACGTTAATGATTGGGCCGTTAGAATCTGCCATTAATCAACAGCAAGATTTACCTCAAGAACAAGCTAAAATTGCTTTACGAAATTCTCGACGGCTGTTACGGTTAGTCAATCAATTATTAGATTTACAACGGTTTGATGCTGGACGAATGCAGCCGAGTTTCCGTCCTTGTGATTTGATTGCTTTTTGTCGTAGTACGGTTGAGTCGTTTCAACTTTATTGTCAGAAGAAAGAAATCTATTTAAAAACGGAGTTACATTCTTGTCCGTTGTTGTATTTAGATTTGGAACGTTTTGATAAGGTTCTTTATAATTTACTGTCGAATGCCATGAAGTTTACTCCGCCTTCTGGTACGATTACGTTGAGGGTTGAACCCTTGGGGGATCATTGTCGTCTGCAAGTTCAAGATACTGGCATTGGGATTAAACCGGAACAAATTCCTTATTTATTTGAACGGTTTCGTCAAGCGGAGGGTTCGGCGAATCGTTCTTATGAGGGATCGGGTTTAGGATTAGCTTTAGTTAAAGAATTAGTGGAACTTCACAAGGGGCAAATTTCTGTGGAGTCGGTTTATGGAAAGGGTACGACTTTTACGGTTTGGTTGCCTTTAGGATGTTCCCATTTACCGGGGGAACAGGTGTTAGAAATTCCGGCGGAATTAAATTCAAGTCGTGCTTCGGTGGAGTTTGCGGATATTGATGTTGATGTTATGGATGAAGATTATTCTGATGGCTCAGAAACTTCTGAAGAAATCATGGCTTTGGGGGACAATGGTACTTCTACAAATTTAGTTTTGGTGGTGGATGATAACCCGGATTTAAGGCGCTATGTCTCGAAGATTCTTCGCCAATCTGGATACAATGTTGTTGTGGCTTGTAATGGTCATGAGGGGTTTGAAATGGCTCAAAAATATCATCCAGAGGTGATTATTACGGATTTAATGATGCCGTTGGTATCGGGGTTGGATTTAATTCGGTTAATTCGAGAAAACACTGAATTGAAGGGGACTCCGATGATTTTATTAACAGCTAAGGCGGATGAGGATACCCGCTTAGAAGGCGTTGAACGGGGGGCTGATGCCTACCTATCTAAACCGTTTAATGATCGAGAGTTGTTGGCAGAGGTGAAGAATTTACAGTCGTTAAAAGAGAATGAACGGCGTGTTGCTGAGTTAAATCGGTATTTAACGGAGTCTGTTTTGAAGCGGTTTTTACCGGAAACAATGGTGAAAAAGGCGGCAACGGGTCAGTTAGCATTGGATTTGAGTCCTGAACCTCGATTAATTACTATTCTATTTAGTGATATTGTGGGTTTTACCCAAATGTCAAATCAATTACAATCTCAGGGAATTGCTGTGGTTCTGAATGAGTATTTGGCGGAAATGACACGGGTAATTTTTGCTAATGGGGGGACGGTGGATAAGTTTGTTGGGGATGCGGTGATGGCTCTCTATGGCGCGCCGGAGGAGTTACGGCCTGAAAAACAGGTTAAACAGGCGGTGAATTCGGCACGACAAATGTTACAATCCCTTGATAAACTCAATCAACGCTGGCGAGAACGGGGGATTTTCGGTGAAAATGGCGTTGAACCTGTGCGTTTCCGGTGTGGAATTCATATTGGGACGGCTGTTGTTGGGATGTTTGGATCTCCAGAGCGTTCTGATTATACTGCTATTGGCCCAGCAGTGAATATGGCGGCTCGTTTACAGGAAGTTGCCCACCCAAATAGTATTTTAGTGTCTAAAGAGGTGGCTGATTATCTCCCTTCTGAGGATATTATCATCGAAGAATTCCATAAGTTAAAAGGCATTGGCGACAAAGTATTAACGGTTATGATTACTCCCCAAGCCTAGGTTGTTTTAAGTGATTAAAAGTTGCAATTAAAGTTATGGCTAGTATTGAAAAGGATGAACGCAGGGAAGAACGCATTACCTACGCAATCATTGTAGATGCTTACGATGAACAAGAAGTTGCCATGGGTTGGTACTACTACCTAAATGATAATATAAATTTTCCGTTGGCTGCAAAATCGATCAGAAAAGTTAAGAAAATGGAGAAAATTCAAGAGAAAGAAGTTAATGTATGCTGTTCAGCCCTTAAATAATAACAGAACCTATCGAGCGATCGCAAACACTACCTAATATGAAGTCCTTAACTTTTTGCTACAAATAATAACTTTTTTCACCCCCTATTCCCTATTTTCTTCTCCCTTCTGTTCCCTGTTCCCTACTATAGATTAATTTTATGAAACCTTCAGAACGACTGTTTTTTATTGCTTTACTTCCCCCACAAAAAATTCAAAATCAAATTACAGAAATTAAACATTATTTTGCCCAAACCTATAATAGTCGTCATGCGTTAAAATCTCCACCTCATATTACCTTACAACCTCCGTTTAAATGGTTAATAGAAGACCTGACAACTTTAGAACACCATTTAACTACATTTGCCCTTAACTCTTCCCCTATTCCTATAACTTTGTCAGGGTTTAATGCCTTTCCGCCTCGTGTCCTGTTTGTGAATGTAATCAAAACCCCTGAATTAATTAATCTTCAACAAGCGTTAATGAATGACTTAGAACAACAACTTAATATTGTTCATGAAGTCTCGAAAAAACGTTCTTTTTCTCCTCATATAACCGTAGCGTTTAAAGATTTAACTCCAACAGCATTTAAAACCGCATGGCCAGAATTTGCCCAACGTCCGATTTATTTTGAGTTTACTGTCTCTGAATTAACGTTATTAATTCATGATGGACAAAATTGGAACATCAAAGCACAGTTTCCTTTCTTAAATATTACTTTTCCTCAATAGTTAATCATGACTCACTTTAAGAGCGCAACTCTTGAACGGTTTTTAGACTTAATCCTGTGACTTGAGCGATCGCTTCATCACTCAGTCGATCCAGTAGGTTTCGAGCAATGTCACGCTTTTCCTCCTCGCGTCCCTCCTCGCGTCCCTGTTCACGTCCCAGGGTGATCGCTCCTTGCTGATCATAAATAAACATTTCCCGACGTTCTAAATCTTCTAACTCCTCAGCCGTTAAGTCGGCTTGATTAGCAATTTCAAAAGCTCGGTGTAGTTCAGGAATATCGTCCATATTTTCAGGAATAGATGTCAGCGATCGCGCAAATTTGATAAAGTAAATCCATTTATCGGTAATGGTTTCAAGCTGGTCGAGTTCTTTGGTAAACTTAGGTAACTCAACGAATAATAACTCAATATCATTATCATGATAGTACCAACCTTCAGATTTTTCTCGATAAACAAAACGAGAAATCATTTGCTCCTGATCTGGGAACATCTCAAAATCAGTAATTGTTAAAGCAATAACGGGTTTAAGCATTCGATACCCTTCTCCAGCTTGCAATTGAAAAGAATAGGTTTTCGCCGCATTAAACAAAACCCTTTTGCCAAAAGATTGCACGTTTAAAACCTGCATTTCAATAAGGACAAGTGTGCCGTTATTCAGTTTGGCTTTAACATCGAGATAGGTATCTTTAAAATCGGCGATTTTAGGCGGTAAGTTGGGATTGATAATTTCTAAGTCTTCAATGGTAGAATTACCTTCATAAACCAAGGCATTGAGAAAGCTAATCAAAATGTCTTTGCTTTCGGTAGAACCAAATATTTTTTTAAAAGCGTAGTCCGTTTTGGGGTTGATAAATCTCATGATTTTTGTCAAATCTGTTTGCTATAGATTCTATCAATTCAGAAGGTAACTGACGAACTTGACAAACGCCGCCTGGAATGAGACAATATTGTTAGGGCTGATATGGGGGTACACTTGATTTAATATTCAACATAAAAACATCAACCCTTAACCCCAATCAAAGCTTTCCTTCAGCCAAGTTAAAATTTCAGCATTCACCCGTTCCGGGCATTCATCATGGGGGCAATGTCCAGCATTTTCCAACTCAACTAATTTTAAATTCGAGTGATATTGTAAATATTGACGAGGGTTGGCAAATTGAATGGGAATTAATCGATCTTGTAAACCCCAAAGCAACAAAATAGGCGCATTTAATTGAGGGAATAAAGTTTTAACCGCAGGCCCTAAGCGAGGGCTGCCCATTGTTTTAAAAACAGAACAAAACGCCCGTGCTGCACCCCGTTCCAGGGCAGGAGTTACTAAAATTTCAACCAATTCATCAGTAATCGCATTGGGATTATCATAAGCTAATTTTACCCAACGACGAATAAAACTCGGACGACGGGCAAGAGAAAAGAATAATCTTAAAACTGGAGGAGAAGCCACAATATTTTGTACCGTTTCCACCACAGGAATTGCCCAGGGCGGTAACATTTCTAACTGTAATCCAGGGTCAGGAAGACTAATTAAAACTAATCCTTTCGCTAATTCAGGATATTGAGAAGCCACCATTAAACTAATCAAAGAACCAATGGAATTTCCCACTAAAATTACAGGTTCTCCGATAAATGTTTGCCAAAAATCATAAACTTGCTCCACCCATAACTGAGCCGTGTAGGGAGCGATCGCTTTTTCAGAACCTCCAAACCCCAATAAATCTAAAGCATAAACGGTATTGCTTTGACTCAATTGAGTTAAATTGTATCGCCAGTGTCCAATAGAAGCCCCAAACCCATGTAAAAAAATCATCGGGTAACGGGGAATTGAGGAAGAAGACAAACGAGGGCGATTATAAGCATAGCGAATGCGCCAACCTCGCCAAATCCAATCCCGTTGATACCCAACTTGGTGTTGCCAGCCTGTGGAACTAACCAAACATCCTCCGCTCAAAACATAACTTTACAATTTCTAATCTTAACGTTTCTGGAATTTAGGTTAAATTAAGGACAAAATATCGATGGGAGTGAGTACAATAAGAAATTGTAGATCTATCTCACCATCCTATAAATCGCTTGCAAACTTCTTTAATGCCTGTGACCGATAAAAAAATCAATCGCAATTTGCCTCCAATCAACGAAAATATCCGGTTTCCCAAAATCCGGGTCATTGATGCAGATGGCTCTCAGCTTGGGATAATCACACCCCGTGAAGCCATGCGGGTAGCGGAGGAAAAAGAACTCGACTTGGTATTAGTCAGCGACAAAGCCGACCCTCCCGTCTGTCGCATTATGGACTATGGCAAGTATAAGTACGAACAGGAAAAGAAAGTTCGAGAAGCCAAGAAAAAACAACACACCATTGACGTTAAGGAAGTCAAGATGCGCTACATTATTGACGAGCACGACTACAAAGTGCGCGTCAATCAAGCCAAACGCTTCCTGCAATCGGGAGATAAAGTCAAAGCCACAATTATGTTCCGGGGTCGGGAAATTCAACACAGTCACCTCGCTAAAGAACTCCTCGACCGCATGGCTGTTGATTTACAAGAATTGGCTGAGGTGCAACAAGAACCCAAACAAGAAGGACGCAGCATGATGATGTTGCTCTCGCCTAAGAAGTAGGGTGTCGGGTGTCGGGTGTCGGGTGTCAGGGTTAACAAAAACAACTCTTCAACCTGAAACCTGAAACCTGAAACCTGAAACCTGAAACCTGAAACCCGATAGTCGCAACAAATCGGTTAAACTCTAATATTAGACTTCCGATAATCACACAAAGGGGTTTGGGCATCGCATGGACAAGCCAGTGAGTAGTTCCGCTCTGGTGGGACAAGGGGTGCTGCGGGGACTGAATCTCCGTCAGGAAGAAGTAGAAAGAACCCTACTGATGTTTTTAGTGTATACCTTGGCATCAGTGGGGTTAATTTGGTTAGAACTCAGTACCGTAGGCTTATTTCTGGACGAATACGGTGCCGATAAATTGCCTTGGATCTATATCGCTAGTGCAGGAATGGGTTCAGGGTTAGGCTTTATCTATTCGTCGCTGCAAAAAGTATTTCCCCTGCGTCGGGCAATTGTGATTATCTTTGTGATGATGGCAATTCCTCTGTTTTTATTTCGCTGGGGGATGGGGTTATCCGATGTTAAAATATTAGGGTTAAGCGTTCAATTTATAACGCTATTTTTAATGTGGTTATGGGTGGAAGCCTCTTATGTTCTCAACGACTTAAATAATTCCATCACCGCTAACCAACTGTTTAATATTCGAGAAATTAAACGCACTTATCCGATTATTAGTAGCGGATTTTTAGTGGCTGGGGTAATTAGTGGATTTTCCCTACCCGTGCTATTAAGACTCGTTGGACTCAATAACGTCACCTTGGTTTCCGGTGTGATGGTACTCCTAGCCGCCGGAATATTATTTTATCTATCTCAACGCTATGGTCAATCCTTCCCAGATTCCACACGCTGGACACCGGAAGACGAAGAACAAGAATTTAGCACTCGCAACCTCAAAGGCCCGGTCTTAGGTTATGTCATTCCTTTAGTCTCCTTTTTTGTTCTAGCAGAAGCGTTATATGTTTTAGTAGATTTCCAATTTTTTAGTCAGTTGGAATTTCAAAATGATGCAACCGGAGCCAGTGGCATTGTTAGCTTCCTGGGAATTTTTGAAGGGATTTTAAGTGTTTCTCAAGTCTTAACTCAATGGTTCGGTTCTAGCCGTTTGGTTGAACGCACGGGGGTATTTGTAACCGCCATTGTTTTACCCGTTGGGGTGATTATTTTAGGAACATTTTCCTTAATAGGTGGGATCACTGGACTATTTTCTGTGTTTGTGGGATTTGTGATCCTGCGGTTTTTAGATGAATTATTCCATTACACCTTAATTGAAACCACCGGAGCCGTTTTATTTCAACCCCTACCGGATCACGTTCGCAGCGATATTCAATCTATGGTGAACGGGGTGTTTGAACCCATGTCAACGGGGGTGACGGGGGTACTGATTTTAATCACCCTTTGGCTCACCAGTATCATTTTACCCAACTCTAGCGAAACCCAGTTACACAGTGAACAGGGATTAGTGTTCGTGGGTTTGATCATCCTAATGGCTTTGGTTTGGTTGTTTGTCGTTTGGTTGATTCGAGCCCAATATGTCAGTTTACTGGTTCGCAGTGCCGAACGGGGACGGTTGAGTGTCTCAGACATCGATATGCCCCAACTCAAGCGCAATGTTGTTGAAACCTTGAAGAAACCTGGAGAAGACGCGGATAAGCGATCTTGTATTGAACTCTTGAGTCAACTGGATGCGAAAAATGTTGGGGAAACGCTGGCTCCTTTGTTCAACAGCCTTTCCCCTAGCCTCCAGCGTCAAAGCCTAGAAATCATGCTTAATCATCCAAATCCAGCTTATTTAGAAGACATTCGAGCCCTTACCCAAAGCAATCTTCCCCCAGAAGTTCTCGCCCTCGCCTTACGATATCTCTGGTTAACGGAAACCAACCCCGACATTGAACAACTGCGTCCCTATCTCCAAAATAAAATTGATCCCGTCGTTCGCGGAACCGCCGCCGCCTTAATTTTACGTCGAGGCGATCGCGAACAAAAAGCCGCCGCCACCAACACCATCCGACGCATGATCACTTCTGGTCAAGAACGGGAACGGGTGATGGGGGTTCGCGCCTTGGGAGAAGCGGATTATTTACAAGGACTCCGGCTTTATCTCAATGATTTATTACAGGATGAATCTTTGCGGGTGCGTTGTGCCTTGTTAGATGTCATTGCTTCAACCCATTTGGAAGAATACTATCCCTCATTAATGAAGGCACTCTCCTATCGTTCTACACGGGATACAGCCTTACAAGCTCTTGTCAGATTGGGAAATGAAGCCATTCCTCTATTAATGCAGCAAGCTAGTGATATCTATAAACCCGATTTAGTGCGGTTACAAGCTTGGACAGCATTAGGTGAAATTGCCACCACCGAGGCCCTCGATACGTTGATCAGTGAATTAATGATTTCCTGGGGAACCACCCGGCGCAATATCTTGAAAATTTTACTAAAAATTCCTCAAGATGCGGGAATTGAAGGGGTATTAGATCGAGTAGGACGAACAGGGGTAGAGGTTTTAATTGAGCAGGAGTTAATGTTTATTGGTCAAATTTATGCCGCTTTGCTGGATTTGTCCTTAGAAAAACCTATACTGTCGGACTCAGAAGATTCCGATACCTTTGATCCCTTTGCTCCCGGTATCCCCGATCTGCAATCTCCTCAACAACTATTAAAAAGAGCCTTAGAAGGATTAGAAATTGACGCAGTAGATCGCTGCTTTCTGCTCATGAAGTTTTTGTATCCTCATAGCTCGATTCAAGCAGCATCTTTTAATATTCAGTCTAATTCTTCTTCTAATGTAGCGCGAGGTTTAGAAATCCTGGATAATGTCGTTGATATTGTTCATAAGCGCGCCTTAATTAGCGTTCTCGATCAGCACTCTAAAATCGAGAAATTGGAGAATTTATCCGATTTAGTCAATTATCAACCCCTCAAACCGAGCGATCGCCTCCGCCGTTTATTAGAATACCGTCATTTTCTATCGGACTGGGCCCTAGCTTGTTGTTTCCATCTGGCTAGAAGCGCTCGTTGGAGCTTAACAGCCGAACAAACCCTTATGTCCTTGCGCCATCCCACCGGGTTTGTTCGAGAAGCCGTCTTAGCATATCTAAAGATTGCCTCTCAACGGGCTTTGATAGAATTATTGCCAATGCTACAAAACGATCCTGATCGTTTAGTCGCAGCCCAAGTTGAGGAATTTATGGTGCAACTTGGAGTGAAGTAGTGATAAGAATTATGGAGTGCGGAGTACAGACTACAGAAGTTAAGATTTTCCCCCTGTTCCCTGTTCCCCGTTCCCTGTTCCCTCCTAGAAGTGAATTTTTTAATTTTTTAGTAAACCTATGTTAACCAGCGTTGAACGCCTTTTATTTGTCAGGGGTGTCCCGATTTTTAAAGAATTGCGAGACGATTTTTTAGTCCGTCTAGCATCGGTCATGGATGAATTATCCTTCCCCGAAGAACATAGTATTTTTACCGAAGGTCAAGAAGGAAGAGCACTTTATATTGTCGTCTCTGGACGGGTGCGAGTTCATATTGGCGATCGCAATTTGGCTGAGTTAGGAAAAGGAACCTGTTTTGGCGAAATGTCTTTATTTGATGCTGAACCTCGTTCAGCCACTGTTAGCACCTTAGAACAGTGTGAATGTCTAGTATTGACGCAAATGCAGCTTTATGATGCTATTGATGAAACCCCAGGTATTGCGATTAATATTATTCGCCTCTTATCTCGACGAATTCGAGAACTCAATCAAAAGTTAAATGCTCAAACCCCAACCCCTACTGTAGAAGGAAATAAAATCGTAGAATTGCGACCTTCAGCCGGATAATCTGTTAACGAAAATGGTCAGGAGAAGAACAAGTTAAAATCCTCTATGTCTACGATTGAAAACAATTGGTTTCAGTTAGCAATTCGTATTAAAAGCTCTGTTATTCCAGCCATTATGCCCCGTGTAATTTTATGCACAACCTTGGGCATTCTAGTTTCTATATTTCATATTCAAGGTTTCCCCCTCCCTACTGAAGCATTGAGCTATTTAGTTTTTCCTGATTTAGTTCTCGGTTTATTATTGGTTTTTAGAACAAATACGGCTTATGATCGATTTTGGGAAGGTCGGAAACTGTGGGGAACTTTAGTTAATACCGTTAGAAATTTTGCCCGTCAAATTTGGTTAATAGTTCCCGAAAAAGAAGTCAGTGAAACTGATGAGAAAATTGCCGTATTAAAATTATTAGTTGCTTTTGCTGTCGCTACAAAAATTCATCTCAGAGGAGAACAAATTAATCCTGAAATTGAGGCTTTAGTTTCTCCCGAACAATATCAAAAACTGCTCAAGATGAATCATCCGCCTCTGGAAATTGCCTTTTGGATAGGCGATTATTTACAAGATCAAAATAAAAAACATCATCTGCATATTTATCAATTGACTGCTTTATATAAACTCCTAGATACTATGGTGGATGTTTTAGGAGCTTGTGAACGAATTTTAAAAACGCCTATTCCTTTGGCTTATCAAATTCATCTACAACAAATTTTATTAATTTATTGTTTGATTTTACCGTTAAAAGTTGTTAATAATTTAGAAGCATTTACAGGGTTGGTGGTGGCGATTATTAGTTTTACCTTACTGGGAATTGAAGAAATAGCCCGCCAAATTGAAAATCCGTTTGGTTATGACGAAAACGATTTACAGCTTGATGCCATTTGTCAAGCCATGTTAAAAAATATTGAGGATTTAGTGTCTCTCCCTCCCAGCGTTAAAACCTATGAGCCCGACCTAAAAACTCCAATTGATCAAGATAACTTGATCAACCTTCCCGAATAAAAATCAATACTCTTATCCTTCAATAATCCGAAAAATGAAGGGATAAGAATAGGGTTTATCCGGGTTGGAAACCACAGAAATAATTGCCAAAATGGGCATAATAAAACTAACCAAAGCCAAAACTAATAATAAAGGAAACCCGATTAATAGAAAGGTGAGAATCCAGAATACAAATCCATAAATGTATAAATTAATATGAAAATTTAACGATTCTCTCGCGTTTGCTTTAACAACCGGATCTTGGGAGAAAAATAAAATCCCAATGGGAATTCCAATGGCGACTATCGTAGCACTAAAGAAAATCGCACCATGACTAAATGCTGATAAAATTAGCCGTTGATCTCGATCCATGACTAACGCTCCTTTCTCAATAATCAATACATTATAACTCAGTTAACACTTAGGTGGTGTGGGTCTTACCTTAAGGAAGATTAAGAAATCCTAATTTAAGCAGAGAGGAGAAACAACCGTCGGGAAGGGATCTGAACAAACCAGGGAAAAAAACGATCTTTTAAACTAGCCGATTTTTCTTTAAAGACTTCAGCTTGTAAATGGTAATCTTCGGAATTTTAAGGACAAGTTTGGAAAATCTAGCCTTGACGGTGATTAAGGTTTTTGGGCTTAAAAGATGATATAATAATTACAGTATTTATAAAATTTAAACGCATTTTAAACTGACAGTGACTTCTGAAATTTGGTTATCTTTGCTAAAAAAATATCGCGCGATCGCAGTTATCCGCGCTCCTAAACGACAACTGGGAAAACAAATGGCACAAGCAACCGCCACCGGAGGAATGGGGTTAATTGAAATTACTTGGAATAGTGATCAAGCTCCTGAATTAATTGCAGAGTTACGCTCTGAATTACCTGACTGTGTGATTGGAACCGGAACCTTATTCACCGTTGAAGATGTCAAAAATGCGATCGCATCGGGGGCTCAATTTCTATTTTCTCCCCATACTAACCCGGCAATGATTCAAGCCGCAAAACAAGCGGAAATTCCCATCATTCCCGGTGCTTTAACCCCTACAGAAATTATCACAGCATGGCAAGCTGGAGCCAGTTGTGTTAAAGTATTTCCGATTTCTGCCGTTGGCGGTGTGGATTATCTTAAAAGTATAAAAGGGCCGATGGGAAATATCCCCCTAATTCCCACTGGAGGGGTAACGTTAAACAATGCCGTTGCCTTTATTCAAGCGGGAGCGATCGCGGTAGGACTAGCCGGAGATTTATTTCCCCCTACTTTAATCATAGAACAAAATTGGGATGCGATCGCGCAAAAAACCCAAATACTCCTGCAACAGTTATCCGAAATTTCCAATTAAATCGGTGAAGCAATCTTGACAAGGGCAATCAAAATTTGTTGTCAATCCCCTTTGACAATCGACCGTCTTAGAATTACCCTGTAATTAAGAGAAATTAGCAGGGATAGCGTCGCGATCCGGTCATCAATCTCTAGGGATTTGAACCTCTAATTCTATCTAATCCCCCAACCCATTCATCTGCATTGAATTCAATAAGAGGAGTAGATCATGAAAACCCCAAACGCTTTCATAAAACCCATCGTTTTTTCCCCTTTTAACCCCTTCAATAGATGCAATTCTACCCCTAACTTTTCTTTAAAGAAATTCCAGCCTTTAAAAATCTTAGCAACGGGGGCAATTCTAACAGTTATGGTAGGATTGACCGAAGGAAATTTAGCGATCGCCAATGAAGAACACAACTTAATTGCGCGTAATATGATGGAATTACAGAAATCATCAGAACGCTGGATTTTAATAGATTTATCTCGACAACGGTTAATTGCTTGGGAAGGAAATCAACCCGTTTATGCGGTAATTGTTTCCACCGGAAAAGCGGACACCCCCACCCGTACCGGAGTCTTTAAAGTCTACACCAAATATGAAACGACCCGCATGACAGGCCCAGACTACGACGTCCCGGATGTACCCTATACGATGTACTACGATGGGGGGATGGCAATTCATGGAGCCTATTGGCATAATTTATTTGGGACTCCAGTTTCTCACGGTTGTACCAATGTTGCAGTCAATCATGCCAAATGGTTGTTTGAATGGGCATCGGTCGGAACCCCCGTTATTGTGCATGACTAACTATGAGAATTATTGCGATTGCGGATATTCACGGTTGTTCCATGGCGTGGGATACTCTCATGTCAATGATTCAACTTCAAGCGGATGATTTAATCATTACCCTAGGGGATTATGTTGATCGAGGGCCCGATTCTAACGGCGTACTTGAACGATTAATCACCCTCCACAAAACCGGACAGTTAGTGGCGTTACGAGGAAACCATGAAATCTTAATGTTAGAAGCGCGGAATTCTCCTAAACAGTTCGATGCTTGGTGTAAATGGGGAGGGTATGAAACCTTAGCTTCCTATCCAACCAGCCAAACAACAACCGATTTAGAAAATATTCCCTCCCACCATTGGGAATTTCTGGAAAAGAGTTGTGTAGACTATTGGGAAACAGAAAACCATTTTTTTGTTCATGGGAATGTTGACGCCCAACTTCCCTTAAATGAGCAATCTAGTCAGCAACTTTTGACGAGTAAATTTTATTCGGCTAAACCCCATATTTCAGGAAAAACCATGATTTGTGGTCATACTCGTCAAACAAATGGTAAACCTCTGAATTTAGGCTATGCCATTTGTATTGATACTTGGGTTTATGGGAATGGTTGGTTAACGGGTTTAGAGGTTAATAGCGGTCAAATTTGGCAAGCTAATCAAATGGGTCACTCTCGAACGGCTTCGATTAATCAATTTAAACCCTCTAATTCCAGTAAAAGATTGTTTCCGATTTCATAATTAGAAACCCCAAAATTTCTATGATCTTAATCCCTATTTTATCGAGGTTATTCCCTGTAGGAATTATACTGACCTTGGGATTATCCAATTGTGCTGTGATTTCTCAAGGGTTTGAACCCGTTTCCTCTAGTTCTTCTCCCTCAATAACCCCTGAAGTTCAAGATTTCACAAATTTATGTAAAAATCGCTCTAATCTTTCCTCAGAAGTCGCAAAAACTATTCATGAATTATTAAAAAAATTAGAGACTACTGATTGTTTACAAGCGAATCAAACTTTATTAAATCTGACCGAACTCGATCTCAGTAATACTTATATTTCTGACCTAACTCCCCTTGAATTTTTAGTGAGTCTGAAAACCCTAAATTTAAACTCTAATCAAATTTCTGATTTAACTCCGCTTTCTACCCTAACTGATTTAACCCAACTGCATTTGAGTGCTAACCAAATTGTTGATATTCGTCCGTTATCCTCCTTAACCCAGCTAACTCAATTAGATCTCAGTGTTAATCAAATTTCTGATCTGACTTTCTTATCTAATTTAACTAATCTTACCGACCTAGCATTATTTAAAAATCAAATTTCTGATCTGAGTCCCTTAAATACATTAACTCAGCTGACACGACTTCAACTGTTTACCAATCAAATTGCTAATCTCAGCCCTTTAGCAAAGTTAACCCGTTTAAAAGAACTGCATTTAGATTCAAATCCCCTGGGGGATATTCGGGCTTTAACCCCTTTAAAAAACTTAACAGAACTGCACTTAGATTCCACTCAAATTAAAGATATTCAAGCCTTATCCTCCTTAACTCAGTTAAATAAACTGTATTTAAACTCTAATCAAATTTCTAACTTGAGTTTCTTAGAAAATTTAACCCAACTGACTGAACTTTATATTAAATCTAATAAAATTATCACGATTCCTTCTTTAGAATCCTTAACTAACCTCAAAATTCTAGCGTTAAACGCAAATCAAATTTCAAGCTTAAATTTTTTAGCAACTCTAACCCAATTAAATAAACTGTACCTTACATCTAATAATATTCAAGATATTAGTCCTTTATCCAACTTAACCAACCTTCAAGAACTTTATCTCAATGATAATCAAATTTCTAACCTGACTCCTCTATCTTCCTTAAAAAATTTAGTTGTTCTCGATGTAAGCCAAAATCAAATATCTGAATTAAAACCCCTCTCCCCTTTAACAAATTTGACTCAACTTAATATTGGTTTGAATCAAATTAAAACCCTTGACCCGTTAGCATCTTTAACCAATTTAACGGATTTAAACGCAAACCAAAATCAAATTATTGATATTAAGTCTATCTCTTCCTTAAAAGCTCTTAAAACTTTAGATTTAAGCCAAAATCAAATTAACAGTTTAAATTTCCTCTCTTCTCTATCAAATTTAAACACAGTTTCCTTACAAAAAAATAAGATTTCCGAAGTCAAATCTTTATCCAATTTAAACCAGTTAAAAGAACTGAATTTAATTGGAAATCCTCTTTCAAAAAAAGAATGTCCCGTTTCTCCCGAATCTATTTGCTTGTTTTAAACTTTTACCTTTTATTTGTTTATGAGACTTAATTTTTCTGATAAATGGCAACCCTTTGCACTGCTTTTAATTGATGTTCAAAATGATTTTTGGGAACCTCAACTCCAAGCAGCTTTTCCCGAATTTCCAAACAAGATTCGTCGCCTGCTCAACTTTTGTCGCCAAGAAGAACTAGAAGTGATTCATTTACGCGAAGTCTTTGAACCGGATGGTTCTAATTGGCTACCGCGATATCGTTTGAGAGAACGTGCGATTTGTATTCGAGGAACCTCCGGTGCTGAGGGATTAGATTGGGCGCGGGAAATTCCAGGGGAAAAAGTCTTTGAAAAATACACTTTAGATGGATGTCAAAATACCCAACTGATTGATTATCTTCAGACAAGTGGCAAACGATTTTTACTCACCGCCGGATTAGCGACTTCTGTGTGCGTTTTGTTTACCGCCGCTTCAACCGCTCAATTGGGATTTTTAACTGTAATGATTTCCGATTGTTGTGCTGATTATCCAGAATCTCACGGGATTACACTTAAGCGTTATTTAAACTATTTATTAGAGGTCGTGACCTTGGAAGAAATTCCCTCCTGTTTAGAAACTTGGCACTCTCAAATTCAACAACTGGAGGCTCAAATTAACAGCGTTGAGTAATACCCCGCAGAGAATCCATTAAACTACTATATTCCGAAGGATTGAGCACACCCGCGCTATAAAACTGAGCCAAACAGCTATTAATTGCATTAAAGGTTGACTCTCGTTCTACCCAACATTTTCCGCCACTGAGAGCATCTTCGGCAGATGAATAGTCTTCGCTGGAGGTCAAATACCCGCCATAAGGAAGAATAATTTGCCATTTCCAGCGATGACGGACACTTAGCGCGGAGATTAATAAGCCGTAATAGTCCTTGTGCATCGGTATACTGCTAAAAAATCTTTAACAATTATTTAAAGATTGTATTACACTTCTTAAAGAATTTCAACACTTTTTAGACTTATGTTAAAAATGAGTATATATACAGATTGACATTCAGAAAAACAATCATTTTTCTGTATTCAAAAATACAGATTGTCGTTACAATGAACTTTTTTCAAGGATGAAGATCTCGTCTTATTTTATTTATATAAAGAAAAAATATAAAAACTTTAATCCCAATCCTTCAACAAGATAGAGATTTTTACTCAAACAAATCGTCGTGAATATATCAAGAAATGTAACGTAAATATTAAAATTCTTAATATACTTTAAAAACCCCCGTTAATTTCGCTATATTCTTTTAATAAAGATATCAAAGCCGATTTACAAAATCAATCTCATGAAACACATTGATTCCGGTTATCTCATACCCTAATCCGGTCAATTTTGGTGTTAAGCAATGCCTTTTTATTTCCCTTTGTACTGATTTCTTTATGAGCTTAAATTTTAAATTTGCCGTTGTCAGTGATTTGCATATTGCCCTACCCCAGACCATTTGGGATCATCCCAATCGCTTTCATTTAGTTGAAGTGAGTATTCCTGCTTTAGAACTGGTATTAGAGCATTTAGGACAGTTAGATTTAGATTTTCTCCTCTTACCTGGAGACTTAACCCAACATGGAGAACGAGACAATCATCAATGGTTAAGTCAACGGTTAAGCCAGCTTCCCTACCCAGTTTATGTTATTCCCGGAAATCATGATCTTCCTGCTTTAGAAAGTCAGAAAAATTTAATTGGTTTTCACGAATTTCCTCAGTATTATCGTTCCTTTGGATATCAACAAACTCAAGGTTTAGATTATACCCAGGAAATTTTACCCGGTTTACAATTAATCGGATTAAATTCCAATCATTTTGATGCCAACGGTAATCAAATTGGCTGTTTACGAGAAGAACAGTTAGAGTGGCTAGAACAGGTATTATCCCAAGTCAAAAATCAATTGGTTTTCGTGATGATTCATCATAATGTGATTGAACATTTACCGGGACAAGCGACAAATCCGTTGGGACGACGGTATATGTTAGAAAACGCGCCTCGGTTTTTGAATTTATTAAAACAAGCCGGAGTGCAGTTAGTTTTTACCGGACATTTGCACGTCCAAGATATTGCTCAATGGCAAGGAATTTATGATATTACAACGGGATCATTAGTTAGTTATCCCCATCCTTATCGAGTGATTCATGTAAATACAAATGCTCAAGGGAAACCTGTATTAAAAATAGAATCCCATCGGATTACAGCCGTTGAAGATTGGCCGGATTTACCGTTAAAATCAAGAGAATGGATGGGTGAGCGTTCCTTTCCTTTTATGATGAAATTATTAACAAATCCACCCTTAAAATTAACCGTTCAAGAAGCTGAGAAATTAGTTCCTCATCTCCGCTATTTTTGGGCAGATATTGCTAACGGAGATGCTCAATTTAACTTTGAAGTGTTTCCACCGACTGTTCGCCGTTACTTTGAAGGATTTAGTGCAACGGATCAGATTGATAATTTTGCTCAGTTAACTTTATCCTAAAAAAAGTTCAGGACTCAGGAAATAAAAGTTAAAATTTCTTTCCTGTTCCCTGTTCCCTGTTCCCTGTTCGTAATTCGTAATTCGTAATTCGTAATTCGTAATTCGTAATTCCCTTAAACATCAAAATAATCTGAAAGATTACTGCTTTGGGCTAACAATTTATCTAAGGTATCAAATTGAAACCAGAAAACAAGATTGCGGTCGGGGAACGTTTGAACTGTTCCAATAAGGGCTAGTGAATATTTAGGAGATAACGTTCCTAAGAGTAATTGTCTGACATTTCCTTCTTTATATTTAGGAATCATATAAGTAATTCCATATTCACATAAGGTGCTAATGACTCCCATAATCCCATTATAAAAAATATTACCAACTTCACTAAAAATGGCTTTTTCAAACACATCTTTATCTAATTTTCGCCGCTCTTGATTGTCAATTAAATCAATTAACATCCCGGCAGTGGATTTAGGAAACATGAGTTGACTATTCCCTTGAAACTCTCCTGTAAATACCAATTCCATTGCCTTGAGATCCGTTGAACCTAACTGTTTTTCCAGTTGAAGCGTCAAATGCTGGGGGGGGAATAGATCCAAAGAAAGTAATTTTAATTTTATCGGGGAGCGAGTAATTGTTTCTAGCATCGAATCAGTCCGATCAATGCCGACTTTAAATAATTGCTCCAAGGCTAAAAGATGCTCTGAATTTCGCTTCATAAATTTTAAAAACTGAGTTTTTACTCGATAGGTTGGTACAACTCTTTATTCCTCTTGTGATCATCGTAGAAAGGTTAATTTTTCCTTTGCCGACAAATGCCAAAGACCGAGGTATAACCATGCAAAAATGTTCCATTTCCAACAGGGCCAATCTCACCATTACAGAAAAAGCCACTCAGAGGAATGTTCAAATACCGTCGGAAGAGTTCAGAATCAAAGTTAGGTTCCCCATAAAGTCCCTCTCCCCGTCCTAAACAGGAAAACATTAACGCCGCCGCATTAGTCAGTTCTTCGGGAAAAGAAGAAGCTTGTCGTTGATAGCGTTCCATTAACAATTCTAAATCTTCTGCGGAGGTGCGAGAATCGCGCAGGTGAAATTGAATCCGTTGTCCTGGACGAACGCGATCGCCAATGGCAATGGCCCCGGCCCTCGGATCAACCCCAATTAAATTACGGATTAAAAAATCTCCCGGTTCTAATTTTTGTTTAAATTCATCCCGCACAACCCCAACAAACAGGGAATTTTGAGCAAGTTGTCGATCTTCTTCGTTTAAGTCCTGTACGAGGTCTTGCAACGCTTCTAAGGGGGATAAACGCACGGATACCCCAGAAGAAGCCATTTCCAAATCCCCATCCTCTGCTTGAGTTTCCACTTCTAAGACAATATTGCGTTCCCCTTGGGTGACTCGATAGGGATGGCCAATGGGACGGCAACCTTGGGCGACAATGGTTTCAATCACAATATTTCCGTGCAAGGCTAAACCGACAATTTCTTCCGAGTACCGTCGGGAACCACAAAACACTCCCGTTGTTCCTCCCATGACACCCGTACTGGCCAGTCCTCCCACTTTCACCGAACCCGGATAGGCATAATCTAAACCTTGCAAAAAATCATTGATTTGACCGAAATACGGATCAACTAACACAATAAATTGTGGCTGATCTTCCGGTTTTACCCCAATTAATTCCACCCACTGATCCGGGGGACTATCCAAATCCGGTAAATCGTCAGCCGATATATGAAACGGATGAACTTTAACATCAGGCAAATGGGCCAACATCAAACTGAGAGCAGGTTCTCCCTCGATTTCTTGAGCTTGATGCCTAGAATTCATCCCCACAACCCCCCCAGCACCACAACCAATCAAAGTGGGAAGACAAAGCTGTTCTTGGAGTAACGGCATCAATCTGGAATAGTCACTCGCAAAGGCAGAGGAAATAAAGACTAAGCCTAAATCTGGAGAAGCGCGCAGGTGATCTTGAGCTAGTTCCACGACTTCCTTAATCGCCGCTTCTAATGAAGGACGTTGGGATAAAGCACTAACCCAGCGCATCGGTTTGGTTGTCGATTCTGCCATTTTCGCCCTCCCTGAATAGTCTGCTCTCTTGTGTTAAGATAGCAGATTGTGTAGAAATACAGCAGATACACTATTTCTGACCGTTGCCATCTGGGTTAACTCAAGGGTTGCCAATGTCAAAGAGTGACCCAATCTGGCATAATTTATTGATCTGTAACACAATTGGTTCAACGTCAGCAAATCTTAAAAAATCCAGCTTGAAGTTGTGGTTAGATTAAGGCTGATGTATTACAGTGAGGGGGGAAATCCAGACTTTAGCTGCACTGGGCAGTACAATGGACACAGTGAGTAACCCTTGCTTAATGTTCTAAAGTGGGATTAGAACCTGTACTTAGTAGATTGGATTTAACGAAAGGTTTATGAACAACATCAACGAACTCATCGAAAAAGAACTGGAAGAAGCGCGTGCAGTCTGCGATGTTAGCGGCGCCACTTCTAAAGAATGTGCGGCAGCTTGGGATGCTGTGGAAGAATTACAAGCTGAAGCTTCACACCAAAAACAAGACAAACCTAAAACCTCTTTCCAAGTTTATTGCGACGATAACCCCGATGCGGCTGAATGTCGGCTTTATGAAGATTAATCAACCATTTCATCAGGGAAGAACTCTTCTCTAAAGTTTGCTGATTGATAAGCAACTGGGATTTAACTAGAGTTAACCCAGTTGCTTAATTTTTATAATATTGGGTTTGATGATTCAGAATGTTCAATCCTTTACTGGCTGTACAATCTCCTTGGATTCAACCGTTCGTCTGGATGGATTATCGATTAGCGGTTATCTTTACAGTTATCCTGCCGTTAGTGATCTCAATTTGGGCGTTTGTTGGGAAAGTAGAAGCGATTCAACGGTTAATGGTTATCTATTGGCGTGTTGCTAGTTTGTTAATGATTACCGTGTATTTAATGATCGCGGCTCTACCGATTAGTTTTCTTTCCTCAATTATGGCACGGATTTTAATTCCGATTAGCCTTTGGTTTTGGGCGGATCTCAATGAAGAAGTTTCAGAAATGCCCGCTTCAGCCCTCAAGTTAGTTTTTACGGCTTGGCGGTGGGCTGTGACCGTTTATAATAGTTTAGGTGCGATCGCTTTCATTCCTTTCTTACATTGTGCATTTTTTAAAGGTCAAAAAGAATTATTAGCCGATCCAAATTGTCGGGTATGGTTAGATCCCCCTTGGTTATATAAAGCAACCTTTCATCCCAACTTAACTGAGCAATTTTTAGGCTTTTTAGCTTTAGTGGGTTTAGCATTTTATATTCTGTGTTTAGGTTATTTTGTATTCTTTAAATTAGGAAAACAAGGACGTTCAGCTATGGGGTAAACTAATCTTTTAGGGGTGGGTTTTAGGATATTTTAGGTTAACTTGAACCCATCCCTAGGGAAAGTCATCAGGGATATTTTCTATTGAGGTCAGAAAGAGTAAAGACAGAGAAAATCATTGATCAGGCAGCTTTTTTAACATACTTTTCCAACCGTTGTAACCATTCCTGCCAATAAATAATCAATTGTTCCCTTTCTATCATAAATTCTTCTGCATCTTGATCCCGAAGCGCAACAATAATCAAACCGTTAACAATCTTAGAACCAAACAAACTATCTCTATAATAGCGATTAATTGCACCTCCATAAGCAACCAGTTGTAATGGCTTATCATAAAGTTTTCTGATTTGCTGTTTCGGTTGTTCAGCCGTTGTCAATTCAATAATACAGGGAACATCTTGATAACGAGCAACTAAATCAACTTTCCCAGCATATCCTTCGACATAATTTGGCACAACTGTCTCAATTAACTGTACATCGCTGAGTTTCTCTAAAACGGATTTCAGACTATAACAATAAGGTTGAATTGAGCTATCAGCAACAGGAGATAACCCTTGTAAATAATCCTTAACCCATTGATGCAATAATTTTCCTCGGCGACGACCCATTGAAGCCATACGATTTGCTTCTGTATTTCCTACCTTATTGCGCCAATTAGAGAGAGCAGCTACAGACTCAATCGGTTGTGTAGCCTTCAGTATGGTGGTAACGGATGGTAGCCGGATTCCTTTTTCGTCTTGGTAGCAAAACTGTCCATTAATGTAGGTTCTTTTCATAAAAACCATCTCCAAAAAATTGCTAAATTCAATGTCGCAATTTTCTTTTGGAGATAACTCTCAAGTTAACGCTGACTTAGACTGACTTAGGCTGACTTATCTACAATCTTCAATTTTAGGCTGCTCTTTAATATTATTCTTATTCCCGAATCAGTAATATTAGAGTAGTCTTAACTATAGTTTTAGGCTAGATTAGAGAGACTGGATTTGCTTTCAAGCTATGGAGAAATTGGTTAATGTCGCTACCCCGTGAGTTTTTAATTGAAATGGCTCGTAAATATGATCTTTCACCAGAGCAAGAGGATGCTTTTGTAATCTGGTTTAACAGTAAAAAGACAGAATTAGAGATAGCAACAGAACTTCATATTTCTGATACGGCACTTCGCACTCGAATGAGTCATGTTTACAAGAAGTTTAGTATTAATGGTAAAGGCCCAGGTAAATATGGTCGCTTGCTCAATTTTCTAACTACTGAGTATCAGAAATTTAAGGTTTCTGACTCTGCAAATTTTAATAATCTGTCAGAGGATGAGCTAAATGATTTAGTGCAAGAAGTCCGCCAGAAGTGTTATGAAATAATTCAAGATCAATGTGGTACAATGCGAGTGCTTACGATGTCACAACCCATTGATGTCAGTGACCTTTACACTAACGTTAATGTTCTGGAAAAAATTACAACAACCGTATTCAAAGCCCACGTCTTTCAAGCGTGGGATGTAGAATACCCGCCTTTAGGCGGAGTGAAGGTTAATGAGAGTTTTGGTTAGCAATATATTTTTTGATAGTTTCACTAGAAACAGAACCAGCCGTCCCACAATAATAGCTCCGACTCCATAAAGAAGGTAGTTTAAGTAAATGAGGAAATTCTTTTCTCAATATTCTTGATGATGCTCCTTTGATTCTGAACATAATTTGATATGGAGCAATCAAAGGGTGGCAACTAATGAATAAATGCACATGGTCGGGCATTATTTCCAGAGCTAGAATATCACATTCTAGCTCTTTTGCTTTTTGGTAGATAATTTCCTCCAATCTTCTGCCGACTTCGTTGACCAATACCCTTTTTCGCCTTTTTGGGCAAAAGACAAAATGATAGTTAATCAGGCTAACTGATGTGTTTTTTCTTTTGTATTGATTTTTCATTATTGTCGATAAACACAATTCAACAACCCTATGTTATCATGGTTAGCATGGTACAAATAACTCGGACGATTAAATTGAAATTCGTGGATCTCAACCGTTGTAAAGCTCAGATGTTTGAGCAAATGACGGAGGAAAACACACGGATTGCCAATAAGTTGTTGTTATTGCCGATTAAAGAACGGCGTAAAATGACAACAGCTAAAATCATGTCCGAGTTAAAATCTGCCTTGGTTAACCAAGTAATCCGACATACCACATCACCCACAGGTCGTAAGACTAAACAATATAAAGTTCTTCCAGTAGAAGTCAATAACCAAAACTGGAAGTTGACTTTAAAAGGGAATACCTATTCAATTAGTTTTCCAACCCTCAAAGGTGAAAAAAGAATCCCTATTGAAGTCGCATCTCCCCATTGGCAACCCGTTTTAGGCGGACTACTGAAGGGGATAATTCAAGGAGGTTCTTTTAAATTGATCAAACATCGAAATAAATGGTATGCCTATCTGTCAATTACCGAGGATGTTCCAGAAGTTGAGACAGAGAAAAGATTAGGGTGTGACCGAGGACAGAATAATTTAGCGGTAGTTGCACCTCAACAGGGTTTTGGTAAGTTCTTTAAAGGTCACAGTGTTAAGCATCGAAGACGTTATTTTCAACAACGAAGAAAACAACTTCAAGAAGCTAAAAAGTTTCGAGCTTTAAAAAAATGGGACAAAAAAGAACGACGATGGATGGATGCAATTAACCATACCGTCAGTCGTCGAATTATTCGTTTTGCCGAATACCATAACGCTGATGTTGTGATTGAAGATTTGGAAGGTTGTCGAAATACAATGAAACAGAACCAGAAATCTCGTTCTGATTCCGGTGAATCTCGACATAATTGGTCTTATTATTCTTTGGAGCAGAAGCTTAATTATAAGTTGGCTCTAAAAGGATTGAAATTAATCAAAAGACCTGCGCCATATACATCCAAATCTTGCTCAACTTGTGGTGTTATTGGCAAAAGAAATCGACAGGATTTCAATTGCCCTAATGGTCACTACTATAATTCCGATCTTAATGCTGCACGAAACCTATCTCAATGGGACGGTTTCTCATGTGATTTGAACCTAAAGAGAGATGCTTCTGTAATGGATTCATCCGGTTTGGATCATGGGGTGCTTGGCACACCCCTGAACTCGATGAATACAGTTAAACAAGAGTATATTCAACTATCTCTGTTTGACTGGGCTAGATACGAGAATCCCACCCCTTAGCGTAGCGTAGGGGTGGGAGTGTCAACAGTCATCAACAATATGAAATTGATGAACTATTGCAAAACTTTGATCCTGAAAATTTTGATCGTTTTGGACTTAGCAAAAAAACTGATAAACGAATACCAGGAATAGAAGCGGTTAAGAAATACTTAAAATTGATGGTATTAGGTAATCCAGGAGCAGGAAAAACCACGTTTTTAAAACATTTAGCTTTCCAGTGTAATAAAGCGAATTTAAAAGCTGAACTTGTACCAATTTTTATTACACTCAAGCAATTTGCAGAAATTGAAGAAAAACCGAGTTTACTTGAATATATAACTCACATCCTAGATGATTATGATGTTTCTGGTAAACAGATAGATATTCTATTAAAGTATGGTAAATTGTTGATTTTACTGGATGGTTTGGATGAAGTAAAAGTTGAGGATAACAATCGTATAATCAAACAAGTTTGTAATTTATCTGATAAGTTTCACAAAAATAAATTTGTAATATCTTGTAGAATTGCAGCCAAAACCTATAATTTTGATAAATTTACAGAAGTTGAAGTTGCAGATTTTGATCAAAAACAGATTAACACTTTTGTTGGTAAATGGTTTAACGGTGAAGAATCAGCTATAGCAGAACAATTTATTGAACAGCTTGAACAAAATTGTCGAATTCAAGAATTAGCCACTAATCCACTACTTCTAACGTTACTCTGTTTAGTCTTTGAAGACTCACTAAAATTTCCGGCTCATCGTTCAGAACTTTATGAAGAAGGAATTGATATTTTACTAAAAAAATGGGATGAAACACGAAACATAGAACGAGATCAGGTTTACAAAAATCTATCATTACAGCGTAAAAAAGATTTACTAAGTCAAATTGCTTTAACAACATTTGAGCGGGGTGATTATTTCTTTAAACAGAAAGAATTAGAGCAGTATATTTCTGATTACATTCACAATTTACCTGATGCTCAAAATGACCCAGAAGCTTTACAACTGGATAGTGAGGCGGTATTGAAATCAATTGAAGCGCAGCATGGGTTATTGGTGGAGCGGGCGCAAAAAATTTACTCTTTCTCTCACCTGACGTTTCAGGAGTATTTCACAGCAAAAAAAATTGTAATCAATTGTAATTCATATTCATCAGATCAGGATGATTGGCAAATTCTAATTAGTAGAATTCATAATAAACGCTGGAGAGAAGTATTTTTATTAGTTGTTGAGATGTTACCAAGTGCCGACTTTCTGTTATTTTTAATAAAGCGACACATTGATGGGCTTTTAGCAACTGATGAAAAGTTACAGCAGTTTTTGTATTGGGTCAATCGAAAATCTTGTTCAGTTCAAGTTCCCTTTAAAAAAAACGCAGTTCGAGCATTTTACTTCGATGTGACATTAGCTCCTGCTTCCAAATCTTCACCTGATCTCGAATGTTCTCTAGGACTTGCATTTAAGTTGGATTCTAATTTGGAATTTCACGAAAACTTTGAGATCATTCCTATTGATTTAAAACTCGATTTTTGTTTGTCTGCTACTCTCGCTCATGCCATTGACAACGGTATCGATCCTGATTTTGTTGTCCCTGAGTGCGGGTTTAATTTTAACCTATGGAAATCATTACAAAAACTTGAACAGGAAATTCCAGATTGGAGAGATCATCTCTTATTTGCTCAGTGGATATCAGAAAATGGTCAAACTTGGACAGAAAAATACAGAAGTTTGATGATTAAGTATCGCAAGATAGGTTACAACTGGCAGTTTAACGAGGAACAGAATAAATTGCTTAAAAAGTATTCTGATGCTAATGAGTTGCTGATAGATTGTCTCAATAGCGGTTGTAAAGTATCGCCTAACGTGCGTGATGAGATTGAGCAAACATTGTTATTACCAATTTCTGAAATTCACCCTAAATGAGCTATAGAAAGCCTAATCATAAATCCATTTTATCGTAGGGGTGAGGCGCGCCTCACCCTGACACAGGAATTTAGATTCATATCTTAATGATCGTTTCTAAAATTAATTTAGGATTGCTATCATCGCACTAAAAATGTAGAATTTGGATGTTTACTCTAAGTGATTTTATTAAACTAATATGCCCTACAATCCAAACATTCATCATCGTCGTTCTATTCGTTTAAAAGGATACAATTATACTCAGCCTGGGGGATATTTTATTACAATTTGTACAAAAGAAAAACAATGTTTGTTTGGAGATATTGTTCAAGGTGAAATGCGATTTAATTCTTTAGGTGCGATCGCCTTCAATATTTGGCAACAAATTCCTGAAACATTTCCTCATGTTGAATTAGATTATTTTGTCATCATGCCTAATCATATTCATGGCATTTTAATCTTTCATGAAATCCTTTCAGATCCTCCATTCCCCGTAGGGGTGAGGCGCGCCTCGCCCCTACACCGGACATCATTATCACAACTAGAAATCTCAGCAAAATCAACACAACAACCTCATGGTGCTGCCCCAAAATCCTTGGGTGCTGTTGTGGGTTGGTATAAATCTTCTGTTTCTAAATTGATTAATAAAATTTGTAATAATTCCGGTCAAGGATTAATTTGGCAACGAGATTATTATGAAGAAATTATCCGAGATGAAAGGGCTTTAAATCATATTATAAAATATATCGTTGAAAATCCTGCCCGTTGGGATGACGATCCAGAACATCCCCCTTTAAATCCCATTAAACCTGAATTACTGATTGATCTACCCTTTTAATTAAGGCTCATCCTTGAACCCAACCCGTAGGGGTGAGGCGCGCCTCACCCTGAAATCTCTTATAACCTCAACCCCCACCCCAGAATTTTTGACCCGGTTGGCTTTAAATGTAACGAGATGTAACGTATAATCAGAAAAAACATTAAGAAAACATTCAGAAGGGTTATTGATGCGAGTTGCGATCGCTGGAGCAGGTTTAGCGGGACTGGCTTGTGCCAAGTATCTCACCGATCTTGGACACACTCCTATCGTCTTAGAACGACGGGACGTTTTGGGGGGGAAAGTCGCAGCCTGGAAAGATGAAGACGGCGACTGGTACGAAACCGGGTTGCATATTTTCTTCGGGGCTTATCCCAATATGTTGCAGTTATTCAAAGAACTGGACATCGAAGATCGGCTGCAATGGAAAGAACATTCCATGATCTTCAACCAACCGGAGAAACCCGGAACCTATTCCCGGTTTGACTTTCCTAATATCCCTGCCCCCTTTAACGGGGTAGTGGCTATTCTTCGTAATAATGATATGCTGACCTGGCCGGAAAAAATTCGGTTTGGTTTAGGATTAATTCCCGCCATGCTCCAGGGTCAAAAATACGTCGAGGAGATGGATAAATACTCTTTCTCAGAATGGCTGAAACTCCACAACGTTCCGCCAAGGGTTGAGAAAGAAGTCTTTATTGCTATGTCTAAAGCTTTAAATTTCATCAACCCCGATGAAATATCCTCAACGGTGATTTTAACCGCTTTAAATCGTTTTCTCCAAGAAAAGAACGGTTCTAAAATGGCATTTTTAGACGGTTCTCCCACGGAACGGCTGTGTCAACCTCTGGTAGATTACATCACAGAACGCGGTGGAGAAGTGCGTCTGAATGCCCCGATTAAAGAATTTTTACTCAACGAAGATGGAAGCGTCAAAGGGTTTTTAATTCGCGGGTTAAACGATAGCTCCGATGAGGTGTTAACGGCTGATCTCTACGTTTCTGCCATGCCCGTTGACCCCCTGAAGGTGATGTTACCCCAACCTTGGCAAGACATGGACTATTTCAAACAGCTAGAGGGGTTAGAAGGGGTTCCGGTGATTAACGTGCATTTGTGGTTTGATCGCAAGTTAACAAATGTTGACCATTTGCTGTTTTCCCGTTCTCCCTTACTCAGCGTCTATGCAGATATGAGTAATACCTGTAAAGAGTATTCCAATCCTGACCGTTCTATGCTGGAATTGGTATTGGCTCCGGCAAAGGATTGGATTAGTAAATCGGATGAGGACATCGTGGCAGCGACGATGGCAGAGTTGGAGAAACTCTTTCCCGAGGAAATCCCCCACCCCGCCAAATTGCTGAAATCCCACGTCGTGAAAACGCCGCGTTCCGTTTATAAAGCGACTCCTGGGCGACAAGCTCATCGTCCATCCCAGAAAACGCCTATTCCTAATTTCTATCTGACTGGAGATTACACGATGCAGCGTTATTTGGCCAGTATGGAAGGGGCTGTGCTTTCTGGTAAGCTGACAGCACAGGCGATTCAAGAAGATTTGACTTCGGATCGTTTTTTGGCTTTGTCTGCGCCATCGGCTAACGTTGCTTCCCCAAGTCCTATTCCTTCCTAGCCCATCCATCGTCGGTCAGCAGAACAACGAATGCTACAACTTTCTAAATCTCCGTGCATGAGAACTCTGGCATCACTGGAAGACTCCTATGAACTCTGCCGTCAGGTTACTGCGGAGTATGCCAAGACATTTTATTTAGGCACTCAATTGATGCCAGAAGCCAAGCGTCGGGCGATCTGGGCGATCTATGTTTGGTGCCGTCGGACTGATGAGTTGGTCGATGGGCCAATGGCAGCAACAACAACGGAGGAAACGTTAGATCGTTGGGAAGAACACCTGGAAGCTTTATTTGCAGGGCATCCGAGGGATGATGTAGATGTGGCAATGGTGGATACCCTGGGTCGTTTCCCTCTGGATATTCAACCCTTTCGAGATATGATTGCGGGTCAACGCATGGATTTATACCGCAACCGATATCAAACTTTTGAGGAGTTGGAATTGTATTGTTATCGGGTCGCAGGAACAGTGGGGTTAATGTCAACGGCGGTGATGGGTGTTGCTCCTCCGGTGATTACCCCTTGGAATCCTAACCCAGAAATTATAATTCCCAATCAAGAAGCGATCGCATTAGGAATTGCCAACCAACTCACCAATATTCTGCGGGATGTGGGGGAAGATGCGCGACGAGGACGGATTTATTTACCCTTAGATGATTTAGCCTTATTTAATTATACAGAAGAGGATTTATTTAAGGGAATTGTTGATGATCGTTGGCAGGAATTAATGCGCTTTGAAATTCAAAGGGCGCGAAAATTCTATGCGGAAGCGGAAAAAGGAATTAGTGTTTTAAGTGAGGAGATTCGCTGGCCGGTTTGGACTGCGTTAGTGCTTTATCGGCAAATTTTAGATGAAATTGAACGCAATGAATATGATGTTTTTAGCAAGCGGGCTTATGTTCCCAAATGGCGAAAAATGATGGCATTACCTGTGGCATTATTAAGGGCAAAAGTGTTATAGAAGGGAATAGGAAACCGCAAAGAAAGTCTCCTGTTATTCTAGTTTGATGGTTTTATTGATGTCCTAACTGAGTGTTTTGACTGTTATAGAAGCTTGGGGGATAAGTCCAATATTTTATGAGAAAACCCCCCAACATTGTTATTGATTCAGGGGGGTTTATTTTTATTAAAACAAAGCCCTATAAAATTAAGGATTTGCAGCTTGGGCAGCTAACATTTGTTTTAGTTTTTCTAACTCATTAGCCCAACGGGGATCGGGTTGGAAACCTTCATCACCCCCGGTTTTGGGAGTAGAATTATAACCACCGGAGGAATGTTTGGATTTTTTATTCCGGTTTTTACCGCCACCGCCACTGCCACTGCTTCCACCACTTTTGGGTGTATTCCCTGCTTTAACCGGTTGTTGAACAGGAGCTTGTTGCTGTTGTTGGGGTTGTTCTTCCCCACCATTTTCGCTACCGCCTACCCCTTCCCCTTTTCCTTTTTTACGAGGTAATGCCTTTTCTATTTTTAAGGCATTTTCTCTAAACATGACCCCGTTATATTTTTCAACAATTTGATCGGCGATTTCATCGGTTTGTACGGTTACGAACCCAAATCCCCGACATTTACCCGTTTTGCGATCGGTTATCACTTTAGCAGAAACGGTATCTCCTTCTTCCACAAAGACTTCTTGTAATTCTTTGCGTTCAAGTTCTTTGGGAAGATTACCAACATAAAGACGAACGGACATGAGTAGTACCTCCAAATTAATGAAAAATGAATAGGCGAAATTATCCCCAACTTGTGCGGTTTAAACACACAAATTGAGGATTAACCCCAAGGCAATTAGCACTTTGGTTTCTTAAATTGAACTCAACAACCCACTTCATCTCGGTTTCAAGATAAAATCCTGCCATTCCCTCCATATATAATTCATCATGCAGAGAATGTTGGTTTGCTCGGTTGTCTTGTAAACTTTTTCCCATCTGTCAAAACTTGATGCTATAGCGTTTTGTTATTCCTGTGTTCAAAAATACATTGAACTTCCTATAGCTAAGACCATATAAAGTCAACTCACTGGATGTTAACTTCCTGCCTTTGGAGTGCCAATTTTTGAGTACAGCATTCAACAAAAAATTTGTCATTTCTTTTAAGTTGCTGTTTCGCCTCGGATGAATCAGGCTATTGAATGGAACCTAGAACCTTTGCTATGGGTATTCCAGTACCGGATCGTTATGAGCCAATCTCTAAGATAGCACAGCCTTGAACACAGTTCTAGGGTTTTACCAAAATTTTTGCATTTGATTGTGCAAAATTTGTGAATTGTCTCAACGGCGTGATCAAATTGACTCTATCCCAAAAGGGGTAACGTTAGGCTTAATGTGAAGTTAATTAATGTAACATTGATCCAGCAAAAAAGCAATATTTTTCTTGTGAATTTCCTTCACCATCCCCCTTGAGAAACCAGATAAGCCCCCCAGAGGGTAAAACCCAAGGCTAAAATTGTAGACCACAAGGGATGTCCGCCTTGTAAGACAGTTCGATGATCGGAGGTTTCTAGGGTGTCTACATCTATCCAAGGCGTCGCCCCTCGTCGCCACCATCCCGTTACTTTAAGGGTTTGGGTGATTAACTCCTGGGGTTGAATGATTCTCGGCCAAAAATTGCTCAGGGGAGTCCATTGGGGAAGATAATGCAGTTTGACCATTCCGGTTGACGTTTGTAGGATTAAATCTTGAGCAAAGGTATTCTTTAAACTGGTGCGACCCAGAAGTTGACCTGTTAAACAAATTGGTTGACTATCGAGGGGAATGGCATTAGGTTTAATGACTAAATCTGATAAGTGGGGTTGATTTAAAATATTAGAGGATTTAATCTCAGGAAAAAAGGGATTAGTCCGAATAAAAATTCCTAAACTACAGCCAATTGGAATAGAACCTGCCATAATCCAATAGTCTCCCCATAGCCATTCTAATTGCCACAGCCCTAACATTGAACAGAGTCCCCCCATTAACCAAAGAGTTCCGCCAATTGCCATTCCTGCGGGAATCCCAAAAAACGGTGCGCCTTGTAATAATAAAGGGGAATTATTAAGATCGAATTTTTGCGGTTTTGGAGGGTTGAGATGGGAAAGATCAAATTCCGGCTCTAATTTCCAATAAGCTGCATAAAAACTTAGAATTTTTAATCGTTCTCCGATGAGAGGATGGGATTGATTTAAGGTTAGCCAAAAGGTATAGGAATTGGTTAAATCCCATTGAAATAAAGAGTCGGGAGAGGTGTAAGGGGTGACACTCCCCCAGGTTAAAGCTTGTTGATAACTCAGGGGAGTTAATCGATCAAAGGCTTCGAGAATAAAATCGGTTTTTCCTTGGTTTTGAATGGTTTGAGATAATTTTATGGTAATTTTTAATAAAGCGCGAGTTAAAGCGTTAGGATTTCCGGTGAGGTTACAAGCGATGCGATCGCTATAATAAACTCGACGACGGGATAAATACAAGGAGGGGAATCTTAAAAGTTTGTATAAACCATAGCAGAGAGGACAAATAAAAGTAGCGATCGCATTGAGGATTTGCTCTATTATTTTTTGAATAATCCTAGGATAGGGAAGATTTAATTGCGGTAATTTTTCGCTAAATTCTGCTAAATACCAATAAATTAAATAGGGAATTTGACTGATGATTATAGCAAAAGACATCACAGCAAAATCCCATTCTCCAATCGAGGCAATTTCCCGCGCAAAAATAGCAGCTAGTTCTTCTTCTGTTAATTGGTCTAATAATCCTTGACTAACAACAATTCGAGCAAATCGTCGGAAACTTCCATAGGAAAAAATAATCGGATCATCAATCGGTAATAATTTAACTTCGGGAAATTTAATTTTTTTCTTCTGACAGTAATTCCTTAAAAGTTTGTTGGTTTCTTGGCTATAGTTAAATAACATTGTTAAGGGTAAAGGTTTTAAACCATAGCTGAGTTTAAGTAGTCCATCCCATAACCAAGGAGAGAATACCCATAAAATCAATAAAGTGATATAAACTCCTTGAGTGGGGTCACGATAAAATAAAGGAATTGGTTGTAACAAAGGTAGCCAAGTTAAAGCTTGATTGGTAATTTCCAGTAACTTATCTAATAAATGAGGCGTTAACCACAATATCGATAAAATCGTTAATACAAATTCAGCAAAAAATCTGGAAGTTTGCCAAATCCAACCCACTATAAATAAAAACAAAAGAATAAAAATAATTTGCCAAGGTTGGCGGGATAATTGTTGCCAAGGGTTTAAAATAGGTTGCCAAATCCAAATTTGATTTAAGGTATTATTAATAAATGCTAAAACAATCGGTATAAACCAAGTTAAACCCACAGCAATTAAGAGTTGTTCAAGTTTAAAAGGACTTGATTGTAAAGGTTTAAGCTGTTTCCAATTCGTGGCTCTTCCGGCTTGTCGCCATTGCCATTCTTGAACCGCAGGCGCGGGAGAAGATTCAATAATTTCCGGTTCAGAATTAACACTAGAAGGGGGAATTTTTGAAATTGGTTTTTGAAAGGTTGATTTAGTTTTTTCTCGGTTTAAAGATGGAGCTTGGGGCACAGGAACACTGGGAGATTTTTGAGGTGGTGATATCGAGGAAGGTTTGGGTACTTTTCCTAGGGTAGATTTCGCCTTCGTCGGTTGTAAGTTAGGATTTAAAGGAATAAAACCAGTTTCTATAATAGGGGGTAATTCTGAAGGCAGGCTTTCATCAGATGGGTTAGAATTTTCGATATCAATAGATTCAGTTTTATTCGATTTTGGAGGGTTGCGTTTTAATAGTTTTTTTAAGTAATCCGTTGCCCAAGTTTGGATTTTTTCTTGATGACATTGGGTTAAATTTCGACATAAAGTAATGGCTGATTTTGTATTTCCTGTTCGCTCATAAGCCATTACTAAACCGACTTGCGCCTTGAATTTAGAGGGGTTTTCAGATTGAGCAATCGGTTGTAAAATAGCGATCGCCTGTTGATAATCCTTAGATTTTAAAGCCGCTAACCCTAATTCTAAATCCGATGAATGGGGAGGTAAATTTGAGGAAGACATAGGGGGACGTTTACCATTAAAACAATTGACGGTGGCGGGTTGATGGGAAAACCAGAAGCTGAAACCATAATCATCAGCAATCCAGCCTGATCAAAAAGGTTAAAATTTGACAGAAAGCACACTTCATCCTATTGTACTAATTTTTCCCCCTAAAAACATCTTAAAATTTATTTTATTTAATATTTTAATCCGCCTTCTTTTCAAAAAAAAATTAGACCTGATCTGTAATCCCCGAAAGATGATACAATAACTTGGCTTAGAATCAGCTATTATGGATACAAATCATTTATTTCTAGCATTTCAATTTACCTCTCCCGGCCCCATTATCTTTGAAATCGGGCCGTTATCAATTCGGTGGTATGGCGTGTTAATTGCCTCTGCTGTCTTAATTGGAGTTTCCTTGTCTCAGTATCTAGCCAGCCGTCGCCAAATTGATCCTGAACTCATCGGGGATTTAGCAATCTGGTTAGTGATTGCAGCAATTCCTTGTGCGAGATTGTATTATGTGGCATTTGAGTGGGAAAGTTATGTTAATAATCCCGCTAATATTATTGCCATTTGGAAGGGAGGAATTGCCATTCATGGAGCAATTTTAGGGGGTTTAATTGCAGCATTATTATTTGCAAAAATCAAACAAATTCCCTTTTGGCAGTTAGCCGATATTGTTGCACCTTCGTTAATTTTAGGTCAAGCCATTGGACGTTGGGGTAACTTTTTTAATTCTGAAGCCTTTGGTGACCCAACGGATTTACCTTGGAAACTTTATATTCCCCCCGAACGTCGTCCTTTTGGCTTTGAATCCTACGAGTATTTTCACCCCACTTTTCTGTATGAATCCCTCTGGAATTTAATGGTATTTACCTTATTAATCACCTTATTCTTTCGAGGGTTAAAAGGTAAACCGCCTCTGAAACCTGGAACAATCTTTCTGGTTTATTTATGTGCCTATAGTGCAGGTCGAATTTGGATTGAAGGGTTACGCACGGATAGTTTAATGTTGGGGCCTTTAAAAATTGCTCAATTCGTCAGTTTAAGTGGAATTATCATAGGATTATTCGGCTTAATTTGGTTATATGGATTGAAGCGAACCTTACCGGATGTCGTGCCGAAATCTCATTCCTCTAATTCTTAAATAGAAAAAGCCCTAGACTCGATAGCCAGGGCATCAACCAGGGTGCATCTACCATTCTTGTCTTCTTACTGGGTCAGTTGAGATCCGGAAAAACTAAAAATCAATCATAAATTTTGGGGAATCAAAATCTCATGCAGCAGGATAGAACAGTGCTAAAACCAGCCGTTTATATTGTCGGTGCCGGCCCTGGTGATCCTGAGTTATTAACCATAAAAGCTCAAAAGTTATTAGCATCGGCGGATGTGATTTTATTTGCAGATTCCCTTGTTCCTCCACAAATTTTAAGGGGGGTTCGGGCGGATGCAGAACTGATTAAAACGGCAAATAAAACCTTAGAAGATATTCTACCCTTAATGATTGAACGAGTCCGTCAAGGAAAGTCGGTTGTGCGGTTACATTCGGGCGACCCTAGTTTATATGGAGCGATTTATGAACAAATTCAACAGTTAAATGCAGCAGAAATTGAATTTGAAATTGTCCCTGGAATTAGTGCGTTTCAGGATGCAGCCGCTAAATTAAAAGTCGAATTAACGGTTCCAGAATTAGTGCAAACCATTATTTTAACCCGTGTTAGTGGCAAAGCAACTGCGGTTCCAGCCGATGAAGAATTGGAAAGTTTAGCGGCTCATAAAGCCAGTTTATGTTTATATTTAAGTGCCCGTTATGTTGAGGAAAGTCAGCAAAAGTTAATGAAATATTATCCGCCAGAAATGCCAATTGCAATTTGTTACCGTTTAGGATGGCCAGATGAGAAAATCCGGGTGGTTCCTTTAGAAAAAATGGCACAAGTAACCCAAGAAGAAAATTTAATTAGAACGACGCTTTATGTGATTAGTCCGGCTTTAGCAAAAACCCCCCATTCTTCAACCTTAAGATCAGGATTATATAACCCTGAACATTCCCATTTATTCCGTCCTTAAACCAGTTTCTAGGGTGTATCAAGAAACACTATTAGTTAATATTTTACAAATCTTGTTTAGGAGAACTCTCCCTTGGTTTCGTTTGCTGAATATAAAACTAGGAATTCTCAGTATATCACTTTCATAGACTCAGAATTTTATCCCGATTATTTGGATGAAGCCACCATGATTTATGGAAGTGTTATAGAGCAGTTTGCCAATTTAGCTAATACTGCTAATAGTTCGGCTGATTTACTGTTGAGAATTACTGAAATCCCTTGGTTTGCACTCTCAAAATGTTAGATGAAAGATTTACCAGAGATTGGCTTGAAAGTTAAGTAAATAGTTCCAGTCTTCAATTTGATTTTCTGTCACTTTTTCTAAATCAGATTCCATCTCAATATATACTTCTAAACCACTTTTTAAAATTCTATTTGTATTGATTAAAGACTGCTGTTGAGGTAAACTTCCATTTCCATTAACAAAATCTCCCATTGCTTGAGTTCCTTTAACTAAACGTTGAATAGTCGTTTCTATAGCTAAAAGAGAGTTATCAATCCCAATCCATTGTCTTTTTAATTCTTCTGCAACTGCAACAGTCGTTCCACTCCCTACAAAAGTATCTAATATTAGATCTCCAGAATTAGAGGAAGCCTGAATAATTCGTTTTAGAAGTTCAGGGTTTTTTTCAGTTGGGTAGCCTGTAATTTTAATATTTTGGTTATGAGCATCTTTGAATTCAAGCCAAATATCTTGAACCGCTATTCCTTTGCTTTGATCAAGGTAAACTTTCCGTCTAGAATTTCCAGTAGACGACCAGTAAATTTCACCTTTTTTATCCATTTCTTCTAAGGTTTCTGGAGTATATTGCCAATGTTTACCCGGTGGAGGAAGCATCCCACGCCAAGGTTGACCTGTTGATCCTTTTCTTTCTCCAGGTGCATGAATGGGAACTTTTTTATAGCGTCTTCCTGTTTTTTCTTCAATGTATTGATATTCTTTAATGACTTTATCATCTGTCCACGGTTCAAAAGGTTGGTTCCAGATATAATCATCGGTTTTTGTATAAAAAAGGATATAATCTGAGATATTTCCATATTGATTTTTAGTATAATTTTTAGGATTGCATTTTTTTCGAGTAATCCAATTACGGAAATTCTTAATTCCAAAAATTTCATCCATTAAAATTTTAACGGGAAAAGCCATATTTTGGTCTAAATGAATATAGATTGATCCTTGTTCTGATAAAAGTTCTTTAAGTAAAATTAACCGTTGTCTAATAAATTCTAAATAATCTGCACCTTCTCGGAAATCTTGATAAGCATAAGTTTGTTGTCTTGACTCAAACCCTAGTCCAGTTGCGTAGGGTGGATCAATATAAATTAATTTAATTTTTCCTGCTATATCCGAATGCTCTAATAAATTCCTTAAAACCCTTAAATTTTCTCCATAAATTAACTGATTTTTAATTTCTTTTTCTACATTTATAATTTTTCTTAATTGTGCTGATGGACTCTCTAAAATATCTTCAATACTAACTTTTCCTACATATTCCAAGGAAAAGGAAAGTAGGCTACTATCTTTTAGCTTTTTGTACTGATTCTTGCCGGGTATCCCTGTTGCCATTTCTAGTCGTTTACTTTTGGGTTTATAGTTAAATTATATCTAATTATATATAATTTTTAAAGGATCGCCATAGGCTAAAATTATTTTAGCAGACTATCTTATTTTGATGTTTTTTTGTTATAATACCTTAAAGGGAATCTAACTTGCCATGATTTTGATATGAATTTTAATCAAACTAATATTATTATTACGGGGGGTTCTAGTGGAATTGGAAAAGCAACGGCTCAATTATTAGCGAGTCTTGGTGCAAATTTAACGATTATTGCTCGAAATCAAACCACTCTCGACCAAGCTCAAACAGAAATTGAAGCCGTAAAATTATCTCAAAATCAGAAAATATTTACCCTTTCGGCTGATGTTTCTCTACGGGAAGAAGCTGAAAATTCAATCAAAAAAGCGATTAAACTTTTAGGGAATGTTGATATTTTAATTTTATCAGCAGGAATGGCTCATCCCGGTTATTTTCAAGATGTTCCCCTAGAAATATTTGAACAAACAATGGCTGTAAATTATTGGGGATCGTTGTATTGTATTCGAGAAGTTTTACCCACAATGATCCAGCAAAAACAAGGTAAAATTGTTCTCATTTCGTCAGGAGCCGGATTAATAGGAATTTATGGTTATACACCTTATAGTCCAACTAAATTCGCGTTAAGAGGATTAGCAGAATCGTTGCGAGGAGAACTAAAGCCCTTGGGAATTCAAGTTTCTATTGTTTATCCGCCCGATACGAATACATCTCAATTATTAGCTGAAAACCAGACAAAACCTTCAGAAACAAAAGCAATTACCGGAACAGTTAAACCTTGGGAACCGGAAGATATTGCTCAAGAGATTATTAAAGGGATTAAAAATAATTATTTTGCGATCGCACCGGGATTAGAAATGAAATTTTTAAATTCTTTACATAGTTTACTCTTCCCCCTCTTAAATCGTTATTTTGATCATTTAATTCAGAAGATCAAAGGTTAAATTATGTTTAATTTTTTTTAAATTAAATCTAAATTTGTTAATTTCGAGATTATCATTGATATAATGATTCCAGATCACCGATCAATTTCAGGGAATTAGCTTTTTTTATTATCCTATCAATCCTCGGAGGGTTATGTTTCAGCCATTATTTACAACTCATCCAGATGATCATAATCCCTTAAGCCCCATTCGCCCTCGTAAAGGTGTGATTATTGGTGCTGGACAAGTCGGGATGGCCTGTGCTTATTCGTTATTAATTCAAAATTGCTTTGATGAACTAATTTTACAAGATATTAATCAAGAAAAAGCTGAAGGGGAAGTCATGGATTTAGTTCATGGACTTTCTTTTATTGAACCCACACAAGTAACAGTCGGAACCGTTGCTGATGCAGGACGGGATGCAGATTTAGTGATTATAACAGCCGGAGCCAGTCAAAGACCTGGAGAAACTCGTTTAGATTTAGTCGGACGAAATGTAGAAATCTTTAAAAAATTAATCGGAGAGATTGCTGAATATTGTCCGAATGCAATTTTATTAATTGTTGCTAACCCAGTTGATATTATGACCTATGTGAGCTTGAAACTTTCCGGGTTTCCAAGTTCTAGGGTAATTGGGTCAGGAACGGTTTTAGATACGGCCCGTTTTCGATACTTATTAGCAGAAAAATTGAAACTTGATCCCCGCAGTATCCATGCTTATATTATTGGTGAACATGGAGATAGTGAAGTTCCAGTTTGGAGCAAAGTTAATGTAGCGGGAATGAAAATTTGTGATGGAGACTGGGAAGGATCTCCCTCCTGTGAGCATGAAGAATTACAGGATATTTTTCAGCAAGTTAAAAATGCCGCCTATGAAATTATTCAACGCAAAGGATATACTTCCTATGCCATTGGTTTAGGGGTTACGGATATTGTCACGGCTATTTTACGGGATCAAAATCGAATTATTACCGTGAGTCGTTCTGTTCAAGGATTATATGGTCTTCCTGAACTTTGTGTCAGTTTACCTGTTTTAGTCAACCGCAAAGGTGCGACTAAAATTATTAATCTTTCGTTGACTGAAACCGAAGAAAAACAGTTACAAAACTCCTGCAAAGTGTTGTATGAAATTATTGAAAAACTACATTTATAAACATCACAGAGTCAGAAAAAGAGATACTCCTTAATCGGTTACTCGTGTTAATTTTAGGTCAAAAATCATGCTCAAACCTTTACAAAATCGAACAAAAATTGTTGCGACGATTGGCCCTGCTAGTAAATCGCCAGAAGTCATTCGTCAAATGGTGAATGCAGGAATGAATGTGGCTCGCTTAAATTTTTCTCATGGCAGTTATAAAGATCATGCAGAAACCGTAAAATTATTACGGCAAGTTTCAGAAGAATTAGATACTCCGATTACGTTATTACAAGATTTACAAGGGCCTAAAATTAGAATTGGATATTTACCGTCGGAAGAAATAGAATTAGTCGATGGAGAATTATTAACCTTTGTTCCTGTTGATGAATTTGAGAACAAACCCCATACTGTTCCGATTGATTATCCCTATTTAGCAGAAGAAGCAGAAACGGGAGCACAAGTTTTACTGGATGATGGATTATTAGAATTAAAAATAGAAGGAATTCAGGGAAATGCGGTTCACTGTCGCATCATTGAAGGGGGAAGGTTAAAAAGTCGTAAAGGGGTAAATTTACCGAGTTTAACCTTGCGTCTTCCCTCCTTCACGGAAAAAGATGAACAAGATTTAGACTTTGGAATTTCTCAAGGAATTGATTGGGTTTCTTTAAGTTTTGTGCGTCGTGCTGAGGATGTTCAAGCATTAAAAGCGTTATTAGTTGAAAAGGGAGCACCGCAGATGCCAGTGATCGCAAAAATTGAAAAACCTCAAGCGATCACCAACTTAGAATCAATTATCAATGAATGTGATGGGTTAATGGTAGCACGGGGAGATTTAGGAGTAGAAATGAACCCGGAAAGAGTGCCCATCTTGCAAAAACAAATTATTCGGATGTGTAATCAAAAAGGCATTCCGGTGATTACCGCAACCCAAATGTTAGATAGTATGATTCACAATGCTCGTCCAACTCGTGCCGAAGCCAGTGATGTTGCGAATGCCATTATTGATGGGACGGATGCTGTTATGTTATCAGGAGAATCCGCCGTTGGTAAATTTCCGGTTAAAGCGGTACAAATGCTCTCTAAAATTGCCCGTGATGTCGAACCAGAAATTGAGTTTAAAAATTATCCTCCGGCGCTATCTGATGAAACTCATGCGTTAACAGAAGCGTTAAATACAATTGATAAAATTCTGAATTTAAAGTGCATTGTTTCCTATACCAGTACCGGATACACCGCAACTTTAGCCGCCGCCGAACGACCAAAAGTTCCGGTTGTTGCTTTGACTCCCGACGCAGATGTTTATCACCGTTTAAACTTAGTTTGGGGGGTTAAACCTGTTTTATTAGAACATCACGTCAATTCTTTTGAAGGATTAATTGATCTGGCTCAAGAGAAATTATTACAACGACAACTTGCAGAAATTGGAGATAAAATCTTAATTGTGGGCGGAATTCCAGCCAATACCGCGAGGGGTACTAATTTCTTAAAAATTCATACCTTAAGTAATTAAAAATCCTTTATCCCTCTCCTAACTGGGGAGGGGTTTAATTCAATCTAATTTCATTAACCCTGGTGTTGAGATAGGATTTTAACTGTAGCCAATGATTATTTTTCCGCTTCTTGAGGCGTTGATTGTCGAACTAATTCGAGGGAAGAACCAATAATAAAACCCATTGCCGCGCCTGCTAGAGCATAAGTCCGAGGTGCTCTCGACTGGCTATAACCTAAATCTAAAGCGGGGCCAATATTACAGCATTGATATTGTTTTTCACTATATTTAGACGCTCCCAGTCCTGCAACTGTACCCACTACCATCATCACCATTCCCGAAAAAATCACAAGTCGCATATTCATCATGATCCTCCTTGAATAACTCTAACGCCCAGAAATTGTACTTAGATTGACAGATACAATCATTTTATTGCTCGTTCAATCTGAAGTTAAAATTTAGTGTAATAATAACCTTCTATTTTAAAAGTAGCTCTATTTTTCCGTTTTTGAATGCTATTTTTAATTTATTTTACAAAACTTCAAAAAACTTGATTAAAATTCGTTAATTTGAAAGGCTGAATTTTTGAATCCTGAATGCTTTTCGGCGAGATAGAACACTTTGATATATTAAAATGATATATTGAAAATCAGAATTTGTCTATGTAATATTCCATCCTTAAATGTATGCTACAGATCTCCCCCCTTTTTAAGGGGGGTTGGGGGGATCATCTGTAGTGCTCATAAGGGAATTTCATATAACAGAAATGATAACCGTCGCTAATGCAGTTAGCAGTCCCATCATTGAGTTTAAAGCAAAATCTAAGATTAACCTAAGTATTCATTCGTTCATAAATAGCAGAAGCAGCCGGAGAGTAACGAGTAAGGTAACTAAAAATCCAGAATTTAATACAGGAATCAATAATAACAGGAACCGTTGCAATAAACGCATTAATAGCTACGGGACTTTCTGGAAGTCCAAAGTGAGCTAAAACCCCTGCTAATAAAACTTCCCATCCTTCGGCGGAGTGAAAACCGACAAACATATCGGTAATTAAAATAAACAAAAAGACTTTTAAAGGATCACTTAAATTTAAAAAGGTTCGATTAGAAAAGCTTCTAACAATTGTAATTTTAGTTCGGTTAAAATATACTAATCCCACAAAAGTAAGTAAAGCAACACCATCCGATAATATATTTTTCCACCCATTTAAAGCTCGATTACGGGATTCTTGCCAAATTTCAATCGCTTTTTCCGATAACTGTTCCTCTTTCTCGACCTCGGAAAGTTTCGGTATTACCCCTAATAACTGTTGAATTTCCAGACCTTCTTTAAAAGCTGAATATTCTCTTAAAAACTCCTGTCGAATTTCTGCGGTGAGTTCGATTTTAGTAGGATTTTTATCACTGTAATTTCCCAGTAAAGGATCAAAAATGATAGTTTTTACAGTGACTTGAACCAATAAAGGAATAAAGAATAAAATTATTAACCAACGCATTGCTAATTTATCTTGGATGCGTCTAATTCTTAATTCTTGAACCACTTGTTGTTCATAATTTGGGGTAAGTTTTTGACCTTTGAAAAAACCCCAATTAAACCAACCTTTGGCTTGAGATTGACGGGAAAGATTAGATTGAGCCGCAATCACAGCCGGATCTAAAGTTAGGGTGCTGGCTGACTCATTTTGTTCTTGTTTGACTTCTTCGGAAGTTAATCCTATTAAATTCGTGGAATTAATATTAGGAGGATTGGCTAAACTTTCGATTAAGATATCTTCAGAATTATCTCGATATTTTTGAACAATAGAATCAATAAAATTAAGCTTTTCTATAATTTCAGCTTCAGATATTCCAACAGATTGAGGCGTTTCCTCATCAATCAAACCTTGAGGTAATAAAAAACTATTAATTTTAAATTGAGCTAAATTAAACCGAATGTTAAAAAGATGGCGATCGCGTAAACTTTTAACAAAATCCACCATTGTTTTTTGAGACTCAGGACGATAATTAATCGGGTTTCCTTGAAAATATTTATCTTCCAGAGTTTTAATTTCTTCAGCACTTTGATAAGCGGATTCTAAAAGTTGAATTTGTCTTTGGTTCAACCAGCGATTAAGATTGAATCGGCTAAAATTTCGATTCATAACTCTCCTGATTACTTAATACCACAACGCAATAAACGAGCAATAAAATAAACCGCCATTTTCGCCCCATAGGGAGAACGCCACCATCCAGAGGGATGACAACCCACCGGAGCAGATGAGCTAAAATCCAGATCTTCATAGTCTAATAATTTATTATTCACCACCCATCCCATTTCAGTCCCCATCGCTTGTAACACTTTCATATCAACATCAGAAATATCATCGGTTCCCCCCAAACGGGTATAAATTTGTTGTTGGACGCTAAAACCAAAACGATTGTTACTGTAACTCATCCATAATTGATCAAGCAATTGTAGCGCACTACAGGGAAAGTTCATGACTTCATCAGGAATAATATTCTCCAGACTACTTTTGCTCATAATTTCTAACATAATATTGGTGGTTTCTTCGTCAGCTTCTCTCCAATTTTCAGTCGCCAATAAATCCCGCAATTTGCGATATCGATACAAATCCGTTAATAATAATAGTGCTTGGTCTAATTTATGTTCTAAGCGATCAATGCGTTCAGATAAAGAATTTAAACTCAAGGGTTGAGATTGACCTTCAGAATTAGAAGCAGGTTGAGAGGAAAGAGATTCGTTTGACATTGTTTTAGGAAAATAGGGAATTGGGAATTGGGAATTACGAATTACGAATTACGAATTACGATTAACGGGACTACTATCTGATGCGGTTGTACTGGAATTTGACGTAGGGGTGGGGTTTTCCCGCCCATCTTGAGGGTTTTCCCGCCCATCTTGAGAATGCCCATTATCCGAAGGAGGTTGAGGTTTATTTTTATCGGATTTATTGTTATTAGGTTTCTCTGGTTTTTCGCCTTTGAGGAAACGGGATTCTAGGGTTTTAATCGTAATATATAAGTTTGGGGTAATTAACAAACTTAATAACGTTCCTGCTAACAAACCGCCAAAAATCGCAGTACCCAATGACCAACGACTACTTGAACCCGCACCCGAAGCCACCACTAACGGCCAGAACCCAATTAAACTAGAAATTGCCGTCATTTGAATCGGTCGAAACCGTTGTTCAGCAGCTTGAATAGCAGCTTGGGTAATACTTAAGCCTTTTTCCCGTAATTGGTTGGCAAACTCCACAATTAGAATTGAGTTTTTAGACGCCAAACCAATCAACATCACCAAGGCCACCTGCACATAGACATCATTGGTGATCACGGGCCATAATGTCCCACTCAGCAGAATATTGGATCGGAACCAAACCGCCGCCATAGCACCCAAAACCGCTAAGGGCACAGACAGCATAATAATGGTGGGATCAATATAACTTTCGTATTGGGCCGATAGCACCAGAAACACCATAATAAAGGCTAATCCGAAAATAATCACCGCCGATCCCCCCGACGATTTTTCCTCCAAGGCACTTCCTTGCCAAGAATAGCCAAAACCAGGGTCTAAGACCTCCGAGGCTAATTTTTCCATTGCAGCGATGGCTTGACCCGTACTGGCGGTGGGTGCGGGGTTGCCTTGAATTAACATCGAACGGAAGATATTAAAATGGTTGATGGTTTCTGGCCCCACAAAATCTGTGAGTTTGACTAAATTACTTAGAGCAATCATCTCCCCATCTTGGGAACGCACATATAACTGATTAATATCTTCTGGTCTGGCGCGAAATTCCGCTTCTGCTTGAGCATAAACCCGATATTGACGCTGACCCAAGACAAAATCATTCACATAGGATGATCCTAAAAAGGTTTGAAGTGTGCCAAAGACATCATTAATATTGACATTTAAGGCTTTAGCGCGATCGCGTAATACCTCAACTTTCTTCTGAGCTTTACTAGCGGAAAACTGACTAAAAACCCCTTGAAAAGTTGGATCGGCATTAGCGGCTCCAATTAAACGATTTCCATTTTCAATTAAAGATTGAATTGGTAAACTTCCGGTTTTATCTAATAACTGAAATTCAATGCCTCCGGTATTACTTAAACCTTGTACCGGAGGCGCGTTCACTGCAAAGGCTTGAACTTCTGGAATTGATTGCAAAGATCCATTTAATCGTCTTAAAACGCCATAAACCGACTGTTGTTCCGTCGGTCGGTCTTCCCAAGGTTTTAATAATACAAACGCGATCCCTTGACTGGGGTTTTGTCCTTCAAATCCAAACCCCGGAACCACAAACGCACTTTCAATTTCAGGTATGGCTAAGACGCGATCAACAATTTGTTCGGCTGCTTTGGAGGTATAGTTGAGGGATACCCCATCAGGAGTCCGAAATAGAATTAATAAATATCCTTGATCTTCTTCAGGAACAAACCCCGATGGGACTAATTGATAAACTAATACCGTTGCCACTAAACCCCCGACAAACACACCCATCACCAACGCATTAATCCGGGTTAAAAAAGTAATAAATTTACCGTATTTTTCCTGTAACCAACCGAAAGCTTGATTAAATTTATCAAAAAACCATCCTAACGGCCCCCGTGTTTCCTGTTTACGACGCAATAATAACCCGGCCATACTGGGTGAAAAGGAAAGAGCGTTGAAGGTGGAAAAGATCAAAGCAAAAATAATGGTGATGGCGAATTGTCGATAAATTGCCCCTGTAGTTCCTGGGAAAAACGATACTGGAACAAATACAGCCATCAACACGATTGAGGTGGCAATGGTGGCTCCGGTGAGTTCCTGCATGGCATCTAAAGCCGCCTGACGGGGTTTCATCCCCTGTTCAATTTTGATTGAGACGGCTTCAACAATCACGATGGCATCGTCCACCACTAAACCCGTTGCTAAGGTACAAGCAAATAGAGTTAAGGTATTGAGTTCAAACCCAAAGGCTTTTAACCCCGCCATCGCCCCAATTAACGCTACCGGAATGGCAATTGAAGGAATTAAGGTGGCTCGCCAGTCCTGTAAAAAGACAAAAATCACTAACACCACCAAGGCGATCGCCATGAATAAACTGATCACCACTTCTTCAAGGGACACCTTAATAAACAAGGTGGTATCATAAGCGACACGGCTTTCAATACCGGGGGGGAAACTTTTACTCATTTCCGCAATGGTGGCTTTGATTTGGCCTGCCGTTTCTAAGGCGTTACTTCCTGGTAGCTGATAAATCCCTAAACCAACAGCAGGTTCTCCGTTAAATGTGGCGCTTAAGTCATAACTTTCTGCTCCTAATTCTGCCCGACCCACATCCTCAAGCGTGACTAAGCTGCCATCATCATTGGTTTTGAGTACCATTTGGGCAAATTCTTCAGCCGTGCGAAGACGACTCACCGCCTGCAACGGAATTTCAAACAGTTGACCGGGGGGAGTGGGTTGTTGACCCAGAGTTCCGGCCCCGACTTGAATATTTTGTTCCCGTAAAGCCCCGACCACATCCTGAGCCGTTAACCCCCTAGCAGCCATTCGAGAGGGATCAAGCCAAAGTCGCATGGCATATTTCCGTTCTCCAAAGATCGTGACTTGACCCACCCCAGGAATTCGACTAATTTGGTCAACAATAAATAGATCAATATAGTTACTAATAAAAGTGGGATCGTAGAGGGGTTTTCCCGTCTCATCTTTAGCAGAATAAAACGCACTCACTAACAGAATATTAGGTGATGAAGCTTCAACCGTTACCCCAGTTTGTTTCACACCATCGGGTAAATTGGATTCCGCTTGAGCGACTCGGTTTTGAACATTAACTTGAGCAATATTGCGATCAACATCATTAGGAAAAAAGACGGAAATATTACTCACGCCATTATTCCCGGTGCTGGAGGACATATATTTCATCCCCTCTACCCCGTTAATTTCCCGCTCTATAATTGTGGTTACGGTGGTTTCTGTTGTTTCTGCATCCGCCCCAATATTCACCGCCGTTACACTAATTTGAGTATTAGCTAAGTTTGGCAGTTGGGTAATGGGAAGCAACGGAATTGAAATCGCACCCACCAAAATAATGATGATGCTGCACACTGTCGTTAAGACAGGCCGTTTAATAAAGGTGTTAACAAACAGAATCATGGGGAGACGGTTGGCGGTTGGCGGTTGACGGTTGACGGTTGACTGTTAATTATGACCCAAATCTGTGAAATGAGAGTAAATCCGTTTCAATCCGTTATAATTATTGAGATTGAGGTGTTTCCTGTTTTGAGGATGAACCCGGAGTCGGTTGCTGTTTTTGATCCGCAATCGGGGTGCCATTTCGCAATTTAACCACACCATCGATCACAATTTTTTCCCCAGCTTTTAATCCCGATAAAACCTCAAAGCTTTGACCTTGAATACTCCCCAACTTCACCGGCTGTTGTTTAGCGACTAATTGAGTTTTCCCGTCTTCGGTTTGTTCTTGGGCGATAAAGACAAAACTTTGATCTCCAATGCGACTAATAGCGGTTACTGGAACTGTAATTCCTGATTGTTGTTCCCAAATCACTTTAGCTCGAACAATTTGATCCGTTCGTAATTTATTATTTCGGTTATCGTAAATCGCTTTAACTAAAATAGTTTGGCTTCCCGTACCCGCACTCGGAGCAATATAAGACACTTGAGAAGTTCCGATTAATTCTCCCGTTTCTTGACTGAGGATTTCTACTGTTGTTCCGGCTCTGATTTGAGATAACCGTTCAATAGGAATATTAATCTGAACTTCTAATAAATCATTTTGGCGAATGCTAGTGAGTTGGGTTTGACTATCAACAAAATCCCCCACTTTCACGAACACATCCCCAACTATCCCAGTAATGGGGGCTTTAATCTCGTAATATTCTAGCTGTACCTGTTCGGCGGTTGCACTGGAACGGGCTTGATCAATGTCTCGCTGAAGTCGGTTGACCTCTGCTTCTTGAGCCACAATCAGATTTTGTTGAGTCGCAATTTGGGCGTTGAGGGTTGAGATTTGACGATTGTAATCTTGTTTAGCCGCTTCAACTTTAGCAACTGCTGCATCAACTCGTCTTTGTTGACCTTCAACTTGGGTGTTTAGGGTAGAAACTTGCCGTTCTAGGTTTTGTTGGGCGGTTCTAACTCTCGCCTCTAGGGACAATACTTCTCGTTCTTGGGCTGCAAAATCAGCTTGGGTGGCTTGATAGTCCCGTAGGTTTTGATCGTAAATTTCAGCCGACACTACCCCTTGTTCATACAATTGCTGATAGCGATCATAGGATTTTTTTCGTTCTTCCATAATCGCCCGTCTGCGTTCGCGCTCTTTAATTCCCACTTGCACATTTTCTTGGGCGGTTTGCAACTCATCCCCAGCCGAGTTAAATTCCAACTCATATTGTAAGCGCTGTTTTTCTTTCTGTTCTGCGGCGAGGGTTTGTTGAGCGTCTTCTAAATCGGCTGTTTGAGATTGGTAAGTCAGTTCCGCTTGGATGCGTCGCAGTTCGGATCGTTGAGCATCTAAATTCGCTCTTGCACTATTTAACTGAGCCATTCGGGACTCCACGCTGGCTAATTGACTTTCGTAATTGGCCTGTTGTTGTCGTGCGTCAATTTGAATGAGAGGGCTATTTTGAGAAACGCGATCGCCCAACCGCACATAAACTTGTTTGACTAAACCATTGACACGGGGTTGAATAATAGCATTTTGCACCCCTTCGACCCGGGCATTATAAATACTACTGTTTTTAACGTTACTGGCTCCTACTAGGGCAATATTGACGCTAACGGGTGGGACGGTCGCGGCTTGAGGTTCACTCCCACAACCCGTCATCAAGATACTACCCAAGATCAAAGAAAAATAGGACTTCCAAAATAGAGAATACTGTTGCATAGTTTGGCTAGGGATAGAGAATCAATAACAGGAAATCACTCAATTCGCAATATATCTTTGGAAATATAGCATACCGGGTATTCGGGGAATTTTGGACTGAGCAAAATAATTCTTTTGACACTCCCCCGTCAATCGCTAATTTTGAACCGATAGGTCAGATGATTCAGATGTTGTTAACGGTTCCATCTCGTTCAACGGAATTCGGGTTATTAAATAAAATAAAGGGCCGAATAAAGGAACCAAGCTCACCCCCCAAAAAATAACCGAATTTGTCATCCCGCGTCTTGCCATATCATCTCCTAATAAAGCCGGAAATAGCAGGCTTAATAAACAAAAGTCGAGACTCATCACATGAATAAAACGGCTGGTTTGCCATTGTTGAATAAAGTCTCCCCAATTTCCTTGGGTTAATCCATAACCGACTAAAATACTCGCTCCCAAGGTTAATAACACTCCCGTAATTCGAGAATCTAAAACTTTAATTAATCCTGATTTTTTTCCTAAAAATTGGGGATTCGGTTGCCGGAATGCTAAGTAAGGTAATATTGCAAATGCACCCACCCCAAAGGATAATGTTACAAAAGGCCAAGCTGGGATTTTTTGTCCTCGTCCATCCATAAACAGAACACAACTATAAATCAACGGCCAAATCCCCATAATATTAAAGAGGGCGATAATTAAAGGATTAATCCCTGTCCAGTTCCCCGTTGAAAGATTTTGAATTAAGGTAAAAGTATCAGGTTGATCTGGGGGAGCAAAAATAAACGCATACAGGATAAAACCTAGCCAAATTGATCCAAAAATAATTTTATATTTCATGGTTAAAGTCCCTTCAATACGTTAAGGTAAAAATCGATCTAATGCTGCTTTTAAAGCTTCAATTTCATCATCAATATTCCCTTCTTTTGCGGCTCTGGCGACACATTCGCTCAAATGTTCATCTAAAATAATTCGAGCCACCCGATCTAAAGCTCCTCGAATAGCAGCAATCTGCACTAACACATCAGGACAAGGACGATTTTCTTGTACCATTGTTTTAACGCCTCGAATATGTCCTTCCAGCCGCGATAGACGATTAACTATCTTTCGCAAAGATTCTTCACTATGAATATGGGGATGGCTAGAATGTTCAGGATGATGATGGTGTTCTAGCAAGTTGTTCAGTTCTTCAACCGTCGGTTCTAAGTCATTCATCTGTTTGTTAATATAAAATTGACAAATATTTAATCATTGTACCTTATTCTTGTAGTTTTGAGCGCAATAGTTTCTAATCTCAGCTTAATCACTCAACCATTAACCGTTAATAATTTTTATTTTTATCAGAAATAGGAAAAATAAAAATCTCATGCTATAAGCATTTGATTTCTAGCAAAATTGGTATCAGCGAGATTAGAACTTGACAAAACAAACGTTTTACATTACGTTAAAATGTAATTTATGTTTTTTACGGGATATGAAATAAACTTTAAGGGGTATTTAAAACTTGCTTTATGGAAGGCTATAAATTTATTAATTCGCTAAAAATCCAAAACCTTCTCTCCTATGGTTCATCAGAAGAAATAATTGATTTACAGCCGCTAAATGTCATCATTGGCACAAATGGTGTAGGAAAATCAAATTTAATTGAAGTATTAGGCTTATTGCAAGGGATTCCAAGCGATTTAACTAAGCCGATTCGTGAAGGTGGTGGAGTCAATGAATGGCTATGGAAAGGAACTCAAGAAACTCCCATTGCAAGAATTGAAGCTATTATTAATTATCCAGAAGGTCGGATGCCTTTACGCTATCGTCTTGATTTTACAACGGTTGGCCAACGCTTAGAAATTATTGATGAAGCTATCGAAAATGAACATCGTAATAATGATTATGAACAAGATGTTTTCTTTTTCTATCGCTATCAACAGGGTCATCCCGTACTCAATGCAAGAACAATAACAGAAAATGAACCCACTCGCCGTCAATTAAGACGAGAAGACTTAAAACCTGATCAATCGGTTTTATCACAACGAAAAGATCCTGATTTATACCCAGAATTAACTTATTTAAGTAATCAATTTAGTCAAATCCGACTTTATAGAGAGTGGAATTTAGGGCGTTATACTCCTCCTAGAATGCCCCAAAAGTTAGATTTACCTGAAGATTTTTTACTCGAAGATTGTAGTAATTTAGGATTAATTCTTAATGATTTGCAGCACCGTATTGGAAGCAGAAAAATTGTTGAAAATTTACAAAAATTTTATGAACCTGTAACGGATATTACTATAAAAATAGCGGGGGGAACAGTTCAGATTTTTTTACATGAGCGAGGACTTAATCAACCGATTCCAGCGACTCGTCTCTCTGATGGAACATTACGTTATCTTTGCTTATTAATGATTCTTTTATATCCAACTCCTCCTCCGCTTATCTGTATTGAAGAACCCGAATTAGGATTGCATCCTGATATTTTACCTACCATTGCTCAATTATTAATTGAAGCGTCTCAAAAAACTCAATTAATTATTACCACTCACTCCGATGCTTTGATATCCGCTTTAAGTGAAATTCCCGAATCTATTCTCGTCTGTGAACAAGATGAAAGAGGAAGTCGAATGAATGGAAAGTTGGCTAATTGCTGATATTGATACCTTAGCCAAATATTACGGGCAAGGATTTAATAAAACTGCTATTCCTCGTAATAATAATGTTGAAAAAATTCCTAAAGCTGCTATAGAATCTGCCTTAAGAAGGGCAACGCAACAAACAAGAACGAAAGGCGAATATCACAAGATTAATCATGGGCCTGAAATCTTAGCAAGGATTGATGTCTCTATTGTTCGTAAGAAAGCACCCTATTGCGATCGCCTATTTCACAGAATCGCTGATATTGGTGGATAATTAGATAACCCAACAAAAAGAAAAAGCCGAACTAAAAACTGATTTCAATGAAAATTCATTCCCGCGAAATTTACGATCTCCTACTGGAGAAATCAAGCGATAGTAACGGAACGGTGCAGGAAATTATCTTGGGACTAACCTGGACATTCTGCCAAGCCGAGGGTATAGGGTTGTGTATGAGTCCGGGCCAACCCAATCGCACCTTATCCTGGTCAGGAACTTTAGTGGGTCAAGCCGTCGCTGATTTAGCCCCTTGGGTGCGCTCCTGGGATAGTTACCAAGCGACTATTGGTATGGCGGTGATCAATTCCGTGATTAATCCGACATCACCGCTATTACCACAGGCTCAACGCCTATCTTCTCACGGTTCAGCTAATCTAGCTGTATTTGAGCATTTTCTCCCTTTAATTCAGGGAAAACGAGTCGTTGTTATTGGTCGCTACCCCGGACTTTCTCAGTACGAACAACAGGCAGATATTACCGTCCTAGAGCGTCAACCCATCGCTCAAGATTTACCCGACATCGCCTGTGAATACCTGCTCCCAGAAGCAGACTGGGTTTTCCTCACCGCCACTTCCATTGCTAACAAAACCTTTCCCCGCTTGGTGGAGTTATCGCAACAGGCGCAGTTAGTGTTAATGGGCCCTACAACTCCCTGGTTACCCGAATTAGCCCAGATGGGAATTAACTATCTAGCCGGGGTAGCCATCACCGATACCAACGCATTGCGACAAACTATCGCAGAAGGAGGAGGAACTCGTATTTTTGATGTTGGGGTAGAATATTGTGTCTTAAAAATTGATAACTGATTACCAAGGAGAAGGAACATAATTTTTCAAAAAATGACCGAATAAAGGTTCAGATGGATTTTGAATTCCTTGAACAATTGGATCATAAATTCGAGCCATGCCATCAATATTATCTAAAGGGGGATAAAACCCTCGTTTTTGTTGATCATCTTGTTTTTGAGGATAGGGATTTTCATTCGTAATCCAACCCGTATCGACACTATTCATATAAATTCCATCTTGAGCATAATCTATCGCACTGGTACGGGTCATCATATTTAAAGCTGCTTTTGCCATATTCGTATGGGGATGAAATATAGTTTTATTGTCTCGATTAAAGTTTCCTTCCATAGCAGAAACATTAATAATAAATCGTTGTGAAAAAGGCGATCGCATTAATAAAGGTTTTAATTTGCTATTCAAAATAAAAGGAGCGATCGCATTGACAAATTGTACTTCTAACAGTTCAATCGTGCTAACTTCATTTAATTTTAACCGCCAACTATTTTTAGGACGTTTATCGAGTTGTTGTCCGTCTTCATCAAAACAATTAGGAGGAAAATAAATAGAATCATCTAAAACGCTTGTTTCTGATTTTAATTGTGCTTCTAATAAAATAGGAAGTTGAGAATTTAATGCAATTAAACCTTGCTGTTGCAATTCAGGAAATTGCTTAAACTGTTGTTCTGACTCTAATAAATGTTTATAAAAAGCTAAAGGACGTTTAATCGTTTGAGCCGCATTATTAATTAAAATATCTAAACCAGGCTCAGTATTGATTAAATGTTGAATAAAGGACTCAATGGCTACTAAATTGCGTAAATCTAACCCATAAATCATTAACCGTTTGCGCCATTGCTCAAAATCAGGTTCCTGACTAAACCGTTTTATGGCATCCCCTGGAAATCGGGTCGTAACAATGACTTTAGCACCATCTTGAAGCAGTCGCAAAGCGATTTGATAGCCAATTTTAATCCGCCCTCCAGTTACTAATGCAGTTCGTCCGCTTAAATCCTGATGTTGGAAGCGTTTTTTATAGTTAAAATCGCCACAATTTTGACAAATTAAATGATAAAAATGATGAATTTGCGTATAATATTTTTGGCAAATATAACATTTTTTAGGAGGAAAATATTTTCTACTATTATTTATAATAATAGAATGAATTTTTTCAGAAATTGAAGGGTAATTAAGGGGTGTTTTTATAAGTTCTGCTGTTTTAATTAAAGGCTTTTGTTGAGAAGCTTTAAGTTGTTGGTTTCGTTGCTTCTGTTGCTTTTGATCCTGTTTATAAATTTTGATGATTAAACTTCTCAACCGCTCTTGAGAATTCATGCGAGTCGGATGATCCGCAAGATGCTGTAATACATTTAGGGTAATTTCGAGATCTTTTGCAGATAAATCCATACCTTCAGCTTCCCCTAAGCTCGTCCATCTCATTATAATACAAGTTTGTAGTATTTTTCAACAGAGGGGGCGCAGAGGGAATGTGAAGCGGGGGGAGATAGCCGCTTACAGTCAACAGTCAACCATTCTTATTCATCCTCATCCTCTTGTCTCTACTGTGGGTCAAAAAGCATCTTATAAAATCATTGATACTCGTACATAATAAATTTACTTTTGATCATCTTGTTTTTAAGGATAGGGATTTTCATTTGTAATCCAACCCCTATCGATACTATTGATATAAATTCTATCTTGAGCATAATCTACAAAATTAATTTGCAAGAGTTATAATCTATCCTAAGAGAGAATTATTTCAGCAACTTACGAACAAAAAAATTATGTCTAGGGAAAGATTTAGTTAGCCAGCTAGATCAAGTACAAATAAAATGTTAAATTCAAAACAATGTATTTTATGAAACCGAATTATTTTACCCAATTGGCTTCAACAGTGGGACGCTGGATGATGACAACTTTATTTTTTATCTCAGCGATCGCCTTTTTTTGGCAAGGGATATTTTTCTCAACGAACATTGCTGCAATGGCTAATCCCGCTCCTAACTTGATTACTATATCAGACGCAGGTAATCAAGTTAAAGACAAAGTTAATAAAGATACTGGACGAGCCAAAAACTTCATTGACAATGCAAAGGATCAGGTAAAAGAAACTGCCAATAAAAATGCTGATCGAGTTGATCGAGCAACGGACAATAGTAGTTTCCTAGAGCGTAAAGCCAGCAAAGATAGCGGACGAATTGAAGAAAGAGCCAATCAAGATGCCTCTCGGACTAAGAAAGCGGTAGACAATACTAAGAATGCAATTGAGAATACCGTTGATAACATCAAAGATGCTTTTGGGAACTAAAGATTAGATTCTCTCAAAGAAAGTTAATGTCAATTGTTTGGCTGAATCTGTTATTATTTTCCTAGATTGTAGGGTGCGTAAGTGCCAACGCACGCACCTCAACATCTAGGAACTATTTACCAAAAAAAATAAAACAGTCCTATACAGAAACCCAGTTGATGTATTAATCCTTAAGGAATATAATGAAACCCAGGGTTAATCATGGATTGTACTTATGCCCACTACACCAGAAAATTTGCAGCAATTTGTTAATTATTGTCAACAGTATATAACTGGAGATGAAAAGGGACAAGCGCAAATTTTTTTAGATCGTTTGTTTCAGGCTTTTGGATATGAAGGCGCATTACAAGCGGGAGCAACCTTTGAGCAACGCATTGAAAAAGCCGGGAAATCAGGAAATATGGGGTTTGCTGATTTACTCTGGAAAAATCATGTTTTAATTGAGATGAAAAAACGGGGGAGTGATCTTCAAGATCGAGAGTATCGCACCCAAGCTGAACGATATTATATTAGAATCAAAAAAAGCGATCGCCCCCGTTATGTAATTTTATGTAACTTTGATGAATTCCATATTTATGATTTTGATAATCAACCTGATGACCCGGTTGATATCATAGCCTTAGAAGATTTACCTAGACGCATTCCAGCATTTAGCTTTTTAGAAGCCAAAAATCTCCGTCCTCAATTTAAAAATAATCAAGTTGAAATTACAGAAAAAGCAGCCAGACGTTTAGGAGATGTTTTACATTCTCTATTAGAACGAGGGGAAAGAAATCATTTTAAAAAATATACCCCCCTGCAAGCACAACGTTTTGTTTTACAATGTGTTTTAGCGATGTATGCCGAAGATATTGGTTTACTTCCCCCCGCAATATTTACCCGTTGTTTACAAGATTGTCTGGAAGATCAAGAGAATGCTTATGATATTTTAGGGGGACTGTTTCAAGCTATGAATCAAACCGGGGTTGTTCCCGATGGACGTTATGAAGGAGTAGACTATTTTAATGGCGGATTATTTCAAGAAATTCATCCGATTAAGTTAGAATACGGGGAGTTAAATTTATTATTAGCTTGTGCGGGTCAAGATTGGAGTAAAGTCCGTCCTTCTATTTTTGGGAATTTATTTGAAGGTGCTTTGAACTATACCGATAAAACCCAGAAAAAATCTAAACAACAACGTCATGCTCACGGCATTCATTTTACCTCAGAATCTGATATTAGAAGTATTGTTTTACCCACCATTCGGGAATATTGGGAAAATCGCATCAGTGAAGCGAATACCTTAAGGGAGTTAAAACATTTATATCGGGAATTAATTGATTATAAAATTCTTGATCCCGCTTGTGGTTCGGGTAATTTTCTCTATGTCGCCTATCAAGAGTTAAAATATATTGAAAAAATACTATTCGAGAAAATCGCTAATTTTGAGGATATTTCTGGTTATACTCAAAAGGTCAGTCCTCAACAGTTTTATGGCATGGATATCAATGCTTTTGCGGTAGAATTAGCCAAGGTAACTTTAATGATTGGACGCAAGGTTGCTATCGATAAATTAGGTTTAAATGAACCTTCCTTACCTTTAGATACTTTAGATCAAAATATTATTTGTACCGATGCTTTATTTACGGAATGGGTTAAGGCTGATGCTATTATTGGTAATCCTCCGTTTTTGGGAGGTTATCGTATTCGTCAAGAATTAGGGGATGAATATGCTAAGAAAGTATTTAATAAATTTAATGATATGGAAGCGCAAATTGATTTTGCTTGCTATTGGTTTAGATTAGCGCATAATTCTATATCGAAAACGGGTAGAATTGGTTTAGTTGCAACTAATTCTATTTGTCAGGGAAAAAATAGAAAATCGAGTTTAGATTATATTATTGAAAATGAGGGTCATATTTATAATGCTATATCAAGTCAAGTTTGGTCGGGTGAAGCCGTCGTTTATGTTAGTATTGTCAATTGGTGTAAAATTCCGGTCAAATCTTGTTTTTTAGATGGCAATTTTGTTCCGCAAATTAATTCTAGTTTAACATCATTAGTTGATGTATCTAAAGCTGTTAAATTATCTGCTAATTTGAAAAAAAGTTTTGTTGGTGTTCAACCTAATAGTCAAGGATTTTTTATTTCCCAAACACTGGCTGATGAATGGATTAAACAAAATAATCTAAATCTAACTGTTATTAAACGATTAATTTCTGCAACGGATTTAACTGATAATCCTAATGCTGAACCGAGTCGCTGGATTATTGATTTCCAAAATATGTCTCTTGAGGAAATTACTGATTACTATTTACCTTTTGAGTATCTAAAAATTCATGTCAAACCTGAAAGAGAAAACAACAGAGAGGCTGTTTTAAGAGAAAAATGGTGGCGTTTTAAACGAACAAATGAAGCGATGAGAAAAGCTTTAGATAAATTATCTATTTGTTTTCTTATTCCTTGTCACTCTAAATGGTTTATCCCTTTACCATCTCCAATTCAATATTTACCCAATAATTCAATTACCGTAATTGCATCAGATGATTATTATATTTTAGGAATATTAACATCAAGCCTTCATAGAATTTGGGTGAAAGCGCAAAGTTCTACATTAGAAGATCGGACAAGGTATACTAATACAACTTGTTTTGAAACCTTCCCCTTTCCTCAAACCCCCAGTAAAAAGATTGTTGAGACGATTAGAAAAACAGCTATGGACTTACATGAATATCGGAGTCAAGAAATGGAGAAAAAAGGCTGGGGAATTACTCAACTCTATAATCAATATTACCCTGAACCCGCCTCTAAATTATATCAATTGCATCAAAACCTTGATCAATGGGTCATAGAAGCCTATGATTTTAAACCAGAGGATAATCTCTTAGAGAAACTCCTAGAGTTAAATCAGGAATGCGCCGAAAAAGAAAAACGGGGAGAGGTTATTATTGGTGCAGTTGCTCCTCATTTTTAAACAAACTGTAAAAAATATGAATCAATTCTGAGTTATTGCAAATAATTCCTAAGAATAAACCTGTGTAAAAAGTCAAGTAATATAAAAAAAAATTACATTTTTCTTGTCGAATTATTGCAAATGGGGGACAAATTTGCCCAGAATGCCCATTTTCTGGTAACAATACTCAAAGTGGAACAGGCATCTTGCCTGTGTAAGCCCGAATGATCTGGCGATGCCCATAGCCGATCACCTTAAGAGAGAGCAGACAAAAAAGGAACAAATTAAGATATGTTTACTTATGTAAAACCCACCATTAGACACATCAAGCCAGATGACCTGAACGGGCGACAACTGATGAAAGTCGTCTATGTGGTGTTAGAAGCGCAATATCAAAGCGCCTTATCGGCAGCAGTGGAGTCCATTAACAAAAATAACCCGAATGTTGCGATCGAAATTAGCGGTTATTTGATCGAAGAGTTACGATCTGCGGAAAACTACGAAAGTTTTAAACAAGATTTATCCCAGGCCAATATATTCATAGCCTCCCTGATTTTTATTGAAGATTTAGCCGATAAACTCGTTGAGGCTGTAACTCCCTATCGAGATACACTAGATGTGGCGGTGGTCTTCCCCTCCATGCCTCAAGTGATGCGCCTCAACAAAATGGGGACGTTTTCGATGGCGCAACTGGGACAAAGCAAAAGTGCCATCGCCCAGTTCATGAAGAAACGGAAAGAACAGTCTGGGGGATCTTTCCAAGACGCGATGCTGAAGTTGCTGCAAACTTTGCCTAAAGTCCTGAAATACCTACCCATGGATAAAGCCCAGGACGCTCGCAACTTTATGTTATCCTTCCAATATTGGTTAGGCGGTTCTTCCGAAAACTTGGAAAACTTCCTGCTGATGTTAGGGGCAAAATATGTGTTTACGGGCAAAGAAAAACTGCAATTTGCTGACCCCGTAACCTATCCCGACCTGGGTATTTGGCATCCCCTCGCGCCGAAAATGTTCGAGGATGCGACCGAATATTTTCACTGGTATAATAGCCGCGACGATATTTCCGACGACCCCAAAGATCCCCTCGCCCCCTGTGTGGGGTTAGTGCTGCAACGGACGCACCTGGTAACGGGAGATGATGCCCATTATGTGGCAATGGTACAGGAACTCGAAGCGTTAGGCGCACGAGTGTTACCCGTGTTTGCGGGAGGGTTAGACTTTTCTAAACCCATTGATGAATATTTCTGGGATAACCCCCCGAAAGGTATTCAACCCCAACCCATTGTCGATACTATTGTCTCGTTAACCGGGTTTGCCTTAGTGGGTGGCCCCGCTCGACAAGATCACCCGAAGGCGATAGACTCGTTAAAACGGTTGAACCGTCCCTATATGGTGGCGTTGCCTTTAGTCTTCCAAACCACTGAAGAATGGGAAGAAAGCGAATTAGGGCTACACCCGATCCAAGTGGCGCTGCAAATTGCTATTCCTGAACTGGATGGCGCCATTGAACCTATTATTATATCAGGACGGGATGGGGCCACCGGAAAAGCGATCGCACTGCAAGATAGAATTGAAGCGATCGCCCAACGGGCTTTAAAATGGGCGAATTTGCGGAAAAAACCCAAATTAGCCAAAAAAGTTGCTATTACCGTCTTTAGTTTCCCCCCGGATAAAGGAAACGTTGGGACAGCGGCTTATTTGGATGTGTTCGGGTCAATTTATGAAGTGCTGAAAGCCTTACAAGGCAATGGCTATGACGTTCACGACCTGCCAGAGTCCGCCGAGAAACTGATGCAGGAAGTTATTCACGACGCCACCGCCCAATATCAAAGCCCAGAACTGAATATCGCCTATCGGATGTCCGTTACCGAATATGAACGGTTAACCCCCTATTATGACCGACTCAATGAAAATTGGGGGCCACCACCGGGAACGTTAAACACCGACGGCGAGAATTTGTTAATCTTTGGTAAACAGTTCGGGAATGTGTTTATCGGCGTTCAACCCACCTTCGGCTATGAAGGCGACCCGATGCGGTTGTTGTTCTCTCGGTCAGCCAGTCCCCATCATGGCTTTGCCGCCTACTATACCTATTTAGAACAAGTCTGGCAAGCGGACGCGGTATTACACTTCGGCACGCACGGATCATTAGAATTCATGCCGGGTAAACAAATGGGAATGTCGGGAGAATGCTACCCCGATAATTTAATCGGCAGTATTCCTAACCTGTATTACTACGCCGCCAATAACCCCAGCGAAGCGACTATCGCCAAACGGCGCAGTTATGCTGCTACAATTTCTTATTTAACTCCGGCAGCAGAAAACGCGGGGTTATATAAAGGACTGCAAGAACTCAACGAGTTAATTGCCTCTTATCAAACCCTAAAAGATAGCGGTCGGGGCGTGGCTATTGTTAACAGTATTATGGATAAGTGTCGCTTGGTGAATTTAGACCAAGATGTCACCCTCCCAGAAACAGATGCTTCTGAGTTAACTCCCGAAGACCGAGATCATATTGTTGGACAGGTTTATCGGCGGTTAATGGAAATTGAGTCGCGGTTGTTACCCTGTGGTTTGCACGTTATTGGGAAACCGCCCACGGCTGAAGAAGCGATTTCAACTCTGGTAAATATCGCCAGTATTGACCGCGAAGAAGATAATCTTCTCAGTTTACCCCGAATTATTGCCAATAGCCTCAACCGCGATATTGAGGAACTCTACCGCAATAATAACTTAGGGGTATTAGCGGATGTGGAGTTATTACAAAAAATCACTGAAGCTTGTCGCGCAGCACTTACCGCCTTAGTTAACGAACAAACCGACGCCGAAGGACGGGTTTCCTTAGTCTCCAAACTCAACTTCTTCAATATGGGTAAAAAAGAACCCTGGATTGAAGCACTGCATGAGTTCGGTTTCACCAAAGTTGACCCCGAACCTATTAAACCGTTATTTGAGTATTTGGAATTCTGCTTACAACAGGTTTGCGCCGATAACGAGTTGGGTTCCTTGCTGCGAGCACTAGAAGGAGAATACATCTTACCAGGGCCAGGAGGCGACCCCATCCGCAACCCCGATGTATTACCGACGGGCAAAAATATGCACGCCCTCGATCCCCAGTCTATCCCCACCGCAGCCGCCGTCAAGTCCGCCCAAATCGTCGTAGAACGGCTGTTAGAGCGGCAAAAGGTCGAAAATGGTGGAAATTACCCGGAAACCATCTCCGTCGTCCTCTGGGGAACCGATAACATCAAAACTTACGGGGAGTCCCTGGCTCAAGTCATGTGGATGGTGGGGGTTAAACCTGTTCCCGATGCCTTGGGACGGGTGAATAAGTTGGAGTTAATTTCTTTAGAAGAGTTAGGACGGCCTCGAATTGATGTCGTGATCAACTGTTCTGGGGTGTTCCGCGACTTATTTATTAACCAAATGGCGCTGTTAGATAAAGCGGTAAAAATGGCTGCGGAATCTGATGAACCGTTGGAAATGAATTTCGTTCGCAAACACGCTTTAGAACAGGCGAAAGAATTAGGCGTTTCTGTCCGACAAGCGGCAACACGGGTGTTTAGTAATGCTTCCGGTTCCTATTCTTCTAATGTGAATTTGGCTGTTGAAAATAGCAGTTGGGAACAGGAATCTGAGTTACAGGAAATGTATTTGAAACGCAAATCTTTTGCCTTTAATTCTGATAATCCGGGGACAATGGAACAAGATCGAAGTATCTTTGAGTCGGCGTTAAAAACCGCAGATGTGACATTTCAAAACTTAGATTCTTCGGAAATTAGTTTAACGGATGTCTCCCATTATTTCGATTCTGACCCGACAAAATTAATTTCCAGTTTACGCAAGGATGGCAAAAAACCGACGTCTTATATTGCGGATACCACAACAGCAAATGCTCAAGTTCGGACGTTATCAGAAACGGTGCGTTTGGATGCTCGTACCAAGTTATTAAACCCGAAATGGTATGAAGGAATGTTATCTCATGGGTATGAAGGGGTGCGGGAACTTTCTAAGCGCCTTGTTAATACAATGGGATGGAGTGCAACGGCGGGTGCTGTGGATAATTGGGTGTATGAGGACGTGAATACAACGTTTATTGAAGATGCAGAAATGCAGAAACGTTTGATGAACTTAAATCCTCATTCCTTCCGCAAGATTATTAGCACGTTGTTAGAGGTGAATGGTCGCGGCTATTGGGAAACTAGCGAAGAGAATTTAGATCGTCTGCGCGAGTTATACCAAGAAGTTGAAGACCGCATTGAAGGGATTGAATAAAATCCTTTAAACAATCTATAACCCCCTGTAGAGACGCGCCATGGCGCGTCTCTACGAGAGCTAGGGAACACCACCGTGATCTGATATAAATATTAATTTAAGAGAGAGACGCGCCGTGGCTCGTCTCTACGAGAGCTAGGGAACACCACCGTGATCTGATATAAATTTAATTTAAGAGAGAGACGCGCCGTGGCTCGTCTCTACGAGGTTTAGAAAATATAGCCATGATGTAGGATAAAAATAAATATAGGATGGACAACGATGACATTATATAAAAATAAATATCGGATTGAATCTACACGATTACCTTATTATAATTATGCTGCCAGTGGTTGGTATTTTGTTACCATTTGCACAAAGGATAAACTGTGGTTTTTTGGTGATATCGTTTCCAGTAATATTAAATTTTCTGCTATGGGAGAAATTGCCAATAAATTTTGGTCAGACATTCCGAATCATTTTCAGGATGTTTACCTAGATGCTTATATTATTATGCCTAATCATGTACATGGGATTATTGTTATTGAGCGATCGCATAACGAAGAACACGGAGAGACGCGCCATGGCACGTCTCTACAAGGGACGGATGAATCTAACAAATTTGCACCCTTAAAACGAGGCTCTTTACAAGCTATTATTAATGCTTATAAATCTTCTGTAACCCGTTGGTGTCGTAAAAATGGTTACGATAATTTCGCATGGCAACCCCGATTTTATGATCATATCATTCGAGATGAACAGGCATTAGTCAAAATTCAGGAATATATTGTTAATAATCCGGCTAAATGGGATGAAGATCAAGACAATCCTGCTAATTTGTGGATGTGATCTTGTCAAGGTTACAAATATTGGTGTAGAAACGTCAAGTTGGTAGAGACGTTGCATGCAACGTCTCTACCAACTTGATATAATTTGTGCTAAAGCTACCTCTATTAAGGAAAAAATATGGAATCAATGGACTATTATGAGATTCCATAGAAGATTAATCAAAGGCTGAATCATCTGAACCACGAATCATACCACATGAATTGCATTGCATGGCTGCTTCAAAACCTAGTAAAGTCTTACCTATAAGCTTGGCGCGAGGATAATAATCCCAAAATGCGGCAAGCCCTCTGACAAGAATGTTTTTTTCACGTGCATATTCTAATGCTTCCGTATAACTTATTTCTTCATGCAAGGTTTTACGTTTGCATAAACAGCAGTATAAAGTCTTTTTTAAAGCCATAAAATAACCTCGTTATCTTTTATCTAGCTTGCTAACTATACTAACTTGCTCACTCCAAACTGAACAGCGAAAAAAGTTGGAAAAAGTAGGGGTTTTCTTGAATTTATTAAGAAAGGTTGTAAAAGTTGGTAAAAGTTGGCAAAAGTTGGGTATACTCATAACAGCGATTTTATATTCCTATCTATGGAAGTTCCTCAGATCTTGCAATTCGTTGATGAATCTGTGTATACCCAAACAGGTAAACATCTCAACGACTTGCAAAGAAGAATTGTTAGGGGAATACTGAATCGTCAAAAATATGCTGACGTTGCAGAAACTTACGGTTATAGTGAAAAGCACGTAAAAAAGGTCAGTCACGAACTTTTACAAATGTTATCAGATGTTTTTGGAGAACAAGTAAAGAAAAGTAATCTTGAATCAGTTTTAGAAAGAAAAATAAATTTTAATATAGTTTTAGGTAGTAAGAATAACCATAATAATACTGTAACGATAGGCTCTATTAACAGTTGTCCTATTCCTTCTTCTGTTAATTTAGATCAAAGCCAAACTGAAACCATTGAGAAATTAAGAAAGTTTGGCTTAAGCGATAAGCAAATAGCAGAGGCATTGAAGCTGTCATTAGAAGATATTAAACAGATTAATATGTAAAGCTTTTTTCTTGTTCCCAGGCTCCCGCCTGGGAATACTCTATTGAGGCTCTGCCTCTATTATTTATTGGTGGCAGAGCCACCGGAGAAGCATTTCTAGGTAGAACCTAGAAACGAGGAATCCCTATTCTCCGGGGTAGAAACGTGGTATATCATATCTTTACCGAGGGGATATAATTGTTGTTTAGGATATCATTTCAACCCATTGAGGGAAACAATATGGAATCATCAGTTAAAAATTTACCTAAAATTGATGTTCGTGCTGCTGTGAGTTTAGCACAAAAATACTTTAATAATTTACAGGATATGATAGATTCTTCTATTCAAAGTTTAAGATTAGAAGAAGTTGAATTATCTGAGGATAAACAATTTTGGTTCATTACATTAGGGTTTGATTGTGTAAATCTTAATAATCTACTGCAAGTAGTTCCTCAATATGCCAGAGAATATAAAATATTTAAAATTAATGCTGAAACCGGAGAAATAGAATCAATGAAAATTCGAGAGTTATGATAGATGAACTATTCAAAAAATATAAGTAGAAAGTAATTTTAATTGATACTAATATTTTATTATTGTGGTTTGTTAGTTCGGTGATTTATATAAATAGAAAAGGTTTGACGGATGACCTCATCCGGTTTAACTCAGGTTGATTGTGTTGAAGAAGATCATGTCCCCACAATTCATTTGTATTGTTGACGCAATCTCTTGCTAGAGTTTCTCCGATCCCTTCAAAAGTATTCTTGGTGACTGTCCTTAACCTCTCTGGGTTGGATTGTACTCCCAGAATAAATACTCTTTCTATTAAATCATTTGGAATATGACCCTGTACATAACTCAACCGATCTTCACGCTTATCAAAATCAATCAGTAAAACCATCCTTCTTTCTGGAAATTGCCTAATTTTGGGGACATGATCATTGATAAAAGTCTGCAAAAGATTTTCCCATCCCCGATCATAGGGTAGAACTTGAATCACACTCTCATTCAGGTTTGGATTAAGAATAAATCCATTAGCAATTTGGCGGTTCGCATCATCTTCAGGCAATATAAGAATATGGGGTCGATGCCGATTAACGCTCATACTTCGATATCCCCAGAAATCAAGGTATTAATTAAGTCCCCTGTAAAAGTTATATCACTGAGTAATCTAATTAAAGTTGGCTCTAAGTGGCTTTTGCGATCCAGTAGAAAGGTATTTTCATCCGAAAACTTTCGGATTGCTTCTACATTATGAGAAGTCACTAAAATTTGTCCATTATTGTTAAATGAGCGTCGTAATGACATGACAAAATGTCCAACCTCTGATAAAGAAAGATAGTTATCAGGTTCGTCCCAGAAGCAAAAAAGGGGGCCATAGAATTTATTAGCAGCTAAAACGAAAGCACAAATAAAAAAGCATTTTTCGCCATCAGATAAGTCTTGAAAATCAACACTCAGATTTGCATTATTCGCTTCAAATCGGACAATCATGCTTTTTGAATCTTTGCCAATTTGTTCATTCAAAAAGTCCTGAATGTCAGGTATAACTCCTCGGAGATATTTGTCAACTTGTGTGTAAGCTGCTGGATAGCGACTCAGTAATCCAGAGAACCACTCTCCAAAGTTTGAACCGTCTCGCTTGGGCTCCAAGGTTTCACCGTCGGAATCTCCTGTCATCAGACTGGGAATGGGAGCTAAAATAATCATTCTAGCCAGCCAAGTCTTGAAAATCCGAAGGGGATCTGTCTCTGATTGCTCTTGAATAATAGGAAGGGCAACTAAATGCCAATCTACTAGAAATTGAGCCTCAGAATTTTGCCAACTGGTGTGAAGGGTTACTTGAGCCTCAGTTCGAGAATAAATTGGCTCTCCTGTAACTAATAGTTTTTCTTCAGAAACTCGAAGTTCTTTAAAATTTTTCGGTAACTCAAAAGCCAAAATATATTGATATAATTTTTCGTGAAGTAATACTTCTATTTCCAAGCGAATTGGCACATCAAAGCGACCACGAACGAAATCCTTGGGCTTAACTAGATCACGAACTCTATTCGTCCCTCGACCAATAGATTGAAAAATTTCTAATACATCAAAAATTGTTGATTTCCCGACTCCATTTTTACCAATTAATAAAGCTGATGACATATCCTTTAAGCTCAGTTCAAAGTTTTCTAAGCATCTAAAGTTATGGATATATAGCCTTTGGATCATTTTAAAATCACTCCACCAGATCTACGAAAGTTTTGAGGCTATGGACGTGATCGCCCTTTCTCCATCATCCTACATTGATTAACAGATTGTACCCACATATAGTTACAATGGGGTCAGTATATTGATGATTATTTTTACCCTTTATTGATTAGCAGCAACGATGCAACCAACCGATCCAAGTAAATTTACAGATAAAGCCTGGGAAGCCGTTGTTAAGTCCCAGGATGTAGCGCGTCGTTTTCAAAATCAGAATTTAGAAGTCGAACACCTGATCACCGCCCTGCTTGAACAAAATGGACTCGCCACCAGTCTCCTGAGTCGGGCGGGAGTGGATACGGATATTTTAGGCCAGCAGTTAGACGCCTTTACCAAACGTCAACCCAAAGTCGGACGCATTGAACATTTATATTTAGGACAAAGCCTCGATATCCTCTTAGATAAGGCGGAAGAAGCTCGTCAGGCGCTACAAGATAGTTTTATCTCCGTAGAACATTTAATCCTCGCCTTCTCCGAAGATGATCGCATTGGCCGTAAACTTTTAGCCGGAGAACAACCCACCGCCCAACGCCCCGGACGTCCAGGGTATGACCGCCCCAGTCGTTCTCCTTCTATTCGTCCCAAACTGGAAGAAGCCATTAAAGCCATTCGGGGAAGTTCTAAAGTTGAAACCCAAAGCCCGGAAACCAGTTATGAAGCGTTAAAAAAATATGGGAAAGATTTAACAGAATTGGCTAAAGCCGGAAAATTAGATCCGGTTATTGGACGGGATGAAGAAGTGCGTCGGGTGGTGAGTTGTTTATCCAGAAGAACTAAAAATAACCCGGTTTTAATTGGTGAACCTGGGGTAGGAAAAACCGCAATTGCAGAAGGTTTAGCTCAACGAATTGTTAACGGAGATGTACCCGAATCATTAAAAAATCGTCAGTTAATTTCCCTGGATATGGGCAGTTTAATTGCGGGGGCAAAATATCGGGGAGAATTTGAAGAAAGACTGCGATCGGTATTAAGAGAAGTTACCCATTCTGAAGGACAAATTGTCTTATTTATTGATGAATTACATACGGTTGTTGGCGCAGGTTCGGGAAGCGGTTCATCGGGAATGGATGCCAGTAATTTACTGAAACCGATGTTAGCACGGGGAGAATTGCGTTGTATTGGCGCTTCAACGGTTGATGAATATCGTAAACATATTGAAAAAGATCCGGCCTTAGAAAGACGGTTTCAACAAGTTTATGTCGATCAACCTTCTCCTGAAGATACGATATCGATTTTAAGGGGATTGAAAGACCGTTATGAACGCCATCATGGAGTAAAAATTACCGATAGTGCGTTAGTGGCGGCGGCAATGTTATCGAGTCGGTATATTAGCGATCGCTTTTTACCCGATAAAGCCATTGATGTTGTTGACGAAGCCGCAGCCCAATTAAAGATGGAAATTACCTCTAAACCCGTTGAATTAGAACAAATTGATCGGCGGGTAATGCAGTTAGAAATGGAAAAATTATCCATTGAAGGAGAAAATTTAAGCAATGGAGAAAGCAAGCGGAGAAATGATGGAGGAGTTGCTATTCGTTTAGACCGAATTAAGGAAGAAATTGAAACCTTAAAAACCAAACAAGAAAAACTTGCTTCTCAATGGCAAGGGGAAAAACAGCTGTTAGATAGTATTAATAAATTGAAGGAAGAAGAAGAAGAATTACGAGTCCAAATTGAACAAGCAGAACGAGCTTATGATCTCAACAAAGCCGCCCAATTAAAATATGGTCAATTAGAAGTTTTACATCAAGAACGGGAAGCGAAAGAAGCGGAATTAGTGAAGTTACAATCTCAGGGTTCTTCAATGTTGCGGGAGGAGGTCACAGAAGCCGATATCGCCGCAATTATTGCGAAATGGACTGGTATACCTGTTAACCGTTTATTGGAGTCAGAACGGCAGAAATTACTGCGCTTAGAGAGTCATTTACATCAACGAGTGATCGGACAACAGGAAGCGGTATCCGCCGTTGCTGCCGCCATTCGACGGGCACGGGCGGGAATGAAAGATCCCGGTCGTCCCATTGGGTCTTTCCTATTTATGGGGTCAACGGGGGTGGGAAAAACCGAGTTAGCCAAGGCGTTAGCGGAGTTTTTATTTGATAGTGAAGAGTCTATTATTCGGATTGATATGTCTGAATATATGGAAAAACACGCCGTTTCTCGGTTAGTGGGGGCTCCTCCGGGGTATGTGGGTTATGACGAAGGGGGTCAACTATCGGAAGCGGTGCGACGTCATCCCTATTCGGTGATTTTATTTGATGAAGTCGAAAAAGCCCATCCTGATGTTTTTAATATTTTATTACAGGTATTAGATGATGGTAGAATTACAGATTCTCAAGGAAGAACTATTGATTTTAGAAATACCGTAATTGTGATGACCAGTAATATCGGGGGGGAACATATTTTAGATGTGGCGGGAGATGAATCTCGTTATGAGGAAATGGTAAAGCGGGTAATGACCGCATTGCGATCGCATTTTCGCCCCGAATTTTTAAATAGAGTTGATGATACAATTCTATTCCATTCCTTAAGTAAAGGGGAATTACGCCATATTGTTGCAATTCAAGTCAAACGTATTCAACGCTTATTATCGGATCAAAAAATATCCATTGAATTATCGCCTGCGACCTTAGACTATTTAGCAGATATTGGCTATGATCCAGTCTATGGAGCTAGACCGTTAAAACGCGCAATTCAACGGGAATTAGAGAATCATATTGCTAATTTATTACTAGAGCAAGAATTTATCACAGGAGATACAATTTATGTGGATTATGAAGAGGAAAAATTAGTCTTTAATCATCAACCGTTGATCCCTAAAAAGCAAGAAGAACCGTTAGTGATGAATGTTCAACCCATGCGGAAAAAAACAAAACCTGATCCGTTAGAAATGGATGTTCAACCTGTGATTTTAAACACCTCTAAAAGTCCAGAGGGGGATGATATTATTACGGTTGAAACGGTAAAAGATGAGTAGTTTGAGGATTGGGGTTTACTGGTTAATTTTAACAAGGATTGATTAAGACAATCTAATGATGAGTATACTCCTGACTTTTCGGAGGCTTCTTTCCTATAAAGATTTCATCTTAGATTATAGGTTAGGTTGACTTGGAAAATTCAAGGCTTACGCAAAAAGGATAAGAAATTCGATTTTTGTGTAAGTCTTAAAATTGAAAGTAAATAAAAGCAGAATATTGTGAAGCAACAAACATCAACACAACAGCTACAGCTACCCCATACAACATAGCAAATATACTGTTAGGAAGTTTTTCTAATTTGTAGTTGAACCAGTGTTTATACGTTGCATAGTGAATAATAATTAAACCGAGCAGAAGCCAAACTAAATTAAAGCTGAGGGTTTTGTTTCCCGATGATTGAAATAAAACAAATGAATTAAAAGTTACTAAAGCTGTTTTCAAATTAACAGAACGGAAGAAAATCCAGGCGACACAAACCCAATAAAATGTTAATAAAGGACTAATTATTTTAAGAATCTGATTTAGGGCATAAAATTGAAGCTTATAAGCTGACCATTCGCGGTGTATAACTAATGCAATTCCATGTAAAGTACCCCAAATCACAAAATTCCAACCAGCACCATGCCATAATCCTCCTAATACCATAGTTGCCATTAAATTTCGGTAAGTCGTTAATTTTCCACCTCGATTTCCACCTAATGGAATATAAAGATAGTCTCGTAACCAAGTTGATAAACTAATATGCCAACGTCGCCAAAAATCACTCATATTTGAAGCGAAGTAAGGAAAATTAAAGTTGATACAAAGTTCATAACCCAGTAATTTAGCTGTAGCAATTGCCATGTCTGTATAACCTGAAAAATCACAATAAATTTGCACTGTATATAACAACACACCTAGCCAGGCACTAAAGGCTGTATAGGTTTCTGGAGCATCAAAAAATTGATCTACAATGGGTGAAATGCGATCAGAAATACAAGCTTTTTTAATAAATCCAATTAAAAATAGAATAAAACAATCTTTAAAAGGGATCTGTTCAAATTTTCGAGATGTCTCTAACTGAGGTAAAAAGGTACTGGCTCTAACAATTGGCCCAGCCACTAATTGCGGAAAGAAACTTACAAATAAAGCAAAATCTAAAATATTGTTGACCGCTTTTAGTTTTCCCTGATAGACATCAATAGAATAACTCAGGCTTTGAAAGGTATAAAAGCTGATTCCAACAGGAAGAATAACATTAAGGGTTGGAAAATCAAGGGGCAGTCCTAAAAAGTTAAAAAATTGAGAGGCTGAAGCGGTAAAAAAGTTGAAATACTTAAATAATCCTAAAATTCCCAGATTCGTGATTAAGCTAAAAATCAACCATTTCTTTTTTAAGGAATTATCGTGGGTTTTGGATAGATAAATACCCACCCAATAATCAATGAAGGTAGAAATCCAAATTAATGATAAAAATCGCCAATCCCAAGCTCCATAAAAAATGTAACTACAAAGCAGTAAAAAAAATTTTCGATGTTGATTTTTTTGTAAAGTCCAATGAACACTAAAAACGATAATAAAGAAGATAATAAATCGAAACTCTGTAAATAACATAGCCTTTTAATTTTAAGGGTTAATATTTTTTGAATTGAGATAGGTAGCAAATTGATCAGCCAGAAGTTTAGTAAATTTTTGCGATCCTGCTTTATTAAGATGATCACTATCAAATCGATTCTTAGGGTCATAGAGTTCAGGATATTTTATCGGATCATTAAAAGAAATTAATGGGAAAATTTGTCCCCCTTTGGAAGCGATAACCAATTGACTTTGATTGGATAAAATAGGATTAAGGATTAAAATCGGTTGGGCATCCATTTTTATAATAAGTTGGGTTATTTCTTTTATCGTTCTAAGTTCAAGAGGTTTAAGGAAAGTTCGATGATTACTGTTTTTTTGATTTTCAATTAATTTTAAGACTTTTTCTTGGTAAGATTCGAGATTAGATAAGTAATCTTGATTTCGCTGGGTAAATTGAGTATATGTTGGATCTTCATCATCTAAAGCTAAATATCCATCTTCACCTGGAGAGCTATAATCTCTCCGATCTCTTTCTCGAATTAAATAAGGATTTTGATCGGGTTGACTGAAGATAAAGCTGCGGATTAGGGGATCAGCTTGACTAATATTAAATATATGATAGATTAAAGGAATTGTGTGTTCTCCGAGCAGAAATAATTTCCTTGTCAGGGTAACATCGGATTCTAAAATGAACTGATATATCCATAAAGTATGTTCCATTGTATGCCAATAGATCACTCGATCTGTTTTTAAATTTTCATCGGCAATATTCAAATCAAAATCAGGACTTTCTATAAAAACCCATTTAACCTTCAGGGGTTTAGTTTCTAAAATTTTTTGAATAAAAAAATAGGTTTCTGCAAAATTCATGCCGGAAACTCCTAAATTATAGGATTTAATATTATACCCTTTAGATGCCATTTGCCGATCAAAAACACGAGGAATAATATGACGATAAATTCGGCTTGAGCCAAAAAAAAGCGTATTGTAGTCGTTTTTATGTTCTTCAAATTTCCTAAATTTTTCGCTGATGATTGGGATTTCAGGTGCAGGTGCGATTTGATAGAGCAATACAGACGTCAAGAGGAATGATATAAAACCAATTAATAATAATCTCACGAAATTCAATTTTTTCCAACGATGAACAAGGTACTTAAACTTGTGACGGACACTCAGTAACATAAATCTTAAATCTTCAATACAAGTTGAGCTATAATCAAGTAATGTAGGTTTAGAAAGAAGATTGTCTTCTGTAGAATCAATACTACCTCATACGACTACAAAACCCACAAAAGTTATAAAAGTTATTATTCCAAACTAGGGGTACTTGCTTCCTATACAAAAGCTCTGGAGTTTAGAAATGGCAAAGATTTTCGGAGAGTGACAGCAATGGGGATAAGTCGCTCGACTTGATTAAACCTAAAATGCTGAACAGCTTACTCTGCATGCTTTTTAGCTATTCAATCTGTTTCTTTTCTTATTCTACTTCTCGGGGAGTCACCGCTATAGCAACAAAAGATATATTGTCCTTAAATTTGACCCCAATTTACTACACAATATCGTTGATACTCTGTCTTGTCATGATATCATTATAGAAACGGATAACCCTGGGTAGATCAGTGTAGAAAATTTCCTGAAATTAAACGGAAATGAGTTGATTTAAACCGTAAAGAATAAAGTTGTGTGGAAAGGAAGTTTTCTTTTATCTTTTTAACCTTGCTTTTTTAAGACAGGAAATAGAGATTTAAAGAAGAAAATTTAATTAAAAGCTGAGGGGATAAAACGATGTTAAATATTATTTTAACGGCTCTGTTTAAATTAGGATTAATTGTTTTAGCTATTGGTGCGATCGCCTATTTTTGTGCTTGTTTATTCCTGTTTTTACGACAAACTCGATTTATTTTTTTTCCCTCTCGTCTGATTTCCATCACCCCGGATGATGTGGGTTTAGCGTATGAAAATATTGAGTTAAAAATTCCTATCCCTTCTGGAAAAGTAGAAACAGTACATTGCTGGTGGGTTCCTAGTAAATTTAATTCCGAAAAAGTGATTATTGATTTACATGGAAACCGCAATAATATTGGAGCAAATGTGGGTTATGCTCAACAATTTAACCAAATGGGATTATCGGTTTTATTAGTAGAATATCGAGGCTATGGACGCAGTACAAACCGCTTTCCTTCTGAAAAAAACGTTTATGAGGATGTAGAAGCGGCTTGGAACTATTTAGTAAATAAACGTCAAATCAATCCCCATAATATTTATGTTTTTGGTCATTCTTTAGGAGGAGCGATCGCGATTAATTTAGCTTTAAACCATCCTGAAATAGCTGGATTAATTATTGAAAGCTCTTTTACTAATATTCAACAAATGGTTAATTATAAAAAGAAATATTGGATGTTTCCGATTAATTTAATTTTAACTCAACGATTTGATTCTCTGGCTAAAGTTCCCCTTTTAAAAATGCCAATATTATTTACTCATGGAACAGAAGATGAGTTAATTCCTCAGTCTATGACTGAAGCTTTATTCACCGCCGCAATAGAACCCAAACAACTGTTAATTGTTTCCGGTGCAGGTCATAATAATGTTAGACAGGTGGGAGGGGAACAATATTGGCAAACCGTCGAACAATTTCTGACTTCAGAACTCAAAAAAAACCTCAGCAACCCGGTTTCTAAATAGCCAGTCTCAATACAGGTAAGGGCGACAAATGAGTCGCCCCTACAAATAATATTATTGAATTAGAAAATAGGATAAAACCCGATTAATTGGGATTAGCTATTTTCCTCAACCTTTAATTCCTGATAATTGGGAAGGGGTTGTTTGAGCGTCGTTCTGAGAAAGTTCGGGAGCCAGTTGGTGATTGAGAGCCGCAATTAGCTGACGTTTCACTTTTATTGCCCACAAATCGAAATCGAAACTTTCACTGGTCGGAATATCCGATGCGGAAGTTTCGCGCACACGTTCTTTACTCAAAGTCATGGTTTTTCGCCTCCTGTTTCAACTCGCAGTGAAAACAGGCGCGTTCCTTCGGGAGAACTCCCTACTTCCGTCTTCTAGTAGTCTTTTTGGTATTCGAGGATTAGAAGACTACCAAAAGATGAACGATTTCACTACTCTCTTTGATTTTAGCGCCAAAACCGATTAATATCAAATTAGCTTATGCTACTTTTACATAATTCTTATACGTTTTTTGATTCGTCTTTTTTCTTAACCTATCTTTACCGTTGCATCTGTCTTGGGTTCCATCTTCTGGTTCAAAACGGAATAAATTGATTATAATTAGATAGATCGGCTTTGCTAATAGACAAACTGAAGAAGAATGCTGCTGCGAAACCCAGAAAAGCCTCAGAGTTAGATTTCATCAATGATCAAGTTAATTCGGGTCTAAGCTATTAACTTGAACTTTCTTGATTGTTTAAATTTTTATTAATTATTTTAAGGTTTTCTCCTGACAAATGCACTCTTCCTGCAACTGTATTCAGGAAGGGTGCATTTTTTTCTGTAGGATAGGCGATACCTGTCTTCAATTCCTAAATTTTGGGGGTAAAGCCGACAGTTTATCGCAGTGCTTCTTCATTCAATTGACCCGGACGCACTGAAATTTGTTCGATTTTTTGTCCACGATGGAGCGTGATTTTTAGGGGTTGACCAATTTTGCTTTTTTCAACTAAACGCTGTAATTGGTCAGCACTGGTAATGGCTTGTCCATCAATTTCTGTAATCACATCCCCCCGACGCAAACCCATATTTGCGGCTGGACTATTAGGCATAATTTGGACGACTAATACCCCATTGACTTCGGGAATTAACATTAAAGAATTGGGGTCTTGATTGAGTTTTTTTGCCATATCAGCCGTTAAGGTTGCCATGCGAATGCCAATATAAGGATGAGCAATTTTTTCCCCTCGCACTAACGCGGCTTGAATGCTTTTAGCGGCATCAATGGGAATGGCAAATCCAATCCCTTGACCATCAGCGCGAATAGCGGTATTAATGCCAATGACTTCCCCTCTATCATTTAATAACGGCCCCCCAGAATTCCCTGGATTAATAGCCGCATCAGTTTGAATAAAATCTAATCGTTTATCAGGAATTCCGACTTGAGAACTGGGTCGATTTAAGGTACTAACAATTCCCAAGGTAACGGTATTATCTAATCCTAACGGATTTCCTAATGCGATCGCCCAATCTCCCACTTCAACTTCACTGGAATTCCCCAAGGGAGCAACGGGTAAATTATTCCCATTAATTTTAATAACGGCTAAATCAGAAGGGTCATCACTGCCTCGAACTTCCCCTTGAAATTGACGACCATCTTTAAGGGTAACGGTAACTTTATCCGCGCCTTTAATGACATGGGAATTAGTTAAAATAATCCCACTACTATCAACAATAAACCCCGAACCTTGTCCCCGTTGTTGATATTCTTGGGGCATTTGAGGCATTCCTTCCCCAAAGAAACGCCGGAAAAAAGGATCATCAAAAAAAGGATCAGGAATATTGGCAGAAATGGTGCGTTCTGTATCAATTCTAACCACGGCTGGCCCGACTCGATTTACCGCAGCCGAAACAAAATTTCTGGCAGAATTCGGGTTAGGAACCGCAGCCACAGGTTGGGGTTGAGTTGCGGTTTGTATAGGTTCAGCTTGGGCAGAAGTTCCTAAAAAATTGGGAAAAAATTGTAAGCTGGTTACGGTTAACACAACACTTAAAACAGCAACAAAAAGATAACGAATTATCTGATCAAATGTTTTATTTTGGGGCTGGGATTTTGCCATAAATTCATCCTCCACGATCTCAATTGAAGGTTTAGACTGGGACTCTGATTCATTTGGATTCAATGTTATTATCCTCAAATTTAGGATTGTACTTTAGATCAAGAAAAGCGGAAATATTTCCATAAATCCGCTTTCCTGTTTTTTATTATAGTCGAATCTCGTTTAAATTTCGACGGAGATTACCGACTTTTTTGTTTGTCCTTAATTCCAGCCAAACCTTAAACAATTACTAATCCTTGAATCCTCGATTAATTTAAGGTAACCTTAACGACTTTGTTTTTCTCTTCTTCTGCTTTCGGTAAGGTTAGGCTGAGAATTCCATCTTGATAGTCAGCTTGAACTTGGGTGTTTTGAATCCGAGTCGGAAGTGGAATCACACGGTGGAATTTTCCATAATGGAATTCACTTCGAGTTACGCCTTTTTCTTCCGTTTGGATTTGTGATTTTCGTTCCCCCGTAATCGCCACCGCATCAGCACTGACTTGGATGTCTAAATCTTTAGAGTCTATGCCCGGAACTTCCAGTTTCAGGATAACCGCATCGGGTGTTTCGTGGAGTTCCGCCGGAGGAAAGATGGACATTCCCATTTTTTCGGTGGGCAGGGCTAAACTATCAAACAAACGATTCATTTCTCGTTGCAGAGAATCAATTTCTTGGAACGGTTGCCAACGGACTAACGGCATAATCGTTACCTCCATTAACGCTTTTATTTGATACACTATTTATATAGGCTTGATTACAGCCTTTTGATTCTAAGATAATGAATTCGGCCGCCGGGATAATTCGGTTTTAACGAATCAAAAACGGGAAATAGCCGTACTCAAGACAAAATTCAGCAAGTGTTGGCAACTTTAAGCAGATATCGTCTCGGTTAACCGAACGATATTGCAAACTTTGTCAAGTCCAACTGAGAACTGATCGTTGGGACTGAAAGAGAGGAAGGAAGAGGAGTGTTTGATTTTTCCTTCCCCTCAAACGGGTGATCAGTGATCAAGTTGGAATAACTAAGATTAGAAGCCTAAGACGGGTATCAGCATCAGGTCGGACGCCGTAGCGAATGTCCTTTCTGTATGGTCTTGGGTATCCAATCGATGAAATTTGGAGTCCCTGTCCTTTATGGATGAGTACCCTCTTTGGGTTTTAATGCTCCCAAACGTTAGAACTTGTTTTAACTTTTATAAAGATTATTATAATTGTGGGTCTATCAATGACGACTACTCTGCCCAATAATGAGGGCGTCCTCCCGCAGCAAACTGAACTCGCCTCTGTTTCTGTTTCTGACCGCCTAACCAGCCTCTTAAACCGTTTACAGCCCCCCCCGCAATTTTTAATTTTAATGTTTGCCCTCTTAATTGGCGGGGGAACGGGATTAGTTATGGTTTTGTTCCACAAATTAGTGGAACTATTTCAACGGTTAACCCTAGAAGATTTTATGGGGTTAATGATGCCTTTGGGTTTATGGACAATTGCTTTAATTCCACCCCTAGGCGGCTTAATTGTGGGGTTAATTCGCTGTCGTTATCAAGAATTTTTTGGCGAGGGTATTTCTTCGTTAATTAATACCCAAAGAATCCAAATTATTTCCCCCTTAAGACCCTTTATTAAACTATTAGCGGCGGCGATTTCGTTAGGTTCAGGAGCTTCCTTGGGGCCGGAAGGGCCGAGTGTGGAAGTAGGGGCGAATTTAGGGGCAATTTTAGGACAAATTTTTCAAGTTTCAAAAGAACGTTATCGCTTATTATTAGGAGCCGGAGCCGCCGCCGGATTAGCTGCGGGATTTAATGCCCCCATTGCGGGAGTTTTCTTTGCCTTAGAAGTGATTTTAGGCACAAGTTTTGCGGCTTCAGGTGTCGGTTTAGTCTTATTAGCTTCGGTGGTTTCTTCTGTGGTTGCTCGGATTGTTTTGGGTGACCATCCAGCTTTTTCTCCTCCCATTTATGAAGTCCGAAGCAATTGGGAATTATTACTTTATTTAGGATTAGGATGTTTAGCCAGTTTTGTTTCCTTAGCTTATACCCAAGCGATTAAATTTTCTCAACGTTGTTTTCGAGGCGAAATTCCCGCTTTCCTATTTTTAACTAAAATTCCTCGCACCGTTCATCCGATGTTAGGGGGATTATTTGTCGGGATGATTGCGATTCAATTTCCCCATATTCTAGGGCCTGGTTATGGAACCATTCAAGCTTTATTAGAGGAAGGGCAATTTTCTTTAGATTTATTAATGATTTTATTAATTCTGAAAATTATTGCCACTTCTGTCAGTTTAGGGAGTGGATTAGTCGGGGGAATTTTTGCGCCAGCGATGTTTATTGGAGCAACATTAGGCGCGACCTATGGACAAGCCTTAGCCGGTTTATTACACCCCTTTTTACCCGATATTGCACCCCCAGCCGCTTATGCAATGGTGGGAATGGCGGCCGTATTAGCGGCAAGTGTGCGAGCACCATTAACGGCGATTTTATTGTTATTTGAAATGACACAAAATTATTTAATTATTTTACCGTTAATGGCGGCGGTGGGCGTGAGTGTTTTAATTGTCGATGTGGTGCAATCTAATCAATCAGATTCGGGATTAAATTTACAACAAATGGGGGTTTATTTAGAACGACCCAATGAGTTAGAAGTCTTACAAACCATTCGGATTTCTGAAGTCATGGGTCAATCTTATTTAACTCTTCCTTGTTCAATGCCTATTTTAGAGGCGGGTGCGGTGATGGTACGTCTCAATTGTCATACGGCTTTAATCTTAGATGAAACCTCTCAATTAGCGGGATTAGTAACGGTTACAGATATCCGTCGGTCAATTTTTCAAGCCACAAATCAGGAGGAATCTTTAGCGTTAGGACAGCAAAACTTAAAGGCCGTTTGTACAACCGAAATCCTCTGCGCCTATGAAGATGAACCTGTAAAAGCAGCTTTAGAACGCATGGCCGCGCGAGATTTACCCCAGTTACCCGTTGTGACTCGTGAACAGCCCCGTCAAGTTGTTGGCATTATTGAAAAAGAACAAATTGCGTTAGCTTGTAATATTGCGGTTACTAAAGACGCCTTGCAACCGTATTTACCCAATCTGTAGTCATCGCTTTAGGTTCCAAATGGAACTGATAAAATTGAGGACTGATTTTGACTTGATGGGGCTTTTTCCCGAATACTACCCCATCTTTTTTGACCGCAATTTGGCTCCATTTCCTCTAGCCAGGGTTTTTGACGGGGTTGTCACCGCGTGAGGCCCACAGCCCCTCTCAACAGTCAGTGTTGAGATAACCCCTTACTTGCGTAGAAGTTGTTTGATTGTACTCATGAGTTCTTGGGGATGGAAAGGTTTCGAGATATAGGCATCGGCCCCTTGTTTAATCCCCCAGTAGCGATCAAATTCCTCGCTTTTACTCGAACACATGACCACAGGAACATTCTGGGTTTTGGGGTGTTTTTTAATATGACGGCAGAGTTCATAGCCATTCATTTTAGGCATCACAATATCTAACACCACTAAATCCAGATGGTTGATATCTTCAATTTTTTTTAAGGCATCCTCACCATTTTCTGCTGAGATCACCTCCACACCGCTTTTTCGCAACATCTCGGCAATCATCTCTCGGAGGGAGATGCTATCATCGACAATCATGACTGTAGTCATATCCTTTATACTTTCAGCTTGTGAAATTTAAGTTCAACTCAGACTGCGTAGGCTACACCAAGGTTAGCGACCGATTGTTACCTCAAATCTACCCATTTTCGAGAGTTTCTTTGCATTTTTTTATATTTTGTGAATTTGATAGTATCTATACTCCCATTTTATAGGCTCCCATCGCTTAAAGCAGTAGGCATTCTAGCTGCCGTCATGATTCAGCGAACTAACTGAGGGAACATATACATATTCTAGCGGGTTGCCGCGCTTAAAACATCCCCTGATTACGAGTTGGGTTCTTGAGATAGGTGGTGTCGGGGTCGTCATTGAGTTAAAAACGATCACGCCTCTGTCTGAAGGAATCATGAAATAGCCCAGAGAAATTGATCTTAAAGTGTCACAATAGTAAACTGTTGATTTTTTGAGTTTGGGAGTTTTTCTGAATGGCGCGTTTAGCTTTATTGAGTGTATCTGACAAACGCGGACTGATTGAGTTTGCCAAAAGTCTGGTTGAAGAATTAGGATTTGATTTAATTAGTAGTGGCGGGACAGCAACGGCGTTAAAACAAGCGGGACTTCCCGTTACAAAAGTTTCAGATTATACAGGATTTCCTGAAATTTTAGGGGGACGAGTTAAAACCCTCCATCCTCGGATTCACGGAGGGATTTTAGCACGGCGAGATGTGCCTCAAGATGTGACTGAATTAGAAACCCATGAAATTCGTCCCATTGATTTAGTTGTCGTCAATCTTTATCCCTTTGAACAAACCATCGCTAAACCTGATGTAACTTTAGCAGAAGCCATTGAAAATATTGATATTGGTGGCCCGACTTTATTACGAGCATCGGCTAAAAATTATGCCCATTTAACGGTATTATGCAACCCTGAACAATATGGAAATTATTTAGAAGAATTTCGGACAAAAAATGGAGAAATTTCTTTTGAATTTCGTCAACATTGTGCTTTAAAAGCCTTTCAACATACGGGAGCTTATGATCGAGCGATCGCTGCTTATTTAGAACAGCAAGAACTCAGGGAAGATTCCCCTTTACCCCAAAGTTTTGTGTTAGCCGGAACTCAAATTCAATCCTTACGGTATGGTGAAAATCCTCATCAAGCCGCCGCTTGGTATCAAACTGGAACTCAACCGACGGGTTGGGCATCAGGTCAAATTTTGCAGGGTAAACCGTTAAGTTATAATAATTTAGTGGATTTAGAAGCGGCCAGACGAATTATTTGTGAGTTTCCAGATCAACCTGCGGCGGCAATTTTAAAACATACAAATCCCTGTGGAGTTGCTATTGCAGATACCTTAGTTACAGCCTATGAAAAAGCCTTTAATGCCGATTCAACTTCAGCCTTTGGGGGAATTGTTGCCTTAAATCGAGCGATTGATTCAGATACAGCCAAAGCCTTAAGCAAAACCTTTTTAGAATGTATTGTTGCTCCGGGTTGTGATGAAGAAGCGGCTCAAATTCTCAAAAAGAAATCTAACCTGCGAGTCTTAATTTTACCCGATGCCACTCAAGGGCCAAAGGAAATTATTAAACCTATTGCGGGGGGATTTTTAGTTCAAAGTGCCGATGATGTGGTGGAACAATCAACAAACTGGAAAGTTGTAACAGAAAAACAACCCACTCCCGAACAATTGGCAGAATTAATGTTTGCTTGGAAAGTGGTTAAGCACGTTAAATCCAATGCCATTGTTGTGACTAAAAATCAAACAACCTTGGGGGTTGGAGCCGGACAAATGAACCGTGTTGGCTCCGTTGAAATTGCGCTTAAACAAGCCGGAGAAAACGCTAAGGGAGGTGTTCTCGGAAGTGATGCCTTTTTCCCCTTTGATGATTCCGTTCGCACCGCAGCAGCAGCAGGAATTACGGCGATTGTACAACCGGGTGGGAGTATGCGAGATCAAGATTCAATTAATGCGGCAAACGAATTAGGATTAGTCATGGTATTTACTGGAATTCGTCATTTTGTTCATTAAGCTAGAATTACCTTGAAATTAATTTCAGGTTTAAGGGCGAGGAGACCTCGCCCCTACAGTAGATTTTATATTAAGTGTTGTTTAAAATAGATTGACATTAGGCATCAATTATAGTTTCAATGTTAAACCTTGATTTATTCATAACAATAAAATGAAATTAACACCCGTTGCGATCGCATTAGGAAGTAATTTAGGAAATTCTAAAAATAATGTTGAAACCGCATTAAATATTCTTAATAATAATCCTAATATTCACGTAAAATCCTGTTCAAGTTGGTATCAAACCGCCCCTATTGGGCCACCGCAACCGGATTATATTAATGGTTGTGCTATTCTGGATGTTCAACTTAAACCCGATCATCTCTTGGAAACCCTGTTAGCTGTTGAAAACCAACTTGGACGCATCCGTCGGGAACGTTGGGGGCCAAGAACCCTTGACCTAGATTTACTTTTATTTGATGATTTAATCTGGGAAACCCCAATGCTAGAAATTCCCCATCCTCGCATGAGAGAACGAGCATTTGTCTTAGTTCCTCTAGCGGAAATAGCACCGAATTGGGTTGATCCAATCACCGGAAAAACCATCATTCAACTGTTAGAAACCGTTGATTGTTCGGATGTTAAAAAACTTTAATTATCCTATTTTATACCTGCTTCAAAATCATGACAAAACCCGGATCTGAACCCCCAACTATTTTAGAAAATCGTCTGTTTTATCGAGGACGAAAATTCAATTTTGATGTGAATCGTTTACGCCTTCCCAATGGAGTAGAAGGAAACTGGGAATGTATTCGTCATCCGGGTGGAGCGTTAGTCATTCCTGTCACACCTGAAGGAAAATTAGTCTTAGTTAAACAATATCGATTTGCGGTGGAAGGACGCACGTTAGAATTCCCCGCAGGAACCGTTGAACCGGATGAAGATCCGGCGGAAACTGTTAAACGAGAAATCGAAGAAGAAACCGGATATCGTGCCCATCGCTGGCAAAAATTAGGGCAATTTATATTAGCACCGGGTTATTCCGATGAAATTATTTATGTGTTTTTAGCCCAAGATTTAGAGAAATTAGAAACGCCTCCAGAACAAGATGATGATGAAGATATTGATACGCTGTTAATGACACCTGAAGAACTGGAAAAAGCGATTTTAGACGGTGAACCTGTGGATGCTAAAACCATTTCTAGTTTTCTATTAGTTAAACGCCATCTGAAAATTTAATCTTGAGTCTGAATAATATAGATAGATTTCGGTTAAAATAGAATCAGTTTCTATACCGAAATCTAATTCTATGGCGGAAGATTTAATTTTATTTTGGCATCGCCGAGATCTGAGAATACAGGATAATTTAGGCTTAACAAAAGCTTGTCAATCAAGTTCTAAAGTCATTGGTTTATTCTGTTTAGATCCCAATCTTTTAAACCGAGATGATATTGCTCCAGTTCGTGTCACTTACATGATCGGCTGTTTGCAATTTCTTCAAGAAGAATATAAAAAATTAGGCAGTCAATTATTAATTTTACAGGGAGAACCTCAAGAAATTATTCCAAAATTAGCCAGGGAATTAAAGGCTAAAGCGGTTTATTTTAATTTAGATATTGAACCCTTTGCCAGAAACCGCGATCACAGCGTTTCAGAAGCTTTAAAGTCTATTGGAATTAGAACAGAAACAACTTGGGATCAGTTACTTCATTCTCCTGATCAAATATTAACTCAATCCCAAGAACCTTATAAAGTTTATACTCCCTTTTGGCGCAATTGGAGTCTGAAACCTAAAGCGAAACCTCAACCTATATTCTCTAAACCGTTAATCAATTTAACGGAAACTGAACAAGAATTAGCCAAAACTATTGGGGTGATTTCTCTACCTTCTGCAAAAGAATTAGGCTTTATTTGGGATAATTTTTTAATTTTAGAACCTGGAGAAATTGCGGCTCAAGAACGATTAGAGGAATTTTGCGATCGCGCTCTTTATGAATATGATGAACAGCGAAATTTTCCGGCTATTGATGGCACGTCTCAACTGAGTGCAGCGTTAAAATTTGGGGTGATTAGTATTAGAATTGTTTGGCAAAAAACGATAGAAGCGATGGAAAATTGCCGCAGTGATGAAACCCGAAATCAAATACAATCTTGGCAACAGGAACTCGCTTGGCGGGAATTTTATCAACACGCTTTATATCATTTTCCTGAATTGGAATTAGGCGCCTATCGAGAACCTTTTAAAACCTTTCCTTGGCAGAATAATGAACAGTATTTTCAAGCTTGGTGTGAGGGAAAAACGGGATATCCCATTGTTGATGCGGCGATGCGACAACTTCAGGAAATTGGCTGGATGCACAACCGTTGTCGGATGATCGTTGCGAGTTTTTTAACCAAGGATTTAATTATTAATTGGCAATGGGGAGAAAAATATTTTATGCAAACCTTAATTGATGGGGATTTAGCCTCTAATAATGGCGGATGGCAATGGAGTGCATCGAGTGGAATGGATCCAAAACCGTTAAGGATTTTTAACCCGGCTAGTCAAGCCCAAAAATTTGATCCTGAAGCGGAATATATTCGTCAATGGTTGCCCGAATTAAGGTCTTTAGAAACGGAACAATTAGTGACAGGAAAAATATCATCTCGCGATCGCAAATCCTGCGGTTATCCCCAACCCATTGTTGATCATAATCAACAGCAACGTTTGTTTAAACAACTATATCAAGAGCAAAAACTTTAAGAGCCCAGAAACCGGGTTTTTCTCCTAGCTTTTCATTTTCCAATCAAGCTGTCTACAAAAACCCGGTTTCTTATTCTAGCTAGGGGTTCAGAAACCGGGTTTTTCTCCTAGCTTTTCATTTTCCAATCAAGCTGTCTACAAAAACCCGGTTTCTTATTCTAGCTAGGGGTTCAGAAACCGGGTTTTTCTTCTAACTTTTTGATTTCCAATCAAGCATTCTGCAAAAACCCGGTTTCTTATTCTAGTTAGGGGCTCAGAAACCGGGTTTTTCTCCTAGCTTTTCGTTTTCCAATCAAGCATTCTGCAAAAACCCGGTTTCTCATTCTGCTTTTATAATCTCATCATCCGTTGAAAAATCAACATCTGCTTGGTCGAGTTTTCGGGCTAAATAATCATTTTGAAACGAATCTTTTAAACCAGAAATTAAATCAAATTCAGGTTTCCAGTTTAAATCTTGCATGGCTTTATGAACATCCGCAAAAAAGTGTTGTACACGCATCGGGAACGCTTTACGTTTGCCAAAATCAAACTGTTTGGGATCATAATGAATCAGTTGCAGAGAATCTAAGGATTTACCCGCAGCAACAGCACAAGCTTTCGCTAAACCATCAAAGGTAACATAACGTTCTCCAGAAATATTATACACCTGACCAATAGCTTTTTCATTGCCTAAAACTGCCGCCATTGCTGTTGCTAAATCTTTCACATGACCTAACTGGGTAATATGAAATCCATTCCCAGGAATTGGAATAGGACGATCTTTAACAATGCGATCAAAAAACCAAGATTCTAAGGGATTATAATTTAATGGCCCATAAATATAGGTGGGGCGAATTGATGTCCAAGGTAAATTTTGAGCTTGTAAATAACTCTCAGTTTCGTATTTGCCTAAATGGCGACTTTTGGGATCAGTAGCATCCCCTTCAATATGAGGCATTTGATCGGATTTTAAATAAACACCCGCCGAACTCATATACACAAAATGTTTCACCCGATTTTTGAATAAATCTGCTAACGGTTTGGTATCACTGAGTTCTCGTCCGTTATTATCAAAAATAGCATCAAATTCTTCATGGGCTAATTTGTCTTGAATTTGGGCTGCATCGGTGCGATCGCCATGAATTTGTTGAAGTCCTTCAATAGGTGCAGGTTTTTTACCGCGATTAAATAAAACAACATCATGTCCTTGTTCAACTAAAAGTTTCGTTAAATAAACCCCAATAAATCGGGTTCCACCCATGATTAAAATTCGCATTTCTATTTCCTAAAACAGTTCAATCCTTACCCCCAGCAGAATAAAAGTCCTCATCCTGATGGGTTCTTATTTAATATTCATATCGAATAAAGGTACCATCGTCAACTGATTGAAGAAGGTTAAGTTTGCAACCTCCCCGTGAAAATTAAATTACTGATGCCATAAAACTTGGGGAGAAACAGCATGATGGGGTGTATCAACCTGTGCCGGAATGGTAGATTTAGATGAAAAAAAGATTCGATAAACAATACCGGGCAATATTGATAAGGCGATCATCACTGTTGCCAGTATCCCGATATAATGTAGACGTTTCATATTGGTATTTGGCAAAGGGTTTATTGAGTCAGCTTGGCTATAGTATGCCTAAAATCCTATGTTTTTCCCTCATCCTAGTGAATGAATTCTTTAGATAGAGTTGAGGTATTTTGAACGAACATTAAACGTTAAGGTTCAGTTATGCCCCAAACTCTACAGTTAAAAAAACAGCGATTAATAAATATAAATTGCGCCTGTATTTTGGATATTAATCGCATTATCTCCTGCAACACCAGCAGCCGTTTTTACGGTCACATTAACACTATTATCCTGTACATCAATCCGATAGTCAAGGACGGCAGCCCTGCCTATAGAATTAATCACAAGATCAGAATTTTTCGGAACATTATTCATCGTATAACTGCCACCCGGAGAGATTTGAGTGTTAATTTGTCCCGTCGTTAATCCTGTTTCTAAGTTGTATCCGGTTTCATTAGTAATTGTCACCGTGACAGGCTGATTAGGATTAATTCTAGCGACAGGTTGCCAAGCACCTGGGGTATAAGTTTGGGCGGGAGTTCCTTGAATAACGGGAATATCAATTGCATCCTGAGCTTGAACCGAGGATAAAGATAAAACAAGATTCCCGATACTCAAACAACCTGTTAATAAAAAGGGATGGAAAAGATTAAGAAATTTGATCATTGATTTTACCATGTCCTAAAGGGGATGCTGCTATCGTTGTTAGTTGAGAAACTACTGATTCAATCATATCAATTCCTGAAATCAGCAACCGGAAGTTTAAGCAAATATCCATAACAGCCAATTTGGGGATTAAAATGGGTTCTAACACCTGTCTGTCAGAGAATCTAGCTTCCTTTGATTCCCAGTTTAGCAATTCCCTATCGTTAGAAAGATGTTATTGGTTGGGATTTATGTTATTTTTATCCACAGGAAAAATTAGCAAAATATTGTGATGTTATTTCAGCGTTCTAGTGGAATTTTACTCCATCCTACCTCTTTTCCCAGTCAACATGGCATTGGAGATCTCGGAAAATCAGCTTATGAATTTATTGATTTTTTAAAGCGTAGCGGTTATAAATTGTGGCAAATTTTACCTCTAGGGCCAACGGCAGAAGAACATTCTCCTTATATTATGAATTATAGCACGTTTGCCGGAAATCCTTTAATGATTAATTTAGAAAGATTAGTCCAAGAAGGATTATTAGAAGCTGAAGAAATTGTTTCATTAGAGGGAAAAGATCCCCATAAAGTTAATTTTGAAATTGTTGTTCCCCATAAAGCTTTATATCTTCAAAAAGCTTACACTCGCTTTAAAAAACAATTAGAACATCAACCTGATACTGAATTTGAAACATTTTGCCAAAAACATTCAGCTTGGTTAAATGATTATGCCTTATTTATGGCTTTATTAGAAGCCCACGAAAGCAAAGCTTGGAATTATTGGGAACCTGCCTTAGCTCATCGAGAACCTGATGCGTTAAAAGCCAAAACTGAAGAATTACAAGAACCGATATTATATCAAAAATTTCTGCAATTTTTATTCTTTAAGCAGTGGGAAGATCTGCGCCATTATGCCAATGAACAGGGAATTAAAATTATTGGTGATATTTCTATTTATGTTTGCCACAATAGCGTTGATGTTTGGGCAAATTCTGAGCTATTTCAACTAAATCCTGATACCTTAGAACCCACCTATATTGCGGGAGTTCCCCCGGATTTCTTTAGTGAAACTGGACAACTTTGGGGGAATCCGATCTATAATTGGGATGCCATGCAAAAAACAAAATTTGCTTGGTGGATTCAACGATTTAAAACGACCTTAGAATATGTAGATTATGTACGGATTGATCATTTTCGCGCCTTTGAAGCCTATTGGCGTGTTCCGGGGGGAGAAAAAAATGCAATCAAAGGAGAATGGATTAAAGCACCCGGTTATGAATTTTTTGATTTACTGAAACAAGCACTGGGAGATTTACCCGTTTTAGCGGAAGATTTAGGAATTATTACCCCGGAAGTTGAACAATTACGAGATCATTATGATTTTCCAGGGATGAAAATCTTACAATTTGGCTTTGGAGGGGATGCAAATAGTGTACATCTTCCCCATAATTATGTTCAAAATTGTTTAGTTTATACGGGAACCCATGATAATGATACGGCTATCGGTTGGTGGGAAACGGCTAATACACAAGAAAAACAATATTTTGCTGAATATTTAGGGTATTCTTCCCCCGACGAAATCACAAATATTAACTGGGTGATGATTCGTTTAGCCTTAAGTTCCGTTGCCAGTTTAGCGATTATTCCCCTCCAGGATATCCTGAGTTTAGGACATAGTGCCCGCATGAATGATCCCCGTGATAATGCTGGAAATTGGCGTTGGCGTTATGAAAGTTCGGAATTATTGACTCAGGAATTAAGTGATCAATTGTTGAAATTAAATCGATTATACGGTCGATAAAAATGGGTCTGGGGTGTAGGGAAATGGATACAAATCCCATGTAGGGGCGAGGTAACCTCGCCCCTACGATATTTTTGTTTAAGTCCCATTAGCTTATTTCTTAGCTTAGTCTGGAATGAATTAAATCCAGGGTTTTTGCCAAGTTTTCTATACTAATTTCAAATCCATGATCAACCTGTGTACCCACAACAAAAGCATATTTAATTCCTAAGCAATCTACTCGACCTTTGTAGACATTATTAAATCGATAAGGCGGTTGTAACGTCAATATAACACCATCTTGAGCGACGGTAAATAATCCATTGGCTAATTGACTTCCTTCAACTCCAACAATAATTTTAGTTCCTAGAGATTGACGTATAATTTCCCGCGCGGGTGTTTTTTCTGGGTCAATAATAGTAAAGCCTTGACTTCTCAAAAATTCAGCAACTTCATCCTCATTACAGAGATATCGCTGAATGCCTGACTTTCCCCGTAATAACATCACACCTGGACTCACTGACGACGAACCGAGATACTTAATTTTAGACCGAATAGATTCATATCGTTCCCGTTTAAATTGATTTTGGGCATAATCTTGAATTATGATCAATTCGTTAAATTTAGCTTGGGTAACAGGAGTAGAATTGATCTCAAAAAGATGGCTATATTCGATTTGATTAGGGCTCAGTTTCTGAGACGTTCTAACGGCTGTTGCTAATTGTTTCGCTGCCCAATGCAAAACAACATCATCGGTCATCCAATGACCAAAGTAACGATTTCCACAAAACGTACAAGCGAGTGCAGCTTCAGCAATATATTTTGTTTCACCGTGATTAAACCATGATTCTTTTGTTGTGGTCAAAGGAACTTTCATCGCGCCTTTATAAATATATCCATTGTGGATTTGTACATCTCTCAACCGATAAGCTATTGTTGCTGCGTGTTCAGTTATTCCTCCTTGTATTCGTTGCAATTCCTTTGCATAAGTTGTTTCTGCGGGAACACCTGTTACTTGATCAAGTTCTCCGGGTAAGTAGATGGCAGGGGGAGAAATTGAACTGTGACCTGCATAAAGAGTCCATTGTTTTTCACATAACTCTTGATAGGTTTTTCGTCCCATTAAAAGGCGCAATCCTCGCTGTTTTAAAAAAGCTGAATTGATCATAAAACTGTAATTAGATACTGTTGTTTAACGTTTTTAAACTGAATACAATTTCAGGATTTAATCATGAATTAGAGTGCTATTGTACTCTGGCATAATTTCCTGTAGAAACAACGTCTTCTTTATAATTGGCTATTTCTTGAATGTGAGCAATCCTTTTTTTAAAGGTTTTGTCAAATGTATGTTGTTTTGCAAATTCAATCGATTTATAAGATTCAGCAACAATCAGTTCCCGATTCTCGTTTAATTGGGCAATTTTTTGCGCTAATAAATCCGGTCGGTTCATCTTCACAAACCAACCCGCTTGGGAATAATTGACAACACCAACAAAGGCTTCATTATCATATCCCACAATCGGAACACCACAACTCATAGTTTCTAAATAGGTACAAGACGGATCACCTTGGCGATGGCAACAGATAAATAAATCTATATTTTTCTGCACAAAGGGAACCAGTTCGTTTTTAAATTCCAGAATTCCGGGCATTTTAATAAACTCAGAAAGTCCTTTTTGCTGAATTTGTTGTTGCATTGTTTCTTTGAGTTCTCCATCCCCACAAATAAACATCTCGAATTTAACCCCAAGGGCTTTAAGATGTTCAGCAACTGAAATTAAGTGATCCGCACCTTTCATTTTAATTAAACGCCCAGAAAATAGTAAACGCAGAGGTTCTCTTTCTAAACAGTGAGACGTTCTTGCCTGTAAATTTGCAGAACTGATTGTCATCTCTTCTGTAATTCTAGCATCAAAATAAAGGAAAGGATTGGAGTTAATATTGTGATAAGCTTCGTAAGTGGGAATGCCATTACACTGTACGCCATTGGCTATGGATATCGCTTGCCGTTGTTTGAATTCTTGCGAAATTTGCCACCAATATCTTCTTAACCTGAGAAGCGGATTTTGAGTGGTCGCATTGATAATCTGTATTCGAGTCTTTAAGCTATACTCAGTAATATAAAGGCAGGGAATATTATGAGATTTACAAACTTTGCTAATCTGATTGTGTCTATAACTTGCACTAATTACAAAAACAGAATTTTCGTGCAATTCTTGACGTTCCCCAAGGAAGTCTAAGTTAACCACTTCTATTTTAAAAGGCAATAGATTAATATTAACTACTATATTATCAAGGTTATTGGTTAAGATATTCTCTTCCTCTATGAGGACTTTGATGGAACCTTGCCAATACTTTTGATACTCAAGAACACCATCAATAAACTTTTGAGTGATGATCAGTTGGTTGTCTGATACTTTTTTAGCTTTTAATGCAGGAAGTAAAATCAATTGGCAGGAATTCATAGTTCTGTTTCCTTATTCAAAAAGTCGGATTGATTTTGGGGTACTGAAGTAACTCTCTGTGTTAATCAATTATATGAAATACTGAAATTTTAGCTCAATATAATTGATGAGTAAAGGAGCAGAGGAAAAGCGGGTGCTAATTACTATTCCTTCTGGCGTATTCCTTATTTCTTATTCCCTTTTATAGAATACTTTTTTCTATTTCAGATTATAACTTATGAATATAAAATTGGATTGAATATCCAACTTTTTTACAATTCATAAGTAGCAATAAGCCGGACAGTTTTGATAAAAACGGCTGAAATGTTGATTTTGTTCAGTTTATATTTTTGATCAACAATTTTATTTAAAAAAAGTTAAACATTGATTGATAATAAGAAGGGAATAGGGTTTCAGAGAGGTTTTCAATAATTCCAACATCGGGACGGATTTCTATATTGACTCTAACTGTCAAGGGAAAATTACTGTATTGTTGAGTACGGATATTAATTTCAATCCTGAGCAACACTTTGGGTATTATCAAGCTCGTTTTCCCTGCTTTGGGTGCAGTGTTGTAGGTTTTATGCACAAATTAATGATTTTGTCAAGATACCCCTCAACTACTTCAGTTATTTCTCCCTAAAATTGGGTATCGCCAACCGGAAATTTAGTCACAAAACCCAGATATTTAACGACAGAATCAGGGTTGTAGACTTTATTTTGGCAAATAGACACAATAAACCCTTGAGAGGTATTTCCTAAAGTATACCAGAACCCCTATAATCTCGTCAACTATTTGAGATTAATTCTCAATCTAATATCAAGATTCCATGATAAAATTTTAAAGATTAAAATTATCTGCAAGGATAAATTAGAAATACTTAACTTGGTAGTAGCGATTAGACCATTAGGTACAATACAGTCACCTAATCTATGTGAAATATGTCAATTAATCTCAATCAAGACGATACAGCAATGCGGGAGGTTTTAACCCACGGGAGAGTAATTGCTCTGGTGGGATATTCCAATAAACCGGAACGAGCCAGTTATCAAGTGGGGCAATTTTTGCGAAACGTAGGTTATCGGGTTTACCCCGTTAATCCGGCCTTCACGGAAATTGACAATCAACCCTGTTATCCGAATTTAACAGCAATTCCTGAACCGATTGATATTGTAAATGTATTTCGCCGTTCTGAATTTTTAACAGAAATTGTCGAAGAAGCGATCGCGGTTCAAGCAAAAACCGTTTGGGCGCAAACTGGGATTTTTGAGGCTCAAGCCGCCGAAATTGCTTTAAAGGCGGGGTTGAATATAGCGATGAATTGTTGTATTAAAATAGAATATTACCGCCTAAACATTCCTATTCATCCGTGACACTTATGGATTCGGCTATCGAGGTCAAAGATTCCTCTTTAATTCCGCCTTTAAACCCTGTGGTAAAAACCCAGAACTTAGGGAAATTTTATCGTACAGGTTTTTGGATGAATCAAAAGATTGAATCCTTAAAAAACTGTACTTTAACAATTCAGGCTGGGGAAACCTTTGGCTTATTAGGACAAAATGGTGCGGGGAAAACCACCTTATTAAAAACCTTATTAGGAATTGTACGTCCGACATCAGGTTCAGGATTATTATTAGGGAAACCCATTGGCGATCGCCACGTTAAACAACGAGTGGGATATTTACCCGAAAATCCCTATTTTTATGATCATCTCACAGGATGGGAATTTTTAGAATTTGCCGCCGGACTATTTCAAATTCCCAAATCAATCCAACGTCAACGCATTCCCCAATTATTAGATTTAGTCGGATTAGCAAAATCCGCCGCCATTAAAAAGCAAATGCGTCAATATTCTAAGGGAATGTTACAACGGGTAGGCATGGCGCAAGCCTTAATTAATGATCCTGAAGTGGTGTTTTTAGATGAACCCATGTCAGGACTTGACCCAATGGGACGGTATCAAATTCGGGAAATTATTTTATCGTTAAAAGCACAGAATAAAACCATTTTTTTCAATAGTCATGTTTTATCCGATGTGGAGAAAGTTTGCGATCGCATTGCAATTTTAGCAGAAGGAGAATTGATTAGCATGGGTTCTCTGGATGATTTATTAGGAACAACTCAAACCTACGCTGTTAAAGGAAAAGGGGGGGATGTGAATAGTCTAAAAAATTGGATATCGGATTTAGAAGTCGATCAAGACTATTGGGAAGGACATCTCAAAGCTGATCCCGAAGTGTTTTTGGGCGTATTAAAAGAAATGGATGCTCAACTGTTTAGTTTGAATTTAGCGCGATTAACCTTAGAAGAATTTTTTATGCAGAAGTTAAAAGAAAGGGGGATTCATGCCAGTGGTTAATAAAAACAGTAATACCTCTCGATCTCTACTTCCAGTCTCCGGGTTTACCTTGGGAATGCTCACAATATTTATCGGGTCTATCCTCCTCAGATTTTGGGGTTTAAGCCGATTTAATACCTTAGTCTTTGATGAAGTGTATTATGCTAAATTTGGCAATAATTATTTAACCCAAACTCCTTTTTTTAATTCCCATCCTCCCGTCAGCCAATATTTAATCGCCATAGGAATTTGGCTAGGTTCTAAACTGCCCTTTGGACACGAAACTGTTAATCAGTTAACAGGTTCTACCCTCTCAACCTGGAGTTATCGCTGGTTTAATGCGTTATTTGGTTCCTTTATTCCTTTAATTGTCGGTGCGATCGCTTATCAACTTACTCACCGTCGTAGTTATACCTTAATTGCTACTTTTTTAATGGCAATTGATGGATTATTTATTGTTGAATCCCGTTATGCCTTAAGTAATATTTATATTGTTTTTTTTGGATTATTAGGACAACTTTTCTTTTTAATTGCCTTACAAAAAAAAGGGCTAAACCGTTGGTTTTGGATGAGTTTAGCTGGAATAGGATTAGGACTTTCTATTGCAACTAAATGGAATGGATTAGGATTTTTAGTTGGAATTGATGGAATAGTTATCGCAGGTTTTATCGTTCAAAAAATGAGCGAAAAATCAGACAATAAACCGACCGAAAGTTCTTTTAAATCTCCCCTAGAAAACCTAACTCAACTCACCCCGATTTTAATGGGAGTAACTTTAATTCTGATTCCTATTCTAGTTTATATTATTGCTTGGCTTCCCCATTTACAACAAAATCCGACTCCGGGTTTTTGGGGACTTCAAACTAAAATCTGGGGTTATCATCAAAACTTAGGAGATGGGGAAAAAGTGCATCCCTACTGTTCTAAATGGTACAGTTGGCTTTTAATGTTACGACCCGTCGCTTATTTTTTCACCAAAGTTGAAGCCACAACGCCCCCTAATCCTATTTTACCGTTAAATAATCCTGAGCAACTCCCCCTGATTTATGCCGTTCATGCGATGGGAAATCCATTTTTATGGTGGTTATCAACCTTAGCGAGTCTCTTATTAATAGGAATGTTAATTCAACGAATTTGGAGGGAGATATCCGTTCAATTTTCCCGGTTAAAACCCCAATTTTCCCTACAATTTCCCCCAACACCTGAACTGTGGTTAACAACATTTCTTACCCTAAATTGGTTGGCTAATATATTACCTTGGGTGAAAGTAACACGTTGTTTATTTATTTACCATTACATGACAGGGTTTGTTTTTAGTTGTATGGCTTTAGCTTGGTGGTTAGAACGCTGGTTATATAGCCATAAACCTCAATTTCGGTGGCTTGGAGGTACGGTTATTTGCCTAGTTTTATTCGGTTTTTTGTATTGGATGCCTTTATATTTAGGTTTGCCTATGTCTCCTGGACAGTGGAAAATGCGGATGTGGTTTCAGTCCTGGATTTAATTTTCAGAGTTTAGCACCGAGCAGCAATACTTGTGAGATGAATCACAGAAATCGGTAAGGATTATCACAAACAAAATTGACAAAAATTACGGAAATGTCAAGCCGGATCAAGAAGAATTGGAATAGGTTCTATACAATTTACTGCTATGAATACTAATAACTCTGATTCTAAAACCAATCCGATCACAGACTCTCAAGATCAACAATTAGATGCGATCGCTAAACTGGCGATCTTAAGTTTAACATGGTCATTAGCCGATCTCTCAAAAAAAAATAGATCCGACTCCCATTCAGAAACAACCACTCCCAAAATCTACATTAACTTGTCTGGATTAAAAGACGAGATTTCTTACCCGGAATCTCCTCCGTAAGGGAAGGTTGGTCTGAAAAATTTAAAATTCTGTAAACACCTTGATCACTGTTGTGAAATCAGGGTGTTATCATGCTTGATTATAGAATCCGTCGTAATTAAATGAACTTTGCAAGATAGCATAGAGCTAAAGGGCTGTTTACTCCTAGCAGTTAACCGTCCCTTTTCTTGCATTTGTCCCAGTTCGCTGCTATCCGAAGAAGACGCCATGTCAACCTTAGTCATCGTTGAATCTCCCACTAAAGCGCGTACCATTCGCAACTTCCTCCCCTCCAGCTATCGGGTGGAAGCGTCAATGGGTCATGTTCGTGACCTCCCTCCCTCGGCGGAAGAAATTCCCGAAGAGTATAAGACGGAGAAGTGGGCGCAACTGGGGGTCAATGTAGAATCAAACTTTGAACCCATTTACGTTATCCCCAAAGATAAGCAAAAAATCGTTAAAGAACTCAAAGCCGCCCTCAAGCAAGCGGACGAACTTGTCCTCGCCACTGACGAAGACCGAGAGGGAGAAAGTATTAGTTGGCATTTACTTCAAATTCTGCAACCCAAAGTTCCGATTAAACGCATGGTGTTTCACGAAATTACCCAAGAGGCCATTCGTGAAGCCCTGAGAAATTGTCGCACCGTTGATGAACAATTAGTTCACGCCCAAGAAACCCGCCGCATTCTTGACCGCCTCTATGGATATACCCTTTCCCCCCTGCTGTGGAAAAAAATTGCGCGGGGATTATCCGCCGGACGAGTACAATCGGTAGCGGTGCGGTTACTCGTCAGTCGAGAACGAGAACGCCGTGCATTTCGGTCTGGGGGATATTGGGATTTAAAAGCGCTTCTGGAACACACCCAAAGTCAATTTGAGTCTAAACTCGTCAGCCTTGGGGGGATAAAAGTTGCCACCGGAAGCGATTTTGATGAAACCACCGGAAAAATTGCTCAAGGTCGAAATGTGGTTTTACTGGATGAAGCCCAAGCAGAAGCTTTAAAACAACGAATCTTTGGTAAACCCTGGACAGTCACTAATCTGGAAGAAAAAGCCGTTACCCGCAAACCCTTACCTCCGTTTACAACCTCCACATTGCAGCAAGAGTCCAACCGGAAACTGCGGTTAAGTGCCCGTCAAACCATGCAAATTGCCCAAAGTTTGTATGAGCGGGGTTATATTACTTATATGAGAACAGATTCCGTGCATTTATCGGAACAAGCAATCACCGCAACGCGAGAATGTGTGGAACAGAAATATGGGAAAAACTACCTCAGTCCTAAACCCCGTCAATATACAACTAAATCTAAAGGCGCACAGGAAGCCCACGAAGCCATCCGTCCGGCGGGAAATCATTTCCGCACGCCCCAAGAAACCGATCTCAGTGGAGCCGAACTTAGCCTGTATGATTTAATCTGGAAGCGTACCGTTGCTTCTCAGATGGCTGATTCTCGCCAAACCAATATTACCGTTGAGTTAAAAGTTGAGGATGCTGGGTTCCGCAGTACCGGGAAACGCATTGATTTTCCGGGGTTTCTCCGGGCTTACGTTGAGGGCTCCGATGACCCAGAAGCCGCCCTAGAAGATAAAGAAGTATTATTACCCCCTCTGAAAGTTGGCGACCATCCTAACTGCAAACAGTTAGAAGTTGTGGGACACGAAACCCAACCCCCCGCCCGGTTTACGGAAGCTTCCTTAGTCAAAACCTTAGAAAGTGAAGGCATTGGTCGCCCCAGTACCTACGCCAGTGTTATTGGTACTATTATTGACCGGGGCTATGTACAGTTAAAAAATAATGCCCTGATTCCCACCTTTACCGCTTTTGCTGTTACTAATTTATTAGAGAAATATTTCCCCGATTTAGTAGATATCCGGTTTACCGCCCGTATGGAAGATACTTTGGATGATATTGCCGCCGGAGAAGCGCCTTGGCTGCCTTATTTACAAAAATTCTATTTAGGAGAAACCGGACTCGAACATCAAGTTAAAGACCAGGAAAGTAAAATTGATACTAAAATCGCCCGGACAATTGAATTGGAACAGTTAGGGGATGAAAATGATCCCATTCAATACCGCGTTTGTATCGGGAAGTTTGGCCCCTATATTGAAGCGGGGAAAGGTGAAGAAATGATCACCGCCTCCATTCCCCAAGATTTAACGCCAGCCGACTTAACCCCCGATGTGATTCGAGAATTAGTCGGACAAAAAGCCGAAGGCCCAGAACAATTAGGCACTGACCCGCAAACGGGAACAGTCATTTATGTGTTAATTGGCCCCTACGGCCCCTATATTCAGTTGGGGTTAGAGTCGGAAGATAATAAAAAACCAAAACGGGTTTCCCTTCCCAAAGGCGTTGATAAAGAAAGTGTCACAATGGATATGGCTCTGGGGTTATTGGCATTACCCCGACTGTTAGGAACCCATCCCGAAACTGGGGCAAAAATTAAAGCCGCCTTGGGGCCGTTTGGGCCCTATGTGGTTCATGACCAGGGGAAAGAAGGTAAAGATTATCGGTCTATTAAAGCGCCAGATGATGTGTTAACCATTAGTTTAGAACGAGCTTTAGAATTATTAGCTCAACCGAAAACCAGTGGCCGGGGAGGACGAGGGAAAAAAGAAATTCCACCCTTACGGGAGTTAGGAACTCACCCGGAAGATGGCGAACCCGTGAATATTTATGATGGTCGTTATGGCCCCTATGTAAAACACGGAAAAGTCAACGCCTCTTTACCTAAAGATTCGGCTGTAGAAGCGTTTACGTTAGCCCAAGGGTTGGAATTATTAGCAGCAAAAGCAGGTTCAAGTTCGAGTTCTCGGAGTAAGTCTAAAACGACAAAAACCGCCTCGAAATCAACCGCTAAAACGACTAAAACCACGACTAAAAAATCATCAACGACTCGTAAAAAAACAACCTCTTAGTTTGCTGGAAGTAGAGACGCGCCACGGCGCGTCTGTACAGATGTAATGTGTAGAGCAATAGATACTGTATGATTCAGATCGAGGAGAAATACAAGAAGAAGAATCAATTTGATTGTTTCCACAATTTTACTGTCCGGTCATAACTTCCCGTGGCTAACCATTGACCATCCCCACTAAACGCCACTGTAAAAATATCACTGTCATGGGCTTTAATAGTTTCTAATAATATCCCTTTTTGTACATCCCAAATATCTAATAATCCCTGTCCTCCTCCACTCACTAACATCTGATGATCAGGGCTAAAAACGATACTAAATATCTCTTTATCATCGGCTCTTAATGTTCTTAATAATACCCATTGTTCCTGTTGATTTGTCCAGATTTTAATCATCCCATTTTTTGAGGCTGAAGCCAAGAATTGACCATTTAAACTAAATGCCACACTTCTCACCCAGTCCCCATGACCCGTTAAGGTTTGCACTTCCTTTGCTGTCTTCAAATCCCAAATTTTTACCGTTTGATCTCGACTCCCACTCGCCAATTTTTGACTATCAAAATTAAACGCCACACTATAAACTCGATCTTGATGACCCGTTAAGGTAAACCCCCGTTTTCCCTTATTCATATCCCAAATTTCAATCCTTTTATCTCGACTTCCACTCGCTAATAATTGACCATTGGGACTAAACGCCACCGCTTCTACCCCATCTTGATGACCCGTGAGGGTATACCACCTTTTACCCTTGGTCATATCCCAAATTTCAATCGTTTGATCTCGACTCCCACTGGCTAAGGTCTTACTATCAGGACTAAAAGCAATGGTTGTGATCCAGTTACTATGACCGACTAAGGTATACCACCGTTTCCCAGAGTCTAGCCGCCAAATTTCAATCGTCTGATCTTGACTCCCACTCGCTAACGTCTCCCCATCAGGACTAAACGCAACTCCGGTGATGGCGTTACGATGACCTGTGAGGGTATGAATACAACGCCAGGAAGGTACTCGCAAGGGTTGAACACGTTGTTTTTGTGGAGGAGTCGGTTGTTGGATGGTGCGGGGGGGTAAGGTCTGGAGAGGTGATGGGATAGGCGTTCTCACCGTTTGCGGGGGTGGGGGTAAAGGGGGAGATTGTAAATGACGTGCGATCGCAACAGGTATGCCACTCGGATATAAATCTTTTAATACTTTTAATGCAGAATCATAACGTTGACTGGGTAATACAGCCAACATTTTATCCAGAATTTTACCTAATTCTGAACTAACAGAATGATGTTTTAAATAATCTCGCCAAATCCAACGATCTTCATGAATATCATATAAATCAAAGGGGGAAATTGCCGTCATTAAATAAATACAAGTTACCCCCAAACTATAAATATCACTGGCATAAATTGCCTGTCCTCTGGTTTGTTCAGGCGCAACATATTCAGGGCTACCAATTACAGTTCCCATCATCGCCACTTCAGTATCAGTAACCACTTTTGCGGCACCAAAATCCACTAAAACTAACTGACCTTGGTGTTGAGAAGTTTCTCTAAGAATAATATTAGCGGGTTTAATATCTCGGTGAATAACTCTATGATGATGAATAAATTGTAAAACGGGGAGTAAATCATTTAAAACTTGACGAATTTGAGTTTCATTAAAAACTCCTTGGCGCAAAACTTCTTCTTCTAAATTCGACCCATTAATAAATTCTTGAACTAAATATTGATGACTATCTTGTTCAAAATGGGCTAATAATTCAGGAATTTGGGAATGTTTTCCTAACTCATCTAATCGTTCTGCTTCTCGATGAAATAATTCTATGGCTTTTTGAGAATTTCCCTGCATTTGGGGGCGAAATTGTTTAATTACACAGGGAGGACGGGAGGGTTTATCTTCATCGATGGCTAAAAATGTTTTGCCAAACCCCCCATGACCAATGACTTTAATGGCGCGATACCGTTCTCGTAATAACAATTTTGCCCCACAGGTTAAACAAAATTTAGCCTCTGGGGTGTTTTGGGGTTGAGGACATTGGGGATTTAGGCAATAACTCATCGGTGATATAACTCAAACCAGCCTAAGTCTATTTTAGCCTAACAGAAACCGGGTTTCTTGAACAATCCCGGTTTCTAGGAGTTTTTAGGCAGCGATCGCCTATATTTATATCTCTAGTTTAATTGTTATACTATTATCTGTGTATAATTTTTAATTAAAACTATTAACCCTATGATAAAAACTTTATTAGAATCAGAATCGGAAGCTCAATTAATGACCTTAGAGGAATTTCTGGACTGGGTTCCTGATGGTTCTGGACGCTATGAATTACATAGAGGAGTTGTTAAAGAAATGCAGCCAACAGGAACTCATGAACAAATTGCTGGAGAAATTGCGGCTGAGTTGACCTTAGAAATTCGGCGTTTACAATTCCCTTATTTGATTCCTCGACAATGTATTATTAAACCCCTTGATTCCGACAATTCAGGTTATAGTCCAGATGTGACTGTGATTAATAAAAATTATTTAGATCAAGAACCTATGTGGAAAAAACGTTCAACAATTACTCAAGGGGAAACATTACCGTTAGTTGTTGAAGTTGTGAGTACAAATTGGCAAGATGATTATTTATTAAAATTATCAGAATATGAAAAATTAGGGATTCAAGAATATTGGATTATTGATTATTTAGGGTTAGGCGGTCGGCGATATATTGGAAATCCTAAACAACCGACTATTTCAGTTTATCAAATGATTGATGGGGAATATATGGTGAATTTATTTCGAGAAAATGACCGGATACAATCTGTTATATTCCCCGAATTAAATTTAACCCCAACACAAATTTTTAAAGGGGGTGAATTATAATTTTAAAAATCCCCCAATTCGTAATTCGTAATTCGTAATTCGTAATTCGTAATTCCCTCAACAATCATCTCGCAATTTGACCCATATAATCTCGCCATAATTGAGCCGCATTTCCACTGCTGCCATTAGTCGGAGAATTATCATCATTACCTAACCACACTCCCGTTGTTAATTTAGAATCAGGAAGATAACCAATAAACCACAAATCAACGTTATCATTTGTTGTTCCAGTTTTACCCGCTTCTCCTAACCCAATATAGGCACTTTGACCCGTTCCCCGACGAATGACTCCTTGTAATAAAGTTGTCATAGTTTCAGCCACAGAAGGAGACAAAACAGTAGGAACCGTTGGATTTTCTCGATCATAAGCATAAATAATCCGACAGGTATTAATATCATTAATATCCGTACAATCACTACTATCTAAAATCCGTTTAATAGCATGGGGAGAATGATATAAACCCTCATTCGCAACGGTGCTATAAGCTCCTGTTAATTCTAATAGATTCACTTCACTTTGACCGAGAACTAAACCCGGAACCGGATCAAGTTTAGATTGAATTCCTAAACGTTTCGCCATGTCAATCACCCGATCTAATCCAATCTCTTGAGCAATTCTCAGAGCAATGACATTTTCTGATAAGGCTAACCCCCGATACATATCAACATCACCCCCACTGCGTTCACACCCTTGATAACTTTGTCCTTTCCACGTTAAGGGTTCACAGGAATAGGTTTGACCGGGGGGAATGCCTTGCGCTAAAGCCGCTAAATAAGTAAATAATTTAAACGTTGATCCCGGTTGACGTTGAGCTTGAGTAACCCGATTAAATTGACTTGCTTTATAATCTTCCCCCCCCGCCATTGCTAAAATTTCTCCGGTATTAGAATTTAACGTGACTAAACCGCCTTGAGAAAATCCATTCCGTGATCCGGTGGTTTGAATAGCACGTTTTAGAGAAGATTCTGCAAGGGTTTGAGTGGGAATATCTAAGGCTGTTTCTACAATAAAATTCCCTTCACGAGCTAACTGTTCCCCTAATAATTTCTCCAATTCAGCAAAAACATAATCATAAAAATAGGGAGCAATGGTACTTTCTAAAAATTCCTTAGCTTTGGGATTAATTTCAATCCGAGAACGACGAGCGCGATCGGCTTCCTCTTCACTTACCATCCCCATTTCTAACATTCGGCTAATGACGCGATCGCGGTATTGTACGGCTAACTGATAATTTTGAATCGGATTAAAACTATTGGGGGCGGGTAATATTCCGACTAATGTGGCAGCTTCGGACAGCGTTAAATCCTTGGCTGATTTATTAAAATAAAACTTGGCTGCATCTTCAAATCCATATAAATTAATCCCTAAATAAACCCGATTCAAATAAGTTTTAAGCAGATGATTTTTACCATAAACCGCTTCTAATTTCAAAGCAACAACCGCTTCTCGAAATTTGCGTCCAGCCGAATCTTCTGTTCCGACATAATCTCGGTATAAACTCCGGGCTAACTGTTGAGAAAGGGTGCTTCCTCCTTCTCGAATTTCTCCGCCCCGTACATTGGTTAATAAGGCCCGTAACGTTCCCAGGGGATCAATTCCCAAATGCCAGTAAAACCGACTATCCTCAGACGCAACAACAGCTTTAGGTAAATAGGGGCCAAAATCCCCTAACTGATTTGTTTCTAAATGGGCAATGGTATTCGCTTCTCGTAGGGGACGACCATCGGCGGCATGAACAATAACAGGCCCCGTTACTGTTTCCGGTAGGGGGTCAACTTGAAATTTCTGCCACTCAAAGAGTACCACTGCCCCCACCACAGCACTAATGCCGCAAAATCCATAAAATCCATAACGGATGGTTTGCACATACCAAGCCGGAGGATCATTATATTCAACACGGGCAACGGAGGCGAGTTCAGGTGGCCCTAAAGTTAAACTATCCCCATGTCGTAAAGGAAGGCTCTTGATCTTTCGCTTTCCCCAATACAAACCGTTTGTGGAGTCTTCATCCTGAATCATAAACCCAGGACGACTGGGTAGTAATCTTGTCCCTTGAGCATTTCGGACAACACTGACATGAATTTGACTCACCAGGGGGTTCCGTACTACGATATCGCAGGTTCGGGAAGAACGCCCCACCACATAGCGATCGCCCAATAAAGGATAAACTTCGGGTTTATCGGTATCCGCATGGTGTACCCGCAATTCGGGGACTTTAGCGTTGGGCTTGAGGATCAGCCGAGAAAAATTAACTTTGGCGTGAAGTGTCTGGACAACCTGTGTGATTGTGTTCAGGAGAGTTTGAGGTTTCTGAGGGGGCTTGGTTGTGGACATTTTCAGCACTCAGAGTGGCATTGGGCTGTATTCATTGTACCTTCTGATTTCAGGAGTCAGGTTTTAATTCTGAAAGTTGCAATAATTAAACACCAGATTCCAATATTAATCGAAACATCTGCCAAATTGAACACGGGAAAATGAATCAGTCGAAAATCGAGGAAATCTACGACATGACCGGATATAAAGCGATCAATTCCATTCCCTAATGCACCCCCTAATATTAAACCATATCCCACTTGTTCCCAACGATTGAAACGGGGGCCAAACCAAGCCATTGCCATTAATCCAAGACTAACCAGCAATGATAACCATCGTAACCAAGCAACACCTCCATTACTAAACAAACTAAAGGCGGCTCCGGTATTGGTAACATAAGTTAAGTGAAAAACATCCGGCCAAAGGGGTAAAGTTTCTCCGAGTTCAAAATTTCGTACCACCCAGAATTTAGTTAGGTGATCTAAAATTAAACTTGCAATAGCAACGATCCAAAAATTAGAATTTTTCTGAAATTGCATCATCAGTTATCAGTTATCAGTTATCAGTTATCAGTTATCAGTTATCAGTTATCAGTTATTAGTTGACTTTAATAAAACATTAATCCCCTTAAAATATAAGATAAAACAGCTACGGCACAACTGACGGCTAACTGTCCAGGTAAGGGTTGAAGCGAATATTTTTCAAAGGCTTCTGTCAGAAGAATTCCTTGGGTTGAGGCTCCATTAATGAGGTGACTTATAGTTAAATACATGATCCCCATACTATGAACCGTCAACAATCCACACAAACAACTAAAGGCTAATAATTCTAATTTTGGTAACGCTTTAAACGCTAAAAAACCACAAATCCATCCCCCCGGAATAAACCCTAATAGATATCCAAAGGTTGGCTGTTTAAAATAGTCTAGTCCGCCTCCTTCTGAAAAAACAGGTAATATTGTTAATCCTAAAGCTAAATAAGCAATTTGGGACATGGCGGCGGCATTTTTTCCCCCCAAACACCCCACGAGTAAAACCGCCCCAATTTGATAAGTTACTCCTAAAGAGTGAACTTCAACATTTTGTTGTTGCCAAAGCCAAGACGGATCGGTGACAAACGCTTCTAAAAAAGTGCCACCAATCGTTAATAAAACACCGATAATCGCCCAGAGAAACTCAAGTGCAGGAGTCACAACAGAGAACTATTAGCCTTTAGGAGAAACCAGGAACAGGAGCTTCACCACCAACAAGTCCCAAGGATGTTAACATGGCTTGATCCTGTTCAGGCGGTTGACCCAAGGTGGTTAAATAATTACCAATTAACATGGCGTTAATTCCCGATTGTAAGCCTAAGCTTTGCAGTTCTCCCATGATGGCTTCCCGTCCTCCCGCATAACGGAGAATTTGTTGAGGAAGAATTAAACGAAAAATAGCGATCGCTTTTAATGCTTCATAGGGGTCAAGTTTAGAGTTTTCTGAGAGTGGCGTTCCCGAACGGGGGTTTAATAAATTAATGGGAACGGACTCCACCTCTAACTCCCGTAACGACAACGCTAAATCGATCCGATCTTCCCAAGTTTCACCCATACCAATAATGCCACCCGTACAAGCTTGAATTCCTGCGGCTTTTAAGTTCTTAACAGTTTGTACCCGATCTTCCCACGTATGGGTGGTGACAACTTGGGGATAAAAGGCTTTTGAAGCTTCTAAATTATGGTTATAGCGAGTCACACCCGCTTCTGCTAAAGCTTGCGCTTGGTCTAAGGTTAATTCCCCTAACGCACAACAGGGTTTAACATTGGTTTCCTGAATAATCCGGTGAACCGTTGCTAAGATTTGTTCAAATTCCGTAGATTTCGGACTATTATATTTAATTCCTCGTCCCTGAGATACCAAACAAAACCGTTTAGCTCCGGCCGCTTCTGCGGCTTTAGCATGATCTAAAATTTCATCAACAGACTTTAACCCATAAATCGGAGACGCCTCACCCGGATGATGGGCAGATTGGGAACAAAAACCACAGTTTTCCGAACAGTTCCCGGATTTAATATTAACAATGCTACACAAATCAACGGTATTCCCGCAGCAGGCTTGACGAACTTGATCCGCAGCTTGACACAGTAATAAAATTTGGTCTTGATCTTCGAGAGCACTCAAGGCGAGGGCTGCTTCTCGACTGATGCGATCGCCTGATATAATCCCTTCAACTAAATGATGCAACCAAGTTTGCAAGTCTTCTAGGGTGTCCCAATGGGGAGGAACTTCCAACACAGAATCCCTGTCGGAAGACAAACGGTTAAGGGCGGGTCGTACTGAAACTACATTGATCATGCTGGAATTGCCAGTTATCCAAACTGAGTTATTGTATCACCAAAGCATACAGAAGACGCTTAACCCTTCACCTCTAGCCTGACCATCGGGGTTTCCGGTCTTGGGGAATCCTTAACCTTTCCTTTACCTGAATTTGTTACAGAGACGGTATTCTCTACGGTAGCGGCTCTAACACAACATTGATTTTTTTTTATGCTATTCCGTCTGAATTCTATTAATCCCTCTCGTCAGTTTGTAGCTAAATGTTCAGCGTTAGCCCTAAGTTTGAGTTTAACGGCCTGTGGCGGGACTAATACCACCACAACGGCTCCAAATCCGACAACTGGTACACAGGGAACGCCGACGGCGACCAACACCACAGCCCCCAATACAACTTCTGGTGCGGCTCAATTAATTAGTTTGGAACAACCCGTTAACTTAGTGGGTGCAGGAGCTACATTCCCGGCGCCTTTGTATCAACGCTGGTTTAGTGATATTGGTGGGGGAACCAAAAACCTACAAATTGATTATCAATCTGTAGGAAGTGGTGCCGGGGTAGAACGATTTGTCCAGGGGTTAGTTCAATTTGGCGCTAGTGATGTCGCCATGAAAGATGATGAAATTTCCAAAGTCACCAACGGGGTTTTAATGCTACCGATGACGGCGGGAAGTATTGTATTAGCTTATAATGTCCCTGAGTTAGCTGAATTAAAATTATCTCAACAAAATCTAGTTGATATCTTTTCGGGTAAAATCACCAACTGGAATGACCCAGCACTGGCTACAGATAATCCGGGTATTACCCTCCCTGATTTACCCATCCAAGTTGTTTATCGGTCTGATGGCAGTGGAACAACCGGGGTTTTCACTAAAAATTTAAGCGCCATGAGTGAAGATTGGAAAAATAGTATTGGAGAAGGGAAAACCGTTCAATGGCCCGTTGGAATTGGCGCCAAGGGCAATGATGGGGTAACGGCTCAAATCAATCAAACCCCTGGGGCGATTGGTTATGTGGAATATGGTTATGCGAAAAGTGCTAACTTGAAGATGGCTGATTTGCAAAACAAAGCCGGAAATTTTGTCAAACCAACAGATGCAGCCGCCGCAAAAACCTTGGAAGCTGTGGAATTACCGGAAGATTTACGGGCTTTTATCACCAATCCTGACGGCGCTGATTCCTATCCGATTGTGACCTACTCTTGGATCATGGCTTATCAAAAATATGATAATCCCGAAGTTGCCAAGTCTGTTGAAGCCATGATTCAATATGGATTAACTGAAGGCCAAAAAATTAGTCCTGAACTAGGGTATGTGCCTTTACCCCCAGCCGTTGTTAAAAAAGTGGCGGAAAAAGCCGATCAAATTAGCCCAGACTTTACGATTAAAGTTGAGTAATTTCAGTTATCAGTTATCAGTTATCAGTTATCAGTTATCAGGTGTCGGGTGTCGATTTTATGATGTATAATTAATCTTGTATGGTCTTACCCAATCAAAATGTAACAGGAATTCCTCAATCTCGTTCCCCGATCGAAAAAACCCTGGATCAAGGGTTTGTGTGGCTAACACGCCTGATGGCTTGGGGTATTATTGTTGTTTTATTATTATTGGGTTTTCCCATCGCTCAACAAGCCATTCCAGCCATTCAAGAGTTTGGGTTAGGATTTTTATTTAGTAGTTCTTGGAACCCGGTTAACAATCAATATGGTGCGTTTCCCATGATTTATGGGACGCTGGTGAGTTCATTCATTGCGTTATTATTTGCTGTTCCTTTGGGGTTAGGAACTGCGATTTTCTTAAGTGAGGATTTTATTCCCCTTTCAATTCGTACCGCTTTAACGTTTTTGGTGGAATTGTTGGCGGCGATTCCCAGTGTCGTTTATGGTCTTTGGGGTATTTTTGTCTTAATTCCTTTTTTAAGACCTTTTCAAATGTTTATGTATCAAAATTTCGGCTGGATACCGTTATTTAGTACCCCTCCGGCTGGCCCTGGAATGTTTCCGGCCGGGGTGATTTTAGCGATTATGATTCTGCCGATTATTACCGCTATTGCCAGGGATTCCTTAGCCAGTTTACCCCCTGATTTACGTCAAGCTTCCTTGGGTTTGGGGGCAACTCGTTGGGTGACAATCTTTCGAGTTTTAATTCCGGCTGCTTTTTCGGGAATTGTTGGGGGAATTATGTTAGGTCTGGGACGAGCGATGGGAGAAACAATGGCAGCCACGATGATTATTGGAAACTCGAATAATCTAAAAATTTCCCTATTTGCTCCCGGGAATACCATTGCCTCTTTGATGGCAAATCAATTCCCAGAAGCCTCTGGTTTACAAGTTTCGGCTCTCATGTATGCTGGATTAGTGTTATTTGCTCTCACCTTATTAGTTAATATTGCTGCGGAGTGGATTGTTAATCAAGTTAAAGCGAAATACCAATAACGGAGATGGCAGTAGATGGGAGTTAATTGAGGAATTCATTAAATCTTAAAAACTCTCAAAATTCGTTTTTCAAGAATCTGATTAGCTGAAAACATTGAGTATTCTTTTATGTCAAATCTCTCCCAAAAAACGAACTATGCTGGAAGTCAAGGTTTCAGTTTAATTCGCAATTCTAAAAGTTCCCGTGACATTTTTGAATTTTTAATGACTGGAATTGCAACAGCTTGCATTTTGATCACCTTGATTCCGCTTTTTGCAGTTTTATTTTATGTTTTAGTTAAGGGGGCTGGGCGTTTAAATTTAGATTTATTTACCAAGCTTCCCCCCGTTGCGGGTCAAACAACCGGAGGCATTGCCAGTGCTATTCTTGGCACAATACAAGTGGTGGCAATTGCTACTATAGTTGCTGTTCCCTTTGGGGTTTTAGCTGCCATTTTTCTTTCGGAATTTGGCAAAAATGGTCAAGTTGTGCGTTGGATTCGATTTATTACAAATGTTTTGAGTGGTGTTCCTTCAATTATTGCGGGGGTGTTTGCTTATAGTTTTATTGTGTTAAAAATGGGAACCTTTTCAGTGGTGGCGGGCGCTATTGCGCTTGCGATTTTGATGTTACCTACCATTATTCGTACCACCGATGAAGCTCTACAAATTGTACCCCAAGAGATTCGTTGGGCGTCCGTTGGGGTAGGAGCTTCTAATTATCAAACAGCATTACAAGTGGTGCTTCCTGCCGCCTTACCCGCCATTTTAACCGGGGTAACCTTAGCTGTTGCCAGGGCTGCTGGAGAAACTGCACCCCTATTATTTACCGTTGTTTATACCAATAACTGGCCTAAAGGCCCCCTGTCTCCCACCCTTCCCTCCCTCGCCTATTTAGTTTATGAATTTGCCAGAGGATTTGATAAAGTTTTACAGGAGTTTGCTTGGGCAGCATCCCTGGTATTGGTGGCTTTAGTGTTATTAACGAGCGTAATTGCCCGATTTGCGACTCGTCAAAAACAGTTTTAAGTCTAAGCTTTAAACCCGAAATGATAATGGCTAGGTTACTTGATTTTGGGTAACTTTAACCTGTAATTAGACGGTCATCAGAATTTTGTATGAATTGATGAAAATACTTAATTTTGATGTGGATTTTTTAATTATTGTATCCTTTAAGGAGTTAATCTCATGTACGATGTTCATCAGTATGCCTCGGTAGAAATGGAAACGGTCATCCAAACTGAAAATATTGATATCTATTATGGTGATTTCAAGGCTGTTCGGGGCGTTTGTTTAGACATTCCTAAAAATAGAGTCACGGCTTTTATTGGGCCGTCAGGCTGCGGAAAAAGTACGATTTTACGCTGTTTTAATCGCCTTAATGATTTAATTCAAGGATTTCGATTAAAGGGAAATATATTCTATCATAATCAAAATCTGTATGCCCCTAATGTTGATCCCGTAGAAGTTCGTCGTCGCATTGGGATGGTGTTTCAAAAACCCAATCCTTTCCCCAAATCAATTTATGATAATATTGCCTACGGAGTCCGGGTAAATGGATTAGCTAAAAATAAAGCCCAATTAGATGAAATTGTCGAAAAATCCCTGCGTCAAGCTGTATTATGGGATGAAGTAAAAGATAAATTGGGTCAAAGTGGTTTTGCTTTATCTGGCGGTCAGCAACAACGACTTTGTATTGCCCGCGCTATTGCAATTAATCCTGATGTCGTGTTAATGGATGAACCCTGTGCTTCTTTAGACCCCATTTCGACTTTAGCCGTTGAAGATTTACTTCACGAACTCAAACAAAATTACACCATTATTATTGTTACTCACAATATGCAGCAAGCCACACGGGTTGCAGATATGACGGCATTTTTTAACGCCAAAGCTATAGAAGGTGGAAAACGCTTTGGCTATTTAGTGGAATATGATGACACCCAAACCATCTTCCAAAATCCCAAAGAAGAAGCCACTCAACAATATGTTAGTGGTCGGTTTGGATAATCAGTTGTCAGTTATCAGTTATCAGTTATCAGTTGTTAGCCTAGAGTTTATGGCTTATAGTTTTGAGCCAAAAATCATTGACAATGAACTATAAACGATTAACTGCTAACTCTCCACTGATCACTGATAACTGATCACTGATCACTGATTAAGGGTTTTTAATCCATTGACGTAGGAGATTATCTTTAACCATACTTTGGCATAACAATTCTATTAAATAATCTTGGGCTTCTTCTAAATTTAAGGTTTTGACTTGTTCTTTTAGAACTTGTAACTTGAATTGTTGTTCAAGACTGAGGTTTGCAGGCGTTTTCATATTCACTCCTCTGACTAAGTTGTACAAATCACGAAGATTTGGACTGACTAAGCTGACCTGTATCACACTAAATGTAAATTATCGTAACAACAGCTTGACAAACTGTCCATAATGCACATTTTGAAACTAATCTCTGTTGCAAAAATTCACAACTAACTCAGAATCGCTTTATGATAAAGGGTGGAACCTTGAAACATCAGTGAATGAAGGGATTTTAACTGTGATGGATGCAATGGAATTTTTTCGCAAGAGTGCGGGGACATGGCGATCGCAACGAACCACTCACCATTTAGCCTTTAGACAAGCTGAGAAAGGATTTTCTGATATTCAAGTCACCAGCTTAGATGCAGGCGATCCTAGAGTCATCGAAATTTGTCAGATGCACGAAGTTGACCCCAGTTTAGCCGCCGGAGGAGCTTATGTCACCTGGGCGGGGGAAATGGCTTGGGATAAGGACGATGAAAACCATAAAGGATCAACGGTATTTGCTATTGTTCCTGACGCGGAAAATCCCCGGAAAGGCAAAATGTTGCGAGAACGGGGTTATGCAGAAATTATGCCCGTGGCGGGTGAGTTTGAAATGGATGAAGATGATGCCTTAATTTTAATTACTGAATATGAAACCATGAGTTCCATTGAACGCTTTTGGTTTGTGGGTTCAGATGTACGAATGCGAACCAGTGCTGTTAAACGATTTGGTGGGTTTAATACTTCGACATTTTGTACGGAAATTCGGGTTAATCCTGATGCTGAAAATTCATCAGAATCAACCCCTGAAGATAGCCAATTTTATTCAGCTTTCGGTTGGTAATCTCGTCGGGTGGGTAAGCGCAGCGCACCCACCTAATTTTTAATCATTGATTTTGTCAATTATCCTCTCCCGACTACGATAATTAACACAAACAACGCAAGTAAGAAAAACCATAAAATTTCATTCCCAGAATCAACAGTTTGTTGTTTTTCTAATCTAAACACACAACCATTTTTTAAACAAACGGCTTGGTTTTCAGACGTTTTTCTGAGCTTGCAACCGACTTGAGGACAAGTAGACATAATATTAACTCCTATTAATAGCAGGACTTATGTGTTCCAAAAAACTCCAAGAAACCGGGTTTCTCGTTCAGGTTTTGTTGTGAAAATCCAGATCATTTAGAAACCCGGTTTCTGCTTCAGTTAGTTGGCTTTTGATAACGTTGGGTTTTTGAGGGGAGGACAGTTGTATAACACAACGGCAATTAATAACAGCATGATGGCAGTTCCTTGTAACAAGCTGACGGGTTTTTGATCGACGATTACCGCAACAGTAAACTGCACAACGGGAGAAAGTACCCCTAACATCCCCACTTGGGAACAGTCAATCATTTGAGAGGCTTTTGATTGTAAAAAACTAGCAATTGTGGCTAAGGTACATCCAGCACCCAATACTAAGAAAGCAGTGGAATTAACAGCCGTTAAGGGTTGAACATTAGCCAGAAAAACGCTATTGAAAATTACAATTACAATTAAAACCACTGCAATTAAGCTTTGTTCTAACCAACTGTAGGCGAGGGGGTGATTGACCATTTTTAAAGCGTGTTTACGTTCACATAAATACAGCCCCCAAGTTAACGCGATGAATACTGCAAAATAAGGGATTTCTTGAGCTTCATAGAAGAAAATAATCGCTGAAAATACGGAAATTCCCACACAAAACCGTTTAATTGTGTTAAGTTTTTCTCCTAATAAAATTGTTGATAAAACGGCCGTTGCTGCGGGAGCGAGGAACATTCCAATGGCGGCTTCTACTTGATGTCCCAGATCGATCGCACCCATAAAAACGCCTAAATGTGACCCTAAATAAAAGGCAGATTTAGCCACTTTTTTAATGACATTTAAGCTAAAGTTACGAACCGTTTCCCATTCACCTGTAATTAATAAAAACACTCCTGAAATGGCAAAGGTGAATAAGCAGCGATCAAGAATTAAAAGCAGTGTTGGGAGGGGTACATACCGCCAACAGAAAGGTAGTACACCAAAGAATAACGGAGCGATAATGGCATAGGAAATGCCTAAAACTTTAGGTTTAATCAACATTGGTTTAGTCTCTGAATGTTCAGCCAAACCAATTGAAAGGCTTATTTTTTATCAAGAACCCCCGGCTTTCTATCAAATGCTATCAAATGCTATCAACCTTTAAAACGCTCTCTAAATTTGCCATTTTTTAGGTGTACTCGGTTAGATGATTAATCTGTGCTACAATAGCCAAAACAGTCAAGTCGGCAATGGGTAATCAAAACCATAAAAAAGCAATTCGTAGTTTGCAAAGGAGAATCATTGAACATGAGGATAAAATTAAAAAGGAGTTAGAAAAGGATTATCCTGATCAGGGATTGATTAAATATTGGCAAACAGAAATCCGCGCTTTTGAGAAAGGAGTTCAACAAGCACTCAAACGATTTAGGAGGTTATAATGCAAATTAGCGATCGCACATCTTTTATAAAAAGTTCTACGTTAAAAACTTTGTTAACTGAACTTGGAGAAGAATGCCAAACCGTTATTCAGCTTTTAGATAAAATTAAAACAGGAAACCAATTAAACAATAGTGAAAAAGGGGATAGTTTAGCCGAATTATTAGCAGCAATGATTCATCTACAAACCCATTGTGGCGAAGATTTACAAACTTTAATTGCTGAAGAATTAGAACAGTTACCTGATACAGAATGATCAGAGTAAGATTGTTGATGATCAAGTTATCCCCTGTAGGGGCGAGGCGCGCCTCGCCCCTACCATTTATGTAATATCGTCGCAAATTTTGAAGAATCTTAAAGATAGGATTGCCTTTTTTTAATAATCATTGATATAATGATTGAAATTGAATCATCTTTTGATATGCTGTCTTGGGATGACTTTCTGGAAATTGTTGCAGATGAACAGGGTTTAGTTAACGCTGATGAACGCGATGCGTTTTCAACTCGGTTTGCGAAAGAACATTTAAAAGAACAAACATCAGATGCTTCAATTGCTACAAATTTGAATATTAGTGAATCTCATTTTAGGCGACACTTGGGTAAAGTTTATACTGCTTTTAAAAATCGTTATCCTGAGTTGGCAACCGATACAAAAGGTAAGTTTAAAATTCTACATAGTTGTTTAACACAAGAATATCGCCAGCGTCAAGAACAAGAAAAACTCCTACCTCAACCCCAAACAACAATATCCTCAATTCCTGATATTAACTGGCATCAAACCTGTCAATCTCGCCTCGACGCCTACGAAGAACGCTTTTTCAAGAATAACCCGTTAACGGGGATTAATTTTTATGTGCCTTTGGGGTTAGTGGAACCGAAACGGGAACAGGAAAAACGACAAAAACAGGAAGTTAACCCAGAGGACGGGTCACAATTTTATCAATTACCGGAAACGGAAATAACGAAAACCTACAGCGAACCGAATCAATTTTTTGAGGAAGTTTTACGGCAAGGGAATAGTAAAAGCAAAGGTCAACGGTTGGCGGTGATTGGGGAACCTGGGGCGGGAAAAACAACGTTATTATATCAAATTGCTCGATGGATTTTACAGGAAAATTTAGGCTATCCGATTTTAATTCGGTTGGCAGATGTTGATAAACCGATACGGGATTATTTAACTCAAAATTGGTTACGGGATGCGACAGGAAGTTTAACAGGGGTTTCGCCGGAATGGGTTGCTGGGTTTGAAAGGTTGATGAAACCCCTCCCTAACCCTCCCCTAAAAGGAGAGGGAACTGGAAAGCATGGGGGAACAAACTCCCCTCGCCTTGTAGGAGAGGGGTTGGGGGAGAGGTCGAACTCCGAGACGTTGAGACCTAACCCCCCTAACCCCCCTTCCCTGCAAGGGAATGGGGGAACAAACTCCCCTCGCCTTGCAGGAGAGGGGTCGGGGGAGAGGTCGAACTCCCCTCGCCTTGCAGGAGAGGGGTCGGGGGAGAGGTCAAAACAGGTTTACTTACTCCTCGACGCCGTTGATGAAATGGGGATAACGTCACCTTTGGTAACAATTAATCAACAGTTGGCGGAAGGATGGACGCAGGGGTTACGGGTGGTGTTAACTTGTCGGTTGAATGTTTGGGAGGGGGAGAAAAACGCTTTAAGGGATTTTGATGTTTATCGCAATTTAGATTTTAATTCCCAACAGATTCAGGAATTTATTGAACAATGGTTTAACAATGCAACCCAGAGTCAGGAGTTATTAAAACAGTTAAATGAAACCAACCAAACCCGGATTAATGATTTAATTAAAAATCCCCTGCGGTTAGCGTTATTATGTCGGACTTGGAAACGGGGGCAAAAATTACCGGAAACCCAAGCGGGACTTTATCAACGGTTGGTGAAGGGTCATTATCAATGGAAGGATGAACAGAAACCGTTTCAAATTCCATTCGAGGTGCAAGAATGTCTCCATGAACAGTTAGGAGAATTAGCGAAAAATGCGATAAACCGTGAACAATATCGGTTTCGCTTAGAGGAAAAATTTGTTGAACAGTATTTAGGAAAACCGCAGCAAGAAAATACTCGATTTGATTGGGCGTTAAAATTAGGATGGTTAAATCGGGTGGGGTTAGCATCCGTTGAGGAAAGAGATTCAGACCAAGCGGTTTATGCCTTTTTCCATCCCACGTTTCAGGAATATTTTGCGGCTTTAGCGATTAATGATTGGGATTATTTTTTACCTCGAAATCATGTGAATAGTCCGGTGGAGGGGAAAGAGTATCGTATTTTTCAACCCCAATGGAAACAGGTGATTTTATTATGGTTGGGGCGTGATGATGTGGAGAAAGGGGAGAAAGAGGCGTTTATTGAGAAGTTAGTTAATTTTGATGATGGGTGTGATTTTTATTGCTATCGTGCCTATTTTTTATCGGCTGCGGGAATTAATGAGTTTAAAGAATGTAGTTTATCGGATGAAATTGTAGAAACTATTGTTGCATTGGTATTGGGTTATTTTGATATTGAGAAGCAAGAATGGATAACTTTTCTTGAACCTATAGAGGAAGGTACAAGAAAAGTATTACCAGAGACTATTAGAGAAAAAGCGATCGCTAATTTAATTCGGGTTTTAGAAACTACTGAGTCTGAAGATACTCGCAGGAATGTTGCCAATAGTTTAGAGAAAATTGCCGTTGGAAATGAGTTAGCAATACAGACGCTAATTGAAGTCTTAGAAACCAATAAGGATGAAGATACTCGCGGGTGGTTTGCCTATAGTTTAGGGAAAATTGACCCTGGTAATGAGTTAGCAATACAGGCGTTAATCCGGGTCTTAGAAACTACTGAGCATGAAGGTACTCGCTGGAGGGTTGCCGATAGCTTAGGGGAAATTGCCGTTGGGAATGAGTTAGCGATACAAGCGTTAATTCGGGTCTTAGAAACTACTGAGGATAAACAGACTGTTATTTTGGTTGCCGATATTTTAGGTTTTTTAGAGACAACTTACCCTGGAAATAAGTTAGGGATACAAGCGTTAATTCGAGTTTTAGAAACCAGTGAAGATGAATTGACTCGCTGGCAGGTTGTCTCTCGTTTAGAGGAAATTGACCCTAAAAATGAGTTAGCTATACAAGCGTTAATTCGAGTTTTAGAAACTACTGAGGATGAAGATACTCGCTGGAGGGTTGCTGAGATTTTAGGGGAAATTGACCCTGAAAATGAGTTAGCTATACAAGCGTTAATTCGAGTTTTAGAAACTACTGAAAATAAAATGACTCGCTGGAGGGTTGCCAATAGTTTAGAGAAAATTGCCGTTGGAAATGAGTTAGCTATACGGGCGTTAATTCGAGTTTTAGAAACTACTGAGGATGAAGATACTCGCTGGAAGGTTGCCTGGAATTTAGGGAGAATTGATTCTGGAAATGAGTTAGCAATACAGGTGTTAATTTGGGTCTTAGAAACTACTGAGAATGAAGATACTCCCTGGAGAGTTTTCGGTAGTTTAGAGGATATTGCCGTTGGAAATGAGTTGGCTATACGGGCGTTAATTCGAGTTTTAGAAACTACTGAAAATGAATTGACTTGCAGGAGTGCTACCTATAGTTTAGGCAAAATTATCAAAACACAAAAACAATATGCAGATGTGGTTTTTGCCTTCAAGCATAACCTTACTAACGAAGCTTTCGAGAATAATAGTATACTTTATGCCGACTGCTATAAACTCCTCTGGAAATGCGCCCAAAATCTACCTTATCCCAAATTTTATCAAGCATGGCATCACAACACTTTTACTCCAAATTCTAATAATAACAATTGTCATTCTGAGCGAAGCGAAGAATCTCAGAGATCCTTCGCTTCACTGCGTTCCGCTCAGGATGACATTATAATAAATAGTGAAATGAGCGATAATACCCCCGTTGGTAATACCCCAACCGCGCGACAATTAGAACAACAATTCACCGATATTTGTACCCAACTTCCTCACCTCCCCCTCCACTGTATCAACATCAATAAACTACTAACCCTCAACACCAAAAACGAATTTATCCAAGCATTTTGTAACCGTCTTTATCAAAAACTCTTACCCGATATAACTCCTCCCGAAGTGCAGACCCCCGCTAACCTAGAAACCAAAATTATCCACCTGAAACAGCAACTCCAAACCCCCCATCTGTTCATACTGTTACTCGCAGACGGGACACCCACCCCCGAAGTCATCGACTGTTGCGACTATCTCACGGACGTCTTACACCTCGGTTGGATAACTCCTGACCCCCTCCCGTTACCATTCCCGCAACGTTCCTTTGTGGCATCGCAGGACAATTTATTAAAAGCAGTTGAAAGTTGGGTTAGGGAATATTAACAAGTCCGTGGAACAGGCATCTTGCCTGTTAAATAAGTAGCGCACCCACCTAATTCTTACCTAATTCTTACCAAATCCAACGGGTTTTTGTTGCCGTTTTTGTGCCAACAGTTGCATTACTTCATCCGCATAACGACCTTGACGCAATAATTCTGCCATCATCGTCATCGGTTGATTAATATGAGTAAAAAAGGCTTTATATCCCGCACATAAATAATTTAAACCTGCTTCTCCATCCGGGGTTTCAATAAAGCGGTTTTTCGGACAACCTCCATTGCAAGCAAAACGCACCTCACAGTTACGGCAATAGTTCGGCAAAGAATCAAATTTAGCCTGACCAAATTGATATTGTTTTTCAGAAGCAATTAATTCGATCATGTGGGTTTCCTGAATATTACCCAGTTTATAGTCCGGTTCCACAAAGTGATCACAGGAATACAGATCCCCATTATGCTCCAACGCTAACGCCGTTCCACAGGTTTTAGAAAAAATACAAACCCCTGGTTGCACACCCACCCAATTTGCCAAAGCCGCGTCAAAATGTTGAATAAAAATTTTACCCACATCTCGTCGCACCCACTCATCAAAAATAGCGATCAGAAATTGTCCAAACTGTTCGGGTTTAACTGATCGTTCTGTTACTTGATGACCCGATTGAATTAACGTTGAACCATCTGCATTGACCCGTTCAATAATCGGAATAAACTGGATAAATTCAACCCCTAAATCATCTCGAAAAAAGCGATAAACTTCTAACGGATGATTACCATTAACCGCATTAACAGTACAGAGAATATTAACATCAACCTGATGCTTTTTTAAGATTTTCCAACCCTGCATTACCTGTTCAAAACTCCCCCGTCCCCGCTTATCTACCCGATAGACATCATGGAACGGTTGGGGGCCATCAATACTGAGTCCAATTAAGAAATTGTGCTGTTTAAAAAATCGTCCCCACTGATCATCGAGTGTTGTACCATTGGTTTGCAGAGTATGAATAATCTGCTGTCCGGGTTTCTTATATTTTTCTACTAATTCTAGCGATCGCTCAAAAAACTCTAACCCCATTAATGTTGGTTCTCCCCCCTGCCAAGCCACCGTCACTTCTGGGGTTTGATGGGATTCTAACAACTGCTGAATATAGTTCTCCAATACCTCATCGGTCATGCGAAACTTGCTACCCGGATACAGTTGCTCTTTAGCTAAGAAAAAGCAATACTGACAATCCAAATTACAAATTGCCCCAGTAGGTTTTGCCAGCAAATGAAATGCCAAAGGCGCGTTCTTCAGTCGGGTTCCCATAGTCAGAATAATGCAGGAAGGAAAATTGATAACTGATAACTGATAACTGATAACTGATAACTGATAACTGATAACTGATAACTGATAACTGATAACTGTCTCTACTGTCGTGCCATCGCCACTCTCAAACGTTCTTCAGGAGAGATGAAGTGATTGTGGTCATCCTTGCCCACATCCAGTTGCACCCAGTGAATTTTGCCTGTGAATTTGCTGCTATGGGTGGTGTAATCAGGACTGACAGGAGTACCGGATTCATAACCGATGTCGGTGGTTTCATCTGCTGAGAAAATTATGGCTTGGGTTGCCTCGACGCGCCCGGTACCCACAGGCTGACCATCATAATATAAGGTAACGTTGCCGCCCTTGCCTAAACCACCGCCATCGTAAGCAAACTCCATCCTTACCTGGTGTTTCCCTTCAGGAATAGGGGCTGTGGCTTCGGTGGGAAATTCGTGGATACCCAGGACGTTGTAGGTAAACTTGAGTTTACCCTCCTTGGCGTACACACTCCAGCCCCCGAACTTGCCACCCTGAGCAATAATCACTCCATTGGCGAGTTTGTCTTTCATTTCGATCTCGGCGGTGATGGAAAACGACTTATTTTTAATATTGATCACGCTGTTTTCTGACAAACGACCCATACCCGCAAAGAAGATTTGGGAGTCACCCTTAACTAAGGAGGGTCGTCCCGCCGTCACCGGATCAATCCGTTCAGTCTGCCGATCATCCAGGGGCAAGACATTGTACTTGACCGCCTCAATTAAAAACTGACGCTGCAATTCCAACAATTTCTGGGGCATCTCCTGAGAGAGATCATGGGCTTGTGTCCAGTCTTTACTGCCGTCATACAGTTCCCAGATGTCTTCGTCAAAAGGTACCATCTTTTGTCCTACCATAACCCAGGGGGTGCGGTGTTTTGTAATCGCACTCCAACCTTTGTAGTAGATGCCTCGGTTGCCAAACATCTCGAAATACTGCACATCATGGCGTTCAGGAGCATTGGCATCGTTGAAACTGTAAACCATGCTCGTCCCTTCATAGGGGCTTTGCAGCACCCCGTTAACCATTGTGGGTTCAGGAATGCCAGCCATCTCCAATACCGTTGGAGCTATATCAATCACATGACTGAACTGGTTACGGATGCCACCCTTCTCCTGAATGGCTTTGGGATAGTGAATGATTGTACCGTTGCGAGTGCCACCCCAGTGAGAGGCGACCTGCTTCGTCCACTGATAGGGGGTATCCATTGCCCAAGCCCAGCCCACGGCAAAATGGTTGTAGGAGTCGGGGGAGCCGAAGTCATCTAGTTTTGATAGCATGAATTCAGGGGTTTCCAGGGCGGCCATGCCATTGAAGTTCGCCATTTCGTTGAACGCCCCGTGAATGGTTCCCTCAGCAGAAGCCCCATTATCGCCAACAATCACATAGACGAGGGTATCGTCGAGAATTTCTAAATCCTCTAAAGTTTGGATCAGCCGTCCGACGTGATAGTCGGTGTGTTCCAAAAACGCGGCATACACCTCCATTTCCCGTTCCAACACGGGTTTGAGTTGGGAGTCCATCTCATCCCAGGCGGGAATCTCGGCATGACGGGGTGTTAACTCCGCATCGGGGGAAATCACCCCCAGTTCTTTTTGTTTGGCAAAGGTAATTTCTCGTTGTTGATCCCAGCCGTGAGCAAATTTGCCTTTATACTTCTCGATCCATTCCTTGGGAACATGGTGGGGAGCATGGGTCGCACCGGGAGCAAAGTACATAAAGAAGGGCTTATCAGGCATCAGGGCTTTCTGCTGACTCACCCAGGCGATCGCTTTATCTGCCAGGTCTTCGGTCAGGTGATAGCCTTCTTCCGGCGTTGCAGGAGGTTCAATGGGAATAGTACCTTCATATAAAGCCGGGTCCCATTGATTGTTTTCGCCCCCAATGAAGCCGTAAAAATACTCGAACCCACCCCCACCCGTCGGCCAAGCGTCAAAGGGCCCCATCGGCGAGGTTTGCCAGACCGGGACTTCGTGACACTTACCAAACATTGAGGTTGAGTAACCATTCAATTTCAGGGTCAAGGCTAGGGGGGCTTTAGTGTTAGGACGCACGGAGCATTGACCAGGGGCTGCTGTAGCGGTTTCGGTAATGTTGCCCATGCCTACGGAGTGATGGTTACGTCCGGTGAGTAATGCTTGTCGGGTGGGAGCACAAAGGGCGGTGGTGTGAAAACGGCTGTATTTGAGTCCTTGGGAGGCTAATTTCTCGAAGGTGGGGGTATTGCAGGGGCCACCAAAGGCACTAGAAGCCCCAAAACCCACATCATCCAGCAGCACAATTAACACATTGGGCGCCCCTGCTGGTGGACGGAGATCGCGCATGGGGGGATAGTGCGTATCGGGATCTTTGGCATCGTAGGTGGTCAGTCCGATGGGCGTCTGATCAGGTATCGGGAGAATTTGGCGTTGAATAAAATTACTGGCTGTCATAATGATCTGGCTTTCCTAAAATTTTTTAGATATATCTCACGAGTCTGTTAGCCTTAAAGTTAACTTAGATAAGAATCAGGAATTAGTAAACTTGACATTTCTTTATCAAGAAAAAAAGACAGTATTAGACTCGCTGCATGGGTGGCTGTTGCCATCTCCCTTCAAGGGCTTCAGGCTGAGGCCAATACAAACGCATCACGCAAAAGAATGACCCTTTGGGGGCGGGTAGCCAGTTCGCTTCTTGATCTGCACCCGGTGACTCGTTTTGGATATAAAAGGTGATGCCGCCTTGTGAATCGCGCTTAAATTGAGGCATCATCCGAGAATTAAGGAGATAGCGGTTGAGTGGGTTCGCAACCAGTAGGCTCGACGGGAGTTCATACAGAGTTAGTGACCAGAAGGCATTGACGGGTGGCAATTGTCCGGGTGCAAGGTAGAGGGTATAACGGTTAGCTCCATCGAGCAGTTGCCCGTCACTATCGACCGAATAGATCGGATACATTGCTTCCTGCTTAGAATTCCCATAGATACCGACGATAGCCGCAGCCATCCGGTAGAGGTAGTTATTCTTCAGATATTCCCGTGTGCCGAACACATCACCAGAGGTGACTTCCTTGGCATCGATGCGTTGCTTCAAGTTCGCGAATTCTGCCCAAGCATCAGCAATTCCTTGCTCTATTGCTGTCTTCAGATCGGGGGATAGGGAATCTGCGTCAAAAGCCATCCCCGCACCAACATTCATCTTGGCAAACCGCACCCTGAGTTCTGCTTCGGAGGGATGGGTAGGACAAAACTGTAACACAAAGTTCAGGATCTTGAAAAAATCGAGGGATGTCCGTTGCTCGTTCGGAGTCAGGGGTTTAATAAAATCAATAGTCGGTGCAGTTTCCGGTGCAGATTGTCCCAGGAAGACTGAAAGCGGCTGTACCTGATATCCCGCCTGAATGTGTTTGACTTGATCGAGGTCGTCAGGGTTGAAAAGCTGTGTGCGATATGCGGCGAGTGCTAACTCGGTTTCCGACCGGATCACTTTCTTAATGTTATTGGGGATCTCACCTTGCCAGTTTGGTGCAGCGATGAGGAAACTGCCCCCTTCGTTACCCGTAGTGCGACTTCCGATATAGTCAAAATTAAAGGTGTAAAGATCGATGAGTTGGATGCTAAAGTAGCGTTCCTGTTCGATCTGGGGTACGGTGAGTACCATCGGTTCTGTACGCAAATCCAAACCCAGCATTGAGTAAGGCGTGTCTGAGTTAGGTGTCTGGACTGCCTTATCCTCCGGTGTAAAGACACGAGCAATATTGCGAATGTGGTTCCAGGGTGCTTTGTATTCGGGATTTTGTTGATCCACGAAGTAGGCGTATTGGATGCGGTAGCTGTCTACCATTGGGAAGCCGTAGATATAAGCTTCTTTGGCAATCGCACGAACTTCAGACGGATTGTTAGTTTGCATACCGGTTGATCTTGAAATTGTTGATATTCTCTGCTCTGAAGAGACGGAGAATTTTAAGAGTTTCAAATTCAGATTCTTCAAGGCGAACTCAAAATGCTGCTATAAGCTTTACTGAGATTTAATTCCCGATTCTAGCTCTGGTTCAATTTTATCTTTTAGGGATAATATCTAACCATTGTCATTATTAAGAGCAGCCCAATTATTCCACCTAACCTAACACCTCACCTATGATGAATCAACCCCCCAACAACTCAGAAACCCATAAACAGGTTTCTACTAATGATTTAGCCGAAGATCGTACCGAACTTGCTAAATACCGCAGTCGCGCCGCCGCTGATCGCACTTTAATGGCTTGGATACGCACTTCCCTATCCTTAATTGGTTTTGGTTTTGGTATTCCTACTATTGTCAGAACTATTGAACAAACCCGCCTCACTCCTAAACTTGATCCGGTGCGATTTTCTGTTATTGTGGGACTAGCTTTTATTAGTACAGGAATGCTAGGAATGGCTTTAGGACTGAGGGAACATCGTCGGTTACTTCAACAAATAGAAAGCGATCGCTATACTTATGAAACTTCTCACAGTACAGAAATTATCGGGGTTGCTTTACTGGTGATTGGGTTCATCAGTTTTATTGGGGTAATCGTTAAATCTCTCATGTTTTAATTTTGTTTTCAAGAACTTTAAACCAGTACAAACAACCAGATGAAATCAGTTTTAACGTCTTGTTTTAGTTTATTAACTTTTCTAGTTGTAACTCCCGCTTGGGCGAGTTCCGTTAATCAGGATTCTGAACAAAACCTCTCCTCTGTTTTTTCAGAAGATCAGCATCAGTTTTTGATTCATTCTGATTTGCATTTTTCCGGTGATCCCTCTTCCGTTCAGTTTAATCCAGTTTCGGTTGAGAAAATTGCGATCGCTGCTTCTTCACCTTCACAACAATCCACCACACATAATGCGGAAGATTTTAAACTTTCTAATTTGAATTCAACCTTTTTAAATTCTAGCAGAAATGCAGCCGATTTGCAACCGTATCAACTGAGAAAAGATGATGAAATTTTATCAAATTCAAGTGGGTCTAATTTAGAAAAAAATACAATCAGCCAAAATCCGATTAATTTTGATCAGGTTGTTAATGAAGTTTTGACCGAAGAGTCCCAGAGTTCTACACCTAACACTGAACAACCTCAGTCCAGTAACGGATGGAGATTTGAAGTTGAACCGATGCTATTTGTTCCGTTTAATATTGACGGTTATGCTATTGTTGGAGAAGGTGCGAGTGTTAATCGAGTCGTTTTAGTAGACTTAATTACAACTGAAATTACCAATCGCATCTTAAATCAATTACCCCAAGATTTAATTGAAAAAGCGGTTGATCGAGTGTTAGAACGATTACCTTTTGATCGCAGCAATACTCGATTAGAAGATCGCATTGCTCAAGAGGTAAGAGAACGTTTACAACAACGGGGACAAAACCTAACAGAACGTTTAGAAACTCAAATTCGGGAAGGAGTACAAACCATAGTAGATCGAGTTCCTCCGGGTCAAGTTCCCGTTAAAGTTGATTTTAATATTGGGTTAGGAAAAATTCTGGAGTTCGATAAAATTTTAGAGTTAGGAGCTCGTTTAGAAGCGTGGAATGGGGATATCGGATTAATCTTTCAGGGAGTCTATACTGAATTGGGTTTAACAGAAAATGGTTCGCAAATTGATATTGATTTTAATACAAAATTATTAACAGCAGAAACATTGCTGGCATGGCATTTGGGAACCCTCCCCTTAAGAACTGTTAAAGATACTTCAAAACCTAATCCTGTCTATCCTTCTCTTGATTTTGAAGTTTATGGTGGAGTTCGTTTTGGCTATCTCAATACTGATTTTGGTTTTGATCCCGGCCCAGATATTAACTATCGACCTGATTGGTTTGATCCGTCTTTTGGGGCACAAATTAAACTCAATTTAGCCGATAATTTAGCGATTACAACACGGGGAGGAACTGCCCTTACAGGCGGAAGTGATGCTCTTACCAATTGGGATTTACTCATCGGTTTAAATTGGCAAGTTTCCCGTGATTTAACTTTATCCGCAGGCTATCGTTTATATCAATTAAAAGTTGAACAAGAAGGAGACTATGGAACCTCTACTGTTAAAATGACTTCACAAGGAATGCGTTTAGGATTAGGTTGGTCTTTCTAGTTTTGAGACAAATTCACGAACTGTTAAACGCAGTGTATATGACCCTCCTAAATCTGATGTAAGATCTTTCTATTCCTGGTTTTGTTTAATTTATGATAACTGTAGAACAATTAATTGAAAAATATCAACTGATTCCTCATCCTGAAGGGGGATATTTTCGAGAAACCTATCGTTCAGAGGGGGTAATTCCTGATAGTGCTTTACCGGATAATTTTACAGGCGATCGCAATTATTGTACAGGAATTTATTTTTTATTACCTCAAGGAACAAAATCCTGTTTACATCGAATTCAATCCGATGAAATGTGGCATTTTTATTTAGGGGGTTCAATGACCTTGGTGTTAATGCACGAAGACTATGGCGTACAAAATATTATTCTGGGTTCTGATATTCAAGCGGGAGAAACCGTGCAGTTTATTGTTCCGGCGGGATGGTGGTTTGGCGGCTATCCTAACTCAGAAAGTGCCTATAGTTTTGTCGGGTGTACCGTTGCGCCAGGGTTTGATTTTGCCGATTTTGAATTAGCGAGTCGGACTGACCTAATTTCCCAGTTTCCAGAATCTTCTGAACTGATTTTAAAATTAACTCCTGATGCTTAATTAAAGGTACAATACATCCTTTATGGTCTATTAATTTAACAGATGGTAGAAGATTTATTAACCTTTGTTTTAGGCAGTTTTGCGTCCTTGTTTCCCATTGTCGATCCTTTGGGTGCTGTGCCGATATTTTTAATTTTAGCGGCGGGCTATTCTCCAGAATTACAACAAAAATGTGCGATTAAAACTTCCTTGAGCTTTGTAGGGGTTTTAGTCTTTTTTTTATTAGTCGGGGATAGTATTTTAGAGTTCTTTGGTTTAGCAATGTCTGGGGTAAAAGTAGCGGGAGGAATTGTGATTTTTGAAACGGGGTGGGAAGCTTTAAAAGCAGAACCCAAATTAACACCCACCGAAGAAGAAGCCTTAAGTTGTCAAATTGAAGAACATAAAGATATATCGTTTATTCCCTTAACTATTCCTTTATTAGCAGGGCCAGGAGCGATCGCCGTAACATTAGGATTAGCTGCCCAAGCAGGCGAAACTTTATCCTCAGAAACTATATTACATTTAGGTGCGATTATTGTTGCAATTGTCCTAATTGGAATCTTAGTTTATGGTTGTTTGATTTTGTCCCATCGTTTACTTAATCTTTTAGGAGAAAATGGAATTATTGCCTTTACCCGTCTTCTGGGTTTATTTATTTTAGCCCTGGGTGTACAATTAATCTTAAGTGGGTTAGAACACTGGATTGAAGGTTTATTTTCAACCTATTTATCCGATTTCGTTTTGTTGCCTCGATAGAGAAATTCTCAAAACAGGTTGATCCTTGATTCCTTCTGTCCTAACGCTCAACACCGTACACCGGATTTAAAGAATAATCCTAAAGTTGGGTCTTCACAAAAATCTAACTTCGAGAGATTCTATTCGTTCTAAAATATTCTAAGAAGCAAATACCAATGCAGAGGGGTATTTTTTTCCGTAAAGGAGGTAACATTATTGCCAGAAATCTTAACGGATCTGGATAAATCTTAAGGGTGAATTTTTCTTCCTGTCACCTCCTCCCCAGGACTAATCCTTCATTCACAGAAACTAACACTTTATAACAACTCTAATGACCCTTTCCGAACCGAAATTACAACATATCCAGGGTATTATCCTGCTAATCGCCGTTACTTTGCTTTGGGGAACTACATTTCCCCTGGTAAAAGATACCATTCATAATATTTCCCCTGGTGTATTAATTGCCATCCGATCTGCTTTAGCTGCGATCGCTTTTTCCCTGCATTTACGAACATTAAATCTAAAGTTAATTCGAGATGGGATTCTATTAGGAATTCTACTCTTTGCCTCCTTAGCCATTCAAGCGATCGCATTAGAAACACTCTCTGCAAATCGTGCCGCTTTTATTGCCAGTTTAAACGTCATTTTAGTTCCCTTATTAGGGCAATTATTGGGTCAAAAAGTACGACGGGGATTATTTTTAGCCGCCGGACTCGCCTTAGTTGGGGTGGGGGTGATGTCCTGGGAAGGCGGAATGCTGACGGCGGGAGACTTCTGGATGTTATTGGATGTTCTGCTTTATACCAGCTATATTTTGCTGTTAGAAGCCGTCACCTGCACCCATTCGTCCCAACCTTTAACCGCAATTCAGCTTGTGGTGATGACGGTTTTAGCGACTGTCTGGACGTTACCGGATTTGATGGGACAATGGCAGGGCATTCAGGGTCATTACCTGCCTTTATTTTACCTGGCGGTGGTGACGGCCGTTACGACTTGGTTGCCTGCGATCGCTCAACATTGGGTTTCTGCCTCAGAAACGGCTGTAATTTATACCTTTGAACCTGTTTTTGCATCCGTATTTTCCTTCTGGTTATTGGGTGAAACCTTAGGACTGCGGGGTTGGTTAGGCGGTGCGATGATTTTAGGGGCAATGTTCATCAGTCAACACCACACGAATCCTACTGGATTTGAGGGTGAAACAATGATGGAAGAAAACATTTTAATTCCTACAATTGAACCTGTTGTTTTGAGTGATGAAATGTGTATCGATTTTTCTTGGCATCACCCCGAAGTCGGGATAGAAACAATCCCTGTATTTGTCACTTCAAGGCTTCATCCAGAGTTGTTAGAACAGGAAATTGAAGTGTTAGAAGAACGAGGCAGCCTTAACTATAGCAATTCTCAATGAATTGTACACTCATAATCAAAGATTATTAACCCTAAAAAATGGATACAAATTCGGTGTGTAGGGGCGAGGCGCGCCTCGCCCCTAAGATTATTCGGATTTCCAGCTATTTGTAAAACTGATTTAGACTTGCTATAAAATAATATTCTGCTTCCTGTGGTTTCTTCCTTGATTTTACATTCGTTCTACCACCGGAATACCTAAGAGGAATAACCCTAATTTTAAGGTTCGTGCCGTTAAATCACATAACGCTAAACGAGAAGTTCGTTGAGGTTCTTCCGCTTTCACGACAGAACATTGCTCATAAAATTGATTGAATTTCTGGCTTAATTCAAACAAATATTGACATAAACGGTTAGGAAATAAATCGTGAGCCACTTCTTCTAATACATCTTGTAATTGTAATAGATGTTTAGCTAATACACATTCTACCTCTGCTTCCAAAACTATCTTAATATCCGTTCCCAACTGTTGCCAATCAATATTCCCTTTCCGACTAATGCCTTGAATTCTCACATAAGCATAAAGCAAATAGGGGGCTGTATTTCCTTGCAAAGATAACATTTTATCAAAGCTAAAAATATAATCACTGGTGCGATTTTGGCTTAAATCTGCATATTTAACCGCACTCAAACCCACCACTTTCGCAACCTGATCAATAAATGCTTCTGTTTCCGTGCGTTCTTCGGCTTTTAACCGGGTTTCTAAATCAGTTTTAGCATAATTTACTGCCTCATCTAATAACTCTCTTAAACGCACCGTTTCCCCTGAACGGGTTTTTAATTTTTTGCCATCTTCCCCCTTCACAACGCCAAAAGGAACGTGAACTAATTCGACGTTTTCCGGTATCCAACCTGCCCGTTTTGCGACTTGCCAAACCTGCATAAAATGGTTGGATTGTCCTGCATCTGTAACATAAATAATTCGGGTAGCTTTTTCGGTTTCAATGCGATGTCTTAAGGCGGCTAAATCCGTTGTCGCATAATTATAACCGCCATCGGTTTTTTGTACAATTAAGGGTAAAGGTTCCCCCTCTTTATTGGTAAATCCTTCTAAAAAGACACATTTTGCCCCTTGGTCTTCCACTAATAATCCAATTTTGTCTAATTCTTCAATAATAGCAGGTAAAAAAGGATTATAAAAGGATTCTCCTCTTTCCGTTAATTGAATATCCAAATCATCATAAATTAACTGAAATTCTCGCCGAGATTGTTCACACAATAATTGCCAAGCTCGACGGCTATCTTCTACCCCAGCTTGTAATTTTACCACTTCCTGACGGGCTGTTTCTTTAAAGGTTTCATCTTGATCAAATCTAACTTTTGCTTGACGATAAAATTCAACTAAATCCCCTAAATCTAACGCATTTGCAGTGGTTAAAGCATCGGGATAAACTTCTTTTAAATAGGTAATTAACATTCCAAATTGAGTGCCCCAGTCCCCAACATGGTTCAGACGTAAAACATCATGTCCTTGAAATTCTAAGATTCTAGCAATACAATCTCCAATAATGGTAGAACGTAAATGTCCAACGTGCATTTCTTTAGCAATATTCGGACTGGAAAAATCAAGAATCATTCGTTGGGGGGGGTTAGCTTGAGGAATATTTAACCGTTCATCCCCTAACATTTTTTGCAGTTGGGTTTTTAAATAATCCGTTTTTAAGCGTAAATTAATAAAACCAGGGCCAGCAATTTCGAGAGTTTCGCAGATTTCATCTAAGCTTAAATGGTCTATAATTTGAGTTGCGATCGCTCTGGGATTACTTTTTAAAGGTTTGGTTAAAGACATCGCCACATTACATTGATAATCTCCAAATTTGGGATTTGTGGCTTCAACTACCATCGGGTCAGTTGTGGCGAAATCTTCTCCAAATGCGGCGACTAAGGCTTGACTAAATTTAGATTTGAGTTGTTCGACGGTAGATGTCATGATTAGCACTTCAAGTTTAACGGTTCATTTAAGGATGTTCTTCTGAGTCTATTGTACCTTAAATTGAGTTAATAGTTTCGACAAACTAGAGTGTTAGGCATCCATCAGCCTTAATTGATTGAAATTAAAATTTCTAAAAAAGCTATAATATCATCAAGTTCAATTTACAAAGTACAGGTATGCAGCTTGAAATTATTGAGCAACAATTAACGAATACCTGGGTAGTAATATGAAATCCTGAAATTGATATACAGATAATCGTCTAAATCCCCTGTAGAGACTAAGCATGGCTAGTAGAGACGCGCCATGGCGCGTCTCTACAGGGGACAGATGCGTAGCAAACATTTAAAGATTTCATATAACGACTTGGAAACAATTTCTACAACTAGGAGAGAAAATATCTAATGGGTTACTCAATCAATTTCAATCCTAGTTGAACTTTCCAAAATTTAATCAACAATTTAACTCGATAAATAGAGGTCGATTAAGGTGCATTCCTGGGGATATATTCGTTGTGCTCTGGTTAGATTCAATGAAAATTATCTAATACCGACTTGTGCTAAAACTTGAAACAGAACAGAATTAATAAAACTCAAAGCTAAAGCACCAATTACAGCACTCCAAATTCCCCACCGTAAGCTAAATCCTTCCACCAGTTTAGCCGCTAAGGCAAACATCACAACATTGAGAATAAATGTAACGAAAGATCCGGCAAAAATCAACGTTGCTGGGAGGAAAATTAAAGCTAAAAGAGGACGGACTAAAGCATTAACCAGTCCAAAAACCGCCGAAGAAATTAAGGCTTTTTTGAAATCATCAATTTCAACGCCTGTAAATTGACTCAGTTGAGCAATCAGATATAAACTGACGGCTGTGACTAACCAAAGCAATAATAAACTTACGATCATTTCAGGAACTCCCATAAGGTATAAAGTTTGATTTTACACGCTCAACTCTAAAGGATCACACTTTGAAAATAAAACGATAAAATCTTTAGTTTTTCTTAATAAAATGGGAGACGACCTTCCCCCCATCTCTGACAGAGAGAAGGTTCAAACATTAAACATTAAATCGGAATAACATCACATCTCCTTCTTGAACAATATATTCTTTCCCTTCACTGCGAACTAATCCTTTTTCCTTCGCCGCCGTCATCGAACCTGTGGCTACTAAATCTTTATAAGCGACGGTTTCCGCCCGAATAAATCCCCGTTCAAAATCAGAGTGAATGACTCCGGCGGCTTGGGGTGCGGACATTCCGGCTTTAATTGTCCAGGCGCGGGTTTCTTTTGGGCCAGTTGTTAAATAAGTGCGTAATCCTAATAATTCATAAGTGGCTCTAATTAAGGATTTTAACCCCCCTTCTTCTACCCCTAAAGATGCTAAAAAGTCCGCTCGTTCTTCTTCGGATAAATCCACTAATTCCGCTTCTACTTGCGCTGAAATAATCACCACTTGAGCATTATCTAATTTTGCGACTTCTCGGACTTTTTCTACTTGTTCATTCCCGGTCGCTAAATCATCTTCTGACACATTTGTTGCATAAATTACAGGTTTTTGTGTGACTAAGCCTAACCCTTTAACCGCTTCTATTTCTTCTTCCGTTAATGTTGCTTGACGGGCGGGTTTTCCTTCATTTAATAATACTGCAATTTTTTCTAACGCAGTTACTTCGAGTTGGGCTTCTTTGCTGGTTCTTGCTTGTTTTCGCGCACGGTCAATGCGACGTTCAACTTGAGATAAATCTGATAAGGCTAATTCTAAATTAATAATCTCAATATCGCGCAAAGGATCAACAGAACCCGCTACATGAATAATATCATCATTTTCAAAGCATCGCACAACATGAACAATCGCATCCACTTCTCGAATATGGGATAAAAATTGATTTCCTAACCCTTCTCCTTGACTCGCTCCTTTAACTAATCCCGCAATATCAACAAATTCCATTCGAGTCGGAACAACTGCTTGAGAATTGACGATTTTTGCTAACACATTCAACCGTTCATCGGGAACTGCGACAACGCCAACATTCGGTTCAATAGTACAAAAGGGAAAGTTAGCCGCAGTCGCCTTCGCATTAGCAACTAAAGCGTTAAATAATGTCGATTTACCAACGTTGGGAAGTCCAACAATTCCGGCTCTTAGCATGGGTTCGATGGTTGAGTTAAACGTTCAATAGACTATCAATTTATGATTATAAACTGTTTGGTGACAAATTTAACAAATTTATATTTTTGTACAATTGATGCTGTATTAAGATCAATAGAAATACTCTAATTTCCCGTAACGGCGAGGTTCTCTCACCCTAACGATAAATTAGGAATCCAAACAGTTGTACAATTGATTGATACTGACTCTATATAATTTTATAACATGGATAATTCTCTTAAAATAGCAGATTTATTTTCAGGAATTGGGGGATTTAGACTAGCTTTTGAAAAAGCAGGTTATCAATGTGTATATTCTTGCGAAAAAGATCCCGCCTGTCAATCGGTTTATTTTAATAATTTTGGAGAACAGCCCGAAAACGATATTACTAAAATTGATTATCACAATATTCCTCAGTTTGATGTCTTAACGGCTGGTTTTCCCTGTCAACCCTTTAGTATTTGTGGAAAACGCCAAGGCTTTCAAGATACCAGAGGAACCCTATTTTTTCATATTTGTGAAATTATAGAAACCCATCATCCCAGGGTTGTTGTCTTGGAAAATGTCAAGCATTTGTTACATCATGATCACGGGAAAACTATTAAGACTATTTTATATTCTTTAGAAGATTTAGGCTATTTTGTAGATTATCAATTATTGAATGCTAAAGACTTTGGACTTCCTCAAAATCGAGAACGATTGATTATTATTGCTTGCAAAGATAAAAAATTTTCTTTTTCAAAACTGCAAAAAGTTTATCCTGTTCCTAAATTAAGATATTTTTTAGATAAAATGGGAAACTTCGACTATTTAAACCCAGAAGATTATACCTTAATTGAAGGTTATAAACAGCAGTCATCTGGTTTAATTTTTGTAGGATATCGAAATAAAAATATTTGGAAAAAAGGAATTAGACCGAATACTGAACATTTATCGAGGGTACATCACCAACCGAATCGAATTTACTCTATTGATGGAGTCCATCCGACTATTCCATCCCAGGAAACATCGGGACGTTTCTTTATTTATATTCCCGAAGAAAATCGAGTTCGTAAGTTAACTATCCAAGAATGTTATAGAATTATGGGGTTTCCTGATACCTTTAAATTGCATCCCAATTTAGGAGAATGTTATAAACAAATTGGGAATTCTGTCTGTATTCCTCTATTTCAAGAACTTGCAATTCAGATTAAAGAACAAATTTTTAGTTCTTTTGAAGAACAATCTGTATTAGAATGGAAAACCGAACAACTATTCAATAATTATAAAGTGTAAGCAATGCACAAAAACCTATTAATGGGCGAGAAAACCTCGCCCCTACAAATACAATTTTGGTAATTTGTACATAAAATTTAGACTTGCTATATATGTTAGAACAATCTCAAACTCCCTTATTAACTGCCTTAAAAACTTGTGCAAATCAACCTGATATCCCCTTTTATACCCCAGGACATAAACGAGGACAAGGAACTTCAGCCTTATTAATAGAACTATTAGGAACCCAACTCTTTAAAGCGGATTTACCCGAATTACCTGAACTCGATAATTTATTTAATCCAGAAGGTGTCATAGCAAACGCCCAAGCTTTAGCTGCTGAAGCATTTGGGGCTGAACAAACCTGGTTTTTAGTCAACGGTTCAACGGCGGGAATAATTGCTGCGATTTTAGCAACCTGTGGAACTGGAGATAAAATTTTAGTTCCTCGGAATGTGCATCAATCTGTAATTTCAGGGTTAATATTATCCGGTGCGATCGCAATTTTTCTAAAACCCGACTATAATCAAACTTGGGACTTAACTTATAGTATCACCCCAGAACTTGTTGCCCAAACTCTACAACACCATCCCGATGCAAAAGCAGTCTTAATGGTGTATCCAACCTATCAAGGAATTTGTGGAAATATTACCGAAATTGCTAAAATTACCCATCAATATCATATCCCCTTAATTGTTGATGAAGCTCACGGCCCCCATTTTAATTTTCATCCTGATTTACCCCTATCAGCCTTAAAAGCTGGAGCCGATTTAACTATACAATCAACCCATAAAGTTTTAGGTTCCCTCACCCAATCTTCCATGCTTCATGTTCAGGGAAATCTGATTAACCGAGAGCGATTATCCCAAACCTTACAATTCCTTCAATCTACCAGTCCCAATTATATTTTATTAGCGTCATTAGATGCGGCTCGTCAACAAATGGCAACCCAAGGCTATGATTTAATGAGTCAAACCCTATCTTTAGCTAAAATAGCTCGAACTGAAATTAATAATATCCCCGGTTTATCTAGTTTTGGAACACCCAACTTTCAACCCGCATCAGGATGTGTTAACTTAGATTTAACTCGTTTAACCGTCAAGGTTTCAGACTTAAAAATTAGTGGTTATGAAGCCGATGAAATTCTCCGTCAACAATTCCATGTCACCGCAGAACTTCCCAGTCTGCATCATCTGACATTTATTATCAGTTTAGGAAACACAAAAACCGATATTGAACAACTGATTAACGCACTTAAAACCCTTTCCATTCAACAGCCTCCTACCACCACCCCCCGTCAAAATTTCTTTCCTACACCCCATAACTTGCCCTCCACACCCCCTTACTCCTGCCGAGAGGCTTTTTTTGCCCCAACAGAACAGCGTCCCCTTGCAGACTGTATTGGGCGAATCAGTGCAGAAATCATCTGTCCTTACCCACCCGGTATCCCCGTATTAATGCCGGGTGAAATTGTGACCTCCGATGCACTAAAATTTTTGCAACAAGTGATAGCTTTAGGTGGGAAAATAACAGGATGTAGCGATCCAAACCTGCAACAGCTTAAAATTGTTAAGGGTTAAATCAATCAATACAACCTTAAACCGAACCCCAAAATGTCCAAACTTTGGCCCTATGTAACCCCTGGTATTCCTGATGATTTGTTTGAACGGTTGCCTGGTATTCCCTTAAGTAAGCGGGAAGTCCGGTTATTATTAGTTTCTCTGATGCGCTTGCAACCGGACTCAATTGTTTGGGATATTGGGGCAGGTACAGGGACAATTCCGGTTGAAACGGGGTTACTCTGTCCCCAAGGTCGAATTATTGCCATTGAACGGGATGAAGATGTGGCGAATTTAATTCGACTTAATTGTGAACGGTTTGAAGTTAAAAATGTTGATGTAATTGAAGGAAATGCCCCCGACTGTTTACACAGTATTTCCTATCTGCCTCATCGGGTTTGTTTGGAGGGAGGACGACCCATTAAAGCGATTTTAAATGAAGTTTGGAAATATCTACAACCTCACGGACGAATTGTAGCGACAGCCTCAAATTTAGAAACGCTTTATTCGATTTCTGAAGGGTTTTCTGAGTTACAGGTTCGCAATGTTGAGGTGGTGCAATCTGCGATGAATCGCTTAGAAAAACGGGGAAATCATCAAACCTTTGAAGCGGTTAATCCGATGTTTATTTTAAGCGGAGAAAAACTAGATTAACGTGAAAAAAATCAGAGCGTTAAGTCCCCAAACATCATTATTTACACATTTATAATTCCCAGTTAAGCTGTTCCCTTTCTCAACTCCTGACTCCTGACTCCTAACTCCTAACACTATGCCTTCTTTGTCTCGTATTATCAGTGGAATTATAGCCATTATTCTAGCCTTGGGAATGCTCATTTTTGGAGGATGGTATTTTACCCTGGGTTTTAGCGTGATTGTCTATTTAGGTCAATTAGAATATTTTCAATTAGTCCGGGCTAAAGGAATTGAACCTGCGGGAAAAACGACTTTAGTTGTTAGTCAAGCCTTACTGTTAACCGCAGCATTCTCCCCAAATCTAGTGGATGCGATGTTTGCTTTAGCCGGAACCCTAATCTGTTTTTATCTATTATTTCAACCTAAATTATCCACCATTGCTGATATTAGTTCTTCAATTTTAGGACTATTTTATGGTGGATATTTGCCGAGTTATTGGGTGCGGTTAAGAGTGGGATTAGAACCCCATACATTATTAGAAAAAGCCTTTGCAAGTCCGATTCCATTTAATGAAAATTGGTTAGAAAATTTGTCTGTTTATCATTTATCCCAAGGATTAACCGCCACTTTATTAGCTTTTAGTTGTATTTGGGCAGCCGATATTGGGGCTTATATTTTTGGAAAATGTTTTGGGCGGACTCGCCTATCAGATATTAGCCCGAAAAAAACCGTTGAAGGAGCAATTTTTGGGGTTTTAGGCAGTATTAGCGTTGCCATATTAGGTTCTTGGTTTTTACAATGGCCGGGGTTTCCTTGGGCGGGTTTAATCTTAGGATTATTAATCGGAATTGCGAGTTTATTAGGGGATTTAACCGAATCTTTAATGAAACGAGATGCAGGCGTTAAAGATTCTGGTCAACTCATTCCCGGTCATGGTGGAATTTTAGACCGGGCTGATAGTTATGTCTTTACTGCTCCTTTAGTCTATTACTTTATCACATTATTTTTACCTTTATTAACTTAAAAATAGTCTAACGGCAAATTTTCCAGCAGCAGTAACGAAAATAAACCCACGAATAACTCAACACAAACGACATCAATTATTAATAATATGACTTCAGAATTCAAGGTGATTATTATCGGAGGTGGGATGGGGGGTTTAACTCTAGCCCATGCTTGTCTAAATCAAGGAATTTCTGTTGAACTCTATGATAAACGTGACCTCAAAACCATGCTTTCAGGGCCAGGAGGAATTTTTATTCAACACAATGCTTTAAGAGTCTATAAACTCCTAAACTCAGGACAGCTTTCTCAGCGTTTTTATCAACAGGGAGGCAAAATCCTCAAAGGTGGATTTTTTAGTCAAACTGGAGAACCCCTTTATATTAACTCCCCTGAATTTATCCGCGAAGACAACTTAGGGGTGTGTCTGCTGCGACCGGAACTTCAGCAAATTTTGTTTGAAACTTTACCCCCCGAAATCGTACACCCAGGAGTCGCCTTTGAAAACTTCCAGGACACCGGAAACCAGGTGCGAGTTAGTTTCTCCGATGGTAGAACCGTTGAGGGGGATATCCTTGTGGGTGCTGATGGTCTTTACTCCAAGGTGCGGGCTAGACTTCAGGGTCAGGAACGTTTAGAAGAGCCTGTTTATAGCGGTACTTGCTGCTGGAGAGGATACTTCAACACCTCTAGTTTATCCCTAGACTCCCGCTACAGTTGGGCAGAATTTTGGGGTCAGGGTCATCGTTTTGGCTATTTTGACGTCGGTGGGGGTCGGTTCGCCTTCTATGCCTTTAACAACACCTCAGCCGGGGGAAATGACGATGCGGTCGGGGGCTCCTTAAAGGCATTACGTTCTATTTTTCAAGACTACGCTGACCCCATACCCGCCATTATTAACATCTTAGACCCGGAGAAGATTTACCGAGATGATATTGTAGACCGCCCCCCCTTGGGAAGCCAATGGGGTCAAGGACGAGTTACCTTAATTGGGGATGCAGCACACCCCGTTTTACCGACGTTAGGTCAAGGGGGTTGCATGGCCGTAGAAGATGGGTTTGAATTGGCGAAACAACTGTCTGTTCATACTGGAAGTGAAGATAATATTTCTGAACTGTTACGAGAATTTGAAGCCCATCGCAGTCAACGAGTCACTCGCGTTTTCAACACCTCCCGACAAATTGCTACATTAGCACAAGCAGATACGGCTATTGGATGTTGGTTGCGAAATTGGATTTACAAACTGACTCCAACTCGGTTGGCGGACTTGCAGTTTAAATGGTTGTTTGATTACCAACCTAAACCATGAGTCTAAAATTAACTCAATTCAGAGTCATTGATTTATTCTGTGGATGTGGGGGATTATCCCTGGGATTACAAAACGCTGGCTTTAATATTGTTGCAGGATTTGATAACTGGAAATTGGCTCTTGATATTTATCAAAAAAATTTTAAACATCCCAGTTTTTTAATTGATTTAGGCAACTTACAGGGCGATTTCTCAAATTTTAAAATGTTTAATGCCGATATTATTGTTGGGGGCCCTCCCTGTCAAGACTTTTCCAGCGCCGGAAAACGAGATGAAAGTTTAGGGCGAGGAGATTTAACCTTTGTTTTTGCTGAAATTGTAGCTACCATTCAGCCTCAGTTTTTTATCATGGAAAATGTGGCTCGATTTATTAAAACTCAGAAATATAAACAAGCAAAAACTCTTTTAAAATCGGCTAATTATGGGTTAAGTGAAATTATTTTAGATGCAAGTTTATGCGGAGTGCCTCAAATTAGGAAACGCTTTTTTTGGATAGGAGAATTTCAAGGAAAAGATGACCAATTCAAACAAAGTTTAGAAGCCAATTTATCTTCAAAATCCTTAACAATCCGAGACTATTTTAACCAAATTAGTAAACCCTTAGACATTGACCATTATTATCGACATCCCAGAAGTTATCAACGGCGTGGAATTTTTAGCATTGATGAACCTAGTCCTACTATTAGAAGTGTGAATAGACCGATTCCTAAAACCTATCAACCTCACCCCGGAGACTCCGCCTTAATTTCGCCGGAAATTCGTCCTTTAACCACCCTAGAAAGAAGTTATATACAAACGTTTCCAGAAACTTTTATTTTCACCGGAAGTAAAACCCACGTCGAACAAATCATCGCCAATGCTGTCCCCGTGAAATTAGCCGAATATGTCGGTCGATGCTTAATTCACGATAGTATTTCTATTGAATCTATAAAATGTGTCAATTATTAAGGGAGAGAAATAATTTGACCTTGATAGGTCAATGATATATAATATTATCACATTTTAACTAACCAAGAGTAAGAATTACCAGTCCAGTGTATCTATGTTAAAAATACTGAACCTTCAGAAGCGTCGCTTTTCTCAACTGATTGTAGCACTTGGGATTTCTTTGTTCGCTTTAATATCGACTTGGAGCATTCCAGTAACCTTCGCTCAAGATGCTTTACCGAGCGCCATTAACCCTGTAACCTCTGTCATTCAGGTTGGAAATCTAATTTCGGCACCTGTTATTGTTGACGGTTACGAATTATTTAGAATTGCAATGGATATTCCGATAGAGGTGGATAAACAAGCAAAAAATCCCTCTATTATCCAAAGAGCCAAGCTAATAGAAAATGAAATTCATGGGATTTTAGATAATCGATTGTATGGAGGCAATTTTGCTAAAGGGTTTAATCCTGATACTCTCACCATAACTGTTAAAACAGATAATCAAGGGAATAGCCAAATTTTAGTATCTGATCAGGATCAACTGCAAGAAAGAGTCATTTTCACGGTGACTCCTCAAGATGCAGAATATAATGGTTATTCTGTTCAAGTTTGGTCTGATAAACTAGCAACAATCATTAAACAAGCTTTAATGCGAGGTTATGAACACCGCCAGCCCGCTTATTTATATCAAGCGAGTTTATGGTCATTGGGTTTAATTTTAGTTTCATCCTTATTGAGTTTTGCGGTTTATTTGCTCCAGAAAAACTTATCCAAAAAGACACAAAATCTAAATGATAAAAAGCAGGAATTAACTTTAGAGCAAAATCGTCTCAATAATAATCTGACTACTTCTGATAATTCAGATTCAATTTCTGAGATCACAACCCAACTACAACAGTGGCAAAGAAAATATAATACTAATCAATTTCGGAAATTATTTTTAAAACTCATTCAACTTTTAATTTGGGCATTTACTATATGGAAAATTGCTAGATTTTTCCCTCAAACTCGGTTTTTTGCCCATTGGATGAGTCGAGAACCTTTGTATCTGTTAATTATTGTAATTCTTGTGGGGATAGCCATCCGAATCAGTACCCTTTTGATTGACTATTTCTTAAAGTCCTTCCAAGAGGAACATCAGAACTTTAATGTGAGCCACAGTGCTTCTCAGCGTCAAGAATTCCGTTTTTCTACTTATAGTGTTGTTTTAAAAGGTGTCAGTAAAGCCATCTGGATTGCTGTGGGTTTTATTGTCGCTTTAGACTCCCTTGAAATCCCTGTTGCTCCTGTCGTTGCGGGTTTGGGAATTATTGGTTTAGCCTTATCCTTTGGTTCTCAAAATTTGATTCGAGATGTCTTAAATGGAATTTTCATTCTCTTGGAAGATCACTATGCCGTCGGAGATTATATTACGGTTAGTGAAATATCCGGTTATGTAGAATACATGAACTTACGCATTACTCAAATTCGCGGGAAAGAAGGACGTTTAACCACTCTTCCTAACGGAAGTATTAGTATTGTTCACAATCAAACCAAAGACTGGTCAAGAATTGATTTTAAAACAACTATTGCCTATCAATCGGATATTGATTTTGCCTTGGATATCATGAAAAAAGTAATTGAAGAAATGGCAAATGAACCCGACTGGCAAAATTCAATTCTCACTCCGGTTGTTTTGAGAGGGGTAAGTGATTTAGCAGATGCGGGTGTTGAACTGGAAATGCGAATTAAAACCCGTCCGGGAACGCAATGGACAATTGCTCGTGAATTTCGTCGTCGCTTAAAATTGGCTTTTGAGCAACAAGGAATTGAATTTGGACGCCATGAACAAGCTGTATTCTTACCCGAAGTTGCTCACTGGTTAAGTCAACAATCTCTTAACAACAGGTAAACTGATCTCCGTTTTTTTATTGTGGGGTAGAAGGATGACATTAGGCTATTTCAGCTACCCCACAATTAGGATTTTCTGTTCTCCTAAATTACTAACGAAACTTACGGTCTGATTCTTTAATGGGTAAATCGTTAATACTGGCTTCCCGTCGCTGCATTAACCCATTGGGGGCAAATTCCCATTGTTCATTACCATAGGCGCGATACCATTTACCCGAATCTGTGCGATATTCATACTCAAATTTGACAGAAATTCGGTTATCGGTGAAACTCCATAACTCTTTTTTTAAGCGATAGTCTAGTTCTGTATTCCATTTGCGAGTCAGAAATTCCCGAATCTTGTCCCGTCCGGTAAAAAATTCAGCCCGATTTCGCCAAACGGAATCTTCTGTATAAGCTAAAGCAACTCGTTCAGGATCACAGGTATTCCAAGCATCCTCCGCCGCTTGGACTTTAGCTTTAGCGGTTTCTAGGGTAAAGGGAGGTAAGGGGGGTCTTGTTTCCATGAGGGATTCTCTATGATTATTATGATTAAGTTTATGGGGTGTTGTGAACGTTGCTTAATTGCTGTTCTAACTCTACAATTCGAGTTTGTAACGGTGTCATCATTGCCTCTACTTCCGCCTCAGAATATCGGATCGGAATATGTTGGGGACAATTCTCACTAATCGCTTCAACATGAAAAATAATCGCCCGTTCAATTTTTGAAGGGTCGTTCGGCATTTTTAATTGTTCAATTAATACCGGATCTCCTTCAATATATTCCGCTTTTCCCCAAATCTTAATCCGTTTGCGGTGACGATAATCCATTAAAAACAAAAATGCTTTATGATTTCCCGATAGATTACCAACAGTAATGTACTGCACATTTCCCGAAAAGTCGGCAAAACCTAGGGTCTTCTCATTAAGCACTTTTAAAAAACCCGGCATTCCACCCCGAAATTGAATATAGGGATAGCCATTAGAACCAACGGTTCCTAAATAAAATCCATCTAATTGAGCAATAAAGTTTTGAATTTCAGGGGTGATTGTATCATTGGCATCCCCATTCGCAATATAGCGTTGATAGGTTTGCCTCGATCCGCGTAATTCCTGGGCAGCTTCAACTTCTGGAGTAAAGGCAATTTCTCCAAATTTCCGGGGCATACTCACCTCCTACACCGTTACAGGTTGTTGAATCCCAATCATACTCACAAAGCCTGGAAGATGCTGAAGGCGATCGCACCAAGCCAAAATATGAGGATAATGATCCAGAGCAATCTGACCATCAGCAGCGAGGGCAACGTAGGGAAACACGGCAATATCCGCAATAGTTGGATATCCTAATTCTAACCAATTTTTATTTGATAAATGAGTATTGATTTGGGTTAAAATGAATTCGGCTTTTTGATTCGCCCGCTCTAAATTAATACTGGTGACATTGAATCGATAATACAACCTCGCTGACTCTGGCCCTTGACGAATTTCTCCGGCTGTTGTCGATAGCCAACGAATCACCCGACTTAGGGGTTCAGCCTCCATTGGCAACCATTTATCCCCCCCATATCGCCGTGCCAAATACACTAAAATCGCCTGAGCATCTGCCAAAATAATATCGTCATGCACCAGGAGGGGGATTTGTCCAAAGGGATTAAGTTGTAGAAATTCAGGCTGTTTGTGTTCTCCAGCCATTAAGTCAACCTTAATCCACTCGTAATCTAAGGCTAACAGAGACAGCATTAATTTGACTTTGTAGCTGTTTCCAGACAGTTCGTGACCATAAAGCTTAATCATGTCGGTTCTTGGTAAGAAGTGTACCGTGCGTTCGGTATATTTATAGTGTACCGATTGTTCGGTATAATGTCAAGAGATGGAACCCATAATTTTTATCCCAGTCTAAAAATGCCCAAAGAAACCTATATTCCCTGCCTTCTGCAACTGTTTCGGCAGTATGGCTATGATGGAGCTACCCTATCCAAAATTTCAGAAGCCACAGAATTAGGGAAAGCCAGCCTGTATCATCACTTTCCCGGCGGGAAGGAGGAGATGGTGAAGGCGGTGCTGGATTATTTAGAACAATGGTCAAGGGAGAATCTATTGTCCACTTTGCAAGGGGAGGGGGATACAGTGTCTCGACTCAGAAGAATGTGCGATCGCCTGAATGAACTGTATCAAGGGGGACAACAACCCTGTGTCTTTGTTATTTTGTTATCAGGTTCAGCCAGAGATGTTTTTCATGCTCAAGTTAAAGGGTTATTTGTGTCTTGGATTGATGCGATCGCTCAAGTATTCCTAGAAACTGGAATGGATGAAGTATTAGCCCAACAAAAGGCAGAAGATGCAGCAATTATGATTCAAGGGGCATTAATTTTATCCCAAGGTTTAGATGATCCGTCCCCTTTTCAACGAGTGATTCAACAATTACCTCAACAACTTTGTATTTAAATTTTAGCTTCAGGACTGAAGAAGAAACCGGGTTTCTGAATTAAGAATTCTGATTTGATTCTCTCCCTAACATCAGAAACTCGGTTGATTAGGTGATTATTATTTTATATTAACCCTAGGAAGTCGATGTTTAAAACCACAGAGAATTTCCCAAGAAATGGTTCCCAATGTATTAGCCCAATCGTCAGCCGAAATCGAATAATCTCCATCTCGACCTAATAATGTTACCACTTCCCCCACTTGTAAATCAGGAATATCACTGACATCTAACATGATTTGATCCATTGTAATTGTTCCAATTTGAGTCACCCATTGACCCCGAATTAATACTTTGATTTTATTAGATAGATTTCGAGGAATCCCATCGGCATAACCGATGCCAACAACGGCAATACGGGTTTGTTTTTTCGCAATAAATTGATAGCCATAACTCACCCCTGTTCCGGCTTCAATAGTTTTAACCTGTGTTACCCGTGCTTTAATTTGCATCGCAGGTTTTAAAGCAACAACGGATTCTAAATGGGGAGCCGGATAAAGACCATAAAGACTTAATCCAATCCGTACCATATCATAATGTAAATTCGCATCTGCTAAGGTCGCTGCGGAATTAGCAATATGTAATACCGGAAATTTCAAATCAGTGTCAGATTGCCAATGCTCTCGAATTTCATTAACAACATTTTCAAACCGATAATGTTGTTGTCGCATTATAGTTGGGTCAGGGCTATCTGCTGTGGCAAAATGGGAATAAATTCCGGCTAATTCTAAATTTGGTAATCGTTGGACTAATTGGAAAAACTCTAACCCTTGTTGCCAAGGGGTTCCTAACCGCGACATTCCCGTATCAATCTTAATTTGAACCCCTAAAGATTGATTGAATGAACTTAAGGTTTCTGAGAATAATAACGCCTGTTGGGGAGTGCATAATGTAGGCTGTAGTTGCCAATGGGCGATGGCTTGTACTTCTGCGGGGGTATGTATGGCCCCCAACACTAAAATCGGTTTCTTAATTCCGGCTTCTCGTAATTCTATGCCCTCTGGCAGGGTCGCCACGGCTAACCATTCCGCACCTGCCTGACAAACCATTTTCGCCACCGAAACTGCCCCATGTCCATAGGCATCCGCTTTCACAACGGCCATTAAATGGGTTTGGGCAGATAATAACCGTTTAATTTGGCGAACATTTTCCCCCAGTGCCTCTAAATCTACTTCAACCCACGCCCGTTGACGAATTCCAACTTCTATCTCGGAATTATGCAACGATGAATCGAGGGATTGATTCGTTGTGTTTGCAATCGAAATCGATTTTCCGCTCACCATATTTTAATTCACTCCTCAACCCAGAATTAGAATTGACAATTCCTAATCAATAGAATTGTCCTATCAGTTATTTACAGCTTTCTACTTTATTGTCAACCTTCCGCAATCTGTTGTTATAGCAGGGAACAGGCAACCGGGAATAGGGAACAGAAAGAAAAAGACAGATACTTTTGCCGTTTAACCCCTGAAGACGTTAAGCTGTGTTAATATCGGTCAAATCTTATTGCAGAATCCAGACAATGGGTAATGTGTTAGTTTTGAATGCCTCCTATGAGCCACTCAATATCACGACTTGGCGACGGGCGGTTATTTTGTTGCTCAAAAAAAAAGCCGAACAGGTTGAGCATAATGGAAAATTTATTTTTCCCGATTTTCCATTTCCAACCGTGATCAGACTTCGCCATTATGTTCGGGCTCCTTATAAAGATATTCCACTAACCCGAAGAAATATATTGCACCGGGATAGTCATTCCTGTCAATACTGTGGATATACCGGAGATGATTTAACCCTAGATCATGTGATTCCGCGTTCTCGTGGAGGAGGAGATTCTTGGGAAAATCTGGTGTCTGCTTGTGTTCAGTGTAATGTCAGGAAGGGCAGTCGCACCCCAAAAGAGGCTGGGATGACCTTGCGGATACCGCCGCGAAAACCCTACAGCAGCCTTTATTTTGAAGTGACGAAGCACGTCAAAAGTGGCATGAACAAAGAGTGGCAAAAATATATAATTGGTCTTTAAGCCCCTGTCTATATCAAGTACAGGGGTTTTTTGTTAGTCGGATTTCGGGTGTTACTGGGTTCTTAATCTTTTAAGAATTACGAATTAAGAATTAAAAATTAAGAATTAAAAATTGTAATTCGTAATTTATAATTTGGAATTCGTAATTAAATGTTCATTCTTAATTGAAAAAATTTTTATGACGGATTTATATTTAATTCGGCACGGAATTGCAGCAGAACACGGAACTTATCAAAATGATGACGAACGCCCATTAACCCAAGAAGGCGATCGCAAAACTCGAAAAGTTGCTAGTCGCCTCAAAGCGTTAGAATTAGAATTTGGTATAATCTTGACCAGTCCCTTGATTCGTGCTCGCCAAACCGCAGAAATTCTCAAAGCAGCAGGATTATCACAACAGTTAGAAGAATGTGCCACCTTAGCCCCTGATGGTAATATTCATGACTGGATCACGGAGTACAAGACTTGGATTTCAACAGCAAGTAAACCTTTAGCATTAGTCGGACATCAACCCGATTTAGGGAATTGGGCAGAATTATTGATTTGGGGACAGGCCAAAGAAGCCCTAATCCTTAAAAAAGCAGGCATTATTGGTATTACCCTCCCCCCGAAGGGTTCTCCTCTGGCAAACAGTCAACTTTTTTGGTTAACTCCCCCTAAATTTTTGCTGGGTTAAGCCGTTCACCCTTTCTCCAAAGCTGCTAGAAAGTTAATAAAATCCTGTCAAAACGAGAACACTATCAATTGCTCTGATAATGTAGCTTGAGAAAGATCCACATACCTACATAAACTTTTATGACTGCTGTTAGTGAATTCAAACCCGGTCTTGAAGGCGTTCCAGCCACCTTGTCTAGCATTAGCTACGTTGATGGACAAAAAGGCATTCTGGAGTACCGAGGAATTAGTATTCAACAACTGGCGAACTATAGTACCTTTCTGGAAACCTCTTATTTGTTGATTTGGGGAAAACTTCCCACCAAAGATGAATTAGAAGCATTTGAGCATGAAATTCGCTATCATCGACGGATTAAATATCGGATTCGGGACATGATGAAATGTTTCCCGGAAACCGGTCATCCCATGGATGCTTTACAAACCTCAGCAGCAGCTTTAGGATTATTCTATTCTCGTCGGGCTTTAGATAATCCTCAATATATTCGGGAAGCGGTGGTGCGGTTACTCGCAAAAATTCCCACAATGGTGGCTGCATTTCAATTAATGCGGAAAGGAAATGATCCGGTACAACCCCGTGATGATTTAGATTATTCCGCTAATTTTCTGTATATGTTGAGTGAACGGGAACCTGACCCGTTAGCAGCATGGGTTTTTGATGTGTGTCTGACTCTTCATGCTGAACATACCATTAACGCTTCCACATTTTCCGCAATGGTGACCGCTTCTACCTTAACCGATCCCTATGCGGTGATTGCTTCCGCCGTCGGAACCTTAGCGGGGCCATTACATGGAGGGGCAAATGAGGAAGTTTTAGTCATGTTAGAAGAAATTGGTGATGTAGAAAATGTCGCCCCCTATGTAGACAATCTGATCGCTAAAAAATCTAAGATTATGGGATTCGGACATCGGGTTTATAAAGTTAAAGATCCCCGTGCTACGATTTTGCAACAACTGGCCGAAAAACTGTTTGAGAAGTTCGGCCATGACCAATATTATGAAATTGCGCTGGAATTAGAAAAAGTCGTTGCTGATCGCTTAGGCGGAAAAGGAATTTATCCTAACGTTGATTTCTATTCGGGTCTGGTTTATCGCAAGTTAGGGATTCCGGCTGATTTATTTACTCCAATTTTTGCGATCGCTCGTGTTTCGGGTTGGTTAGCCCACTGGAAAGAACAACTCACCAAAAACCGCATCTTCCGCCCGACTCAAATTTATACGGGTTCTCACAATGAAACCTACGTTCCTATCCATGAACGTAACTGTGCCATTAACCTAGAAGAATCAACGTTGTAATCGTTGACGGTTGACGGTTGACAACTCGCCGTTAACCGCTTCACCCATCAGTAAGTTTCGAGAGTCAGCCTAAGTTTTGAGGACGGTCAAACGCTATACTAATTTACGGTAAAGTCTTAAAAAATCTTTACGAGAATGTGGGCTTTGTGAAGTCGTAGAGACAGCCTAGGGCCAGTCTCGCCTCAACCCAGAGCGGTTTAAAGTCACTGAACTTTGTCTCTAACTGTTGCGATCGCAACAAAATTTAGGGAATTCAAAGTTAAAACTTCATCTCAGCTAGGGGATCAGCAAAGTCTTCAAAACAGGACGGACAATCTCCTATTTTTACTGAATGGAATTTTGCCGTTTTTAAATTAATCAAGCATCCATTGTTGCGTATCACAGATTCCGTCAACAACCCACCACTGACTTGAGTACAAGTACAGTGGGGGCTTGAAATACAGCCCTAGTTGACCCGCCTAAGTCTTAACTGACTCCGTTATTTAGGTCACGACACCGGAGAATGCGTAGCTAGTTTTCCGCTCTGTCGCTGAGTATTAAACAGCCATTTGGGAGGCAGTGTACTCAGCCGAAAAAGCCTTGATAACATTGGCAAAGCTAACATTACCCTAGAAATAGGAGGGGGAGAAATCCCCAAACCCAATTAAACGCCCTACCGAGGCGGGTCTAACCAGAACAATATCGGTAGCCTCAATCCTGTAATCTCAGCAGGTATGCCGGGGAGTTTCGCCACTTCTGAGGCACAACGGTTTCCTCCAAACTCCAAGAATTCGCTATGTTGCATAGACCCCGCCCTCCCTTTCCTCTCACCGCCAAGCTGAGTATAGCTATGGCGGGAGTCTCCAGGGAGGAAGAAAGATGAACCCAGGAATTGACTTACAAGAAAGTTTTGTAGAAGCCCTAACAGGTCTGGGCTTACCGTCAGAGATTGCTAAATTGTTTTGGCTTCCTCTGCCCATGGGACTAATGCTTGTAGCTGCAACCGTTGGCGTTTTAGGAACGGTCTGGTTAGAACGGAAAATTTCTGCCGCAGCCCAACAACGCATTGGCCCGGAATATATCGGCCCGATGGGAACCTTAGCCCCTTTAGCAGATGGCTTGAAATTGCTGTTTAAAGAAGATACGGTTCCGACAAATTCTGACCCTTGGTTATTTACCTTGGGGCCGATTATTGTAGCAATTCCCGTGTTTTTGTCCTATTTAATTGTCCCTTTTGGACAAAACATGGTGATCACGGATTTAGGAACTGCAATTTTTCTCTGGATTGCTCTTTCGAGTATTCAACCCATTGGGTTGTTAATGTCGGGTTATGCCTCCAATAATAAATACTCTTTATTAGGAGGGTTACGAGCCGCAGCCCAATCCATTAGCTATGAAATTCCTCTGGCTTTAGCGGTTCTGGCTGTGGTGATGATGTCCAATAGTATGAGTACCTTGGATATTGTTAATCAACAGTCGGGCTATGGAATTTTAGGTTGGAATATTTGGCGTCAACCCGTTGGATTCTTGATCTTCTGGATTGCAGCTTTAGCGGAATGTGAACGTTTACCTTTCGATTTACCTGAAGCTGAAGAAGAACTGGTGGCGGGTTACCAGACTGAATATTCAGGGATGAAATTTGCTCTGTATTATTTAGCCTCCTACATCAATTTGGTACTCTCATCCCTGATGGTGGCGGTTTTATACCTGGGGGGTTGGGATTTTCCGATTCCTGTCGATTGGGTGGCTCATACGTTAGGGTTAAGTGAAACCACACCTTGGTTACAAGTGATTTTGGCGATGCTGGGCATCACCATGACGGTTTTAAAAGCTTATCTTTTGGTCTTTACGGCAATTTTACTGCGCTGGACAGTGCCTCGCGTTCGCATTGACCAACTGTTAAATCTGGGCTGGAAATTCTTATTACCGGTTGGTTTAGTCAATTTGCTGTTAACCGCAGCCCTGAAATTGGCGTTCCCCGTTGCTTTTGGTGGATAAAGCCATTGATCCATAAACCACGATTACTTGCCTTCATCTGTTCGAGGGAGACATCATGCTGAAGTTTCTTAACCAAGTCACTGAGTACGCCAAAGAAACCTTTCAAGCTGCCAAATATATTGGTCAGGGGCTTTCTGTTACATTTGATCATATGCGTCGTCGTCCGATTACGGTTCAGTACCCCTACGAAAAGTTAATTCCTTCTGAACGGTTTCGGGGACGGATTCATTTTGAATTTGACAAATGTATTGCTTGCGAAGTTTGTGTTCGGGTCTGTCCGATCAATTTGCCTGTGGTGGATTGGAGCTATAACAAGGAAAGCAAGAAAAAACAGCTTAAACACTACAGTATTGATTTTGGGGTCTGTATTTTCTGTGGAAATTGTGTGGAATACTGTCCCACAAACTGCCTCTCCATGACGGAGGAGTATGAATTAGCAGCCTATGACCGTCATGAGTTGAACTATGATAACGTGGCTCTCGGACGTCTACCCTATAAGGTCACTAATGATCCTATGGTCACGCCGTTACGCGAATTTGCTTATTTACCGGCTGGGGAATTTGAGTCCCATGATCTGCCGGAAACGGCTCGTCGTGCTGGCTTGCGTCCAGAGTCCATTATTGAACAAATGGAAAAAAAGAATGACGGTTAAGGGTTGACCGTTGACGGGAAACCGTTGACGGTTAATTGCTGCTGAATTGCTCTAAATACTTTAATTAAGGGATGATGAAATTGTGAATCTAGCAGAAGGGGTTCAATTTGTTGCATTTGGCTTATTATCCGTGATGATCATTGGAACAGCTTTAGGTGTGGTACTGCTGACCAATATCGTCTATTCTGCGTTTTTATTGGGTGGTGTATTTATTAGCATTGCCGGGTTATATCTTCTCCTGAATGCTGATTTTGTCGCCGCTGCACAAGTTCTAATTTATGTCGGTTCGGTGAATGTTCTCATCCTATTTGGGATTATGTTAGTCAACAAGAGGGAAACTTTCAAAGAACTTCCTCTAAGTTGGCTTCGTAAAGGCTCAACAGCCGTTGTTTGTGTGGGATTATTTGCCCTGTTAGGCACAATGGTCTTGTCTACGTCTTGGTCAATTACCCCAGTGGTTGCACCCGTTGAAAGTTCAATTGCTTTAATTGGACAACACTTTTTTACCGATTTCCTATTACCCTTTGAATTAGCTTCGGTGTTTCTGTTAATGGCAATGGTCGGAGCAATTATTCTCGCTCGTCGAGATTATATTCCTGATGTTTCATCTACCCAGAAAACTGAGACTCCGGTTTTAACTTTACAAGAACGTCCTCGTGAGTTTGTATCGATAGGAAGCGATCGCCCTCAAGATCATTAGGGATTTCAAGGGTAAAAAGAGGGAAAGGGACTGCTATTTTTAATCTGTTCAATTCAAGTCAATTGGAGAAAATCGTAATCTTATGCAATTACAACTGGAGTATTTTTTGTTATTAGCGGCGGCTTTATTTTGCATTGGAATTTATGGATTAATTACCAGCCGAAATGCCGTGCGCGTGTTAATGTCCATTGAAATATTATTAAATGCAGTCAACTTGAATTTAATGGCATTTTCTAACTTTTTAGATTCTGCTAATATTAAAGGTCAAGTTTTTACTGTATTTGTAATTACGGTAGCTGCGGCTGAAGCTGCCGTCGGTTTAGCAATTGTTCTCACCATTTATCGTAACCGAGACACGGTTGATATGGAAGAATTTAATTTGTTAAAATGGTAACTTCAGTTATCAAGTATCCGCATTATCAGTTATCAGTATTTCTTTACTCTTTTTACCCCGACTTTGAAACAGCCATCGGGGACGGGGGGATGGGGGGAATGGGGGGAGGCTTATGCCTTAACGCCCCTGTTCCTCCTAAAATGGTAAATTGTCAGGGCAGAGATTAATCGTAGAAATGGTATGTCAGATCATCAAGGTGATATTTTAATTGTTGATGATACGCCTGATAACTTGAGGTTATTGTCAAAAACATTAGGTGAACAGGGCTATGAAGTTCAATGTGCTATTAATGGAAAGTTAGCATTAATGGCAGTGAAGCATGAGCCACCCGATTTAATTTTATTAGATATTAAAATGCCCGAAATGGATGGGTATGAAGTTTGTCAGAAGTTAAAAAGTCAGGAAGGGACGGCTGGGATTCCGGTGATTTTTTTAAGTGCTTTAGACGATGTTTTTGATAAGGTTAAAGCTTTTAATGTTGGGGGTGTTGATTATATTACAAAACCCTTTCAGGTTGAAGAAGTTTTTGCCCGAGTTGAAAATCAATTAACGATTCGTCGTTTACAAAAGCAATTACAAGATAAAAATTTAAAATTAGAACAATTAAATCAAGAATTACAGCGTTCTAACCGGGAATTAGAAGAATTTGCCTATGTTGTTTCTCACGATTTACAACAACCTCTACAAACAATAACTGGGTTTGCAGAACTGTTATTAGCGTTAAAATCTGAAATTAATTTAGAACAAGAAGCGGATGAGTATGTTGCCCCGATTTTAGATGAGGGGATTAGAATGCAAGAACTGATCAAGGATTTGCTAGAATATAGTCGAGTCGGAACGAAAAAACGGGACTTTAAAGCTATTGATTGTCAGGATATTTTAAGGCAATCTTTAGCTCATCTGCATAGTGCGATTGAGGATAGTCGTGCTATTATTACTTCTGAGACGCTACCTATGGTAATAGCTGATCGGATTCAACTCGGCCAATTATTTCAAAATTTAATTGGCAATGGGATTAAATATCAACGCCCTAATGTTCAGCCTAAAATTGTAATTTCAGTGGAAGAAAAGCCCGAAGAATGGCTCTTTAAGGTTGAAGATAATGGCATCGGGATTAAACCTGAAAATTTTGATCGTGTTTTTCAAGTCTTTCAGCGTCTTCATACGAATCAAGAATATCCGGGGACTGGGGTAGGGTTAGCAATTTGTAAAAAAATTATTGACCGCCATCGGGGAAAAATTTGGATAGAATCACACTGGGGAATTGGCACTACATTTTATTTTACCATACCAAAAGTAGATCAGGGGTAATTATGAAAAATCTGTACAGACGCGCCATGGCACGTCTCTATTCAGAAAAACAAAAAATTCAACCTCGTCAGCCTCTTGAAATCGCACTTCAAGAAAGTCAATCTCATTGGAAAGATTTATTCCATTTATCTCCAATTGGAATGGTAGAAATTTCCTTAGAGGGGCGTTTTTTGGAGGTTAATGCTTCCTTCTGTAAGTTTGTGGGTTATTCTCAAGCGGAGTTAATGACATTTCAATTAAATGAAATTACTCACCCCGATGATCAACAGATGAGTTGGCAATCGTTTCGTCAATTAATTAATCAAGAAATTCCTCAATTTCAATTAGAAAAACGCTATCTTCATCAAGATGGAAATTGGGTTTATGCTATTGTTAATGGTTATTTACGCTTAGATGCTCAGGGAAAACCTCGGTCTGTGATGGGGCAAATTCAGGATATTACGGAACGAAAACTAGCTGAAGAAGATATTAAACAACGGGAAGAATATTTACGGTTAATTTTAAATAATATTCCCCAGCAGGTATTTTGGAAAGATACAAATTTAGTTTTTAGAGGCTGTAATAAAAATTGGGCGGAAGCAGCGCAGTTAGAAAGTCAAGAATATGTGATCGGAAAAACGGATTATGATTTATTTCCTGACCCCAAGATTGGGGAGTTTTTTCGCGCACAAGATCGGCGAGTGATGGCATCTAAACAAGCGGAAATGCACTTAATTGCACCGAAACAAAAACCAGCTGCTGATGGTCGCACGTTATGGTTAGATATTAGTCGGATTCCGATGCAGGATTCTCAGGGAAATGTAATCGGAATTTTAGGCGTGATTGAGGATATTACGGAACGAAAAGAAATTGATGAAAAGCTAAGATTAACGCAGTTTTCCATTGAGAAATCTAGGGATTATTTCTTATTTACCGATTGTAAGGCTCAATTTTTTGATGTGAATGAAGCGGCTTGTAACACCTTGGGATATTCCAGGGAAGAATTACTGCAAATGAAGGTTAAAGATATTGATGCTCAAGCACCGGATAACGCATGGCCGATTCCTTGGGAGGATTTAAAACAGCAAGGTTCTTTTACCTTTGAATCTGTACATCGAACCCAGTCGGGTCAGGATATTAGTGTAGAAATTACTTTGAGTTATTTAGAATATAATAAAAAAGAATATGGTTGTGCAATTGTTCGGGATATTTGCGATCGCAAACAAGCAGAAATTGCCTTACAACAAGCTAAAGAAGCCGCAGAAACAGCGAATCATGCTAAGAGTGAATTTTTAGCCCGGATGAGTCATGAATTACGAACTCCAATGAATGCAATTCTGGGATTTACACAACTTATAGAACGAGATTTAGAGCGCAATCCTAAAGTTTTGTTGGCGAATCATAAAGAGCATTTAGACATTATTAGTCGCAGTGGTGAACATCTTTTAAATTTAATTAATGATGTTTTAGAAATGTCTAAAATTGAAGCGGGACGCATTGTATTAAATCCAGCCAAGTTTGATTTAACTTGCCTTTTGGATTCTATTAATGATATGTTAGCCTTTAAAGCTGAATCGAAAGGCTTAGATTTTAATGTGATTGCCAATCCGAGTCTTCCCCAATATATTGAAACGGATGAAAGTAAACTTAGACAGGTCTTAATTAATCTGTTAGGAAATTCGATAAAATTTACGGAAAAAGGATCGATTACTTTAAGGGTAAACCCTCTAAACAGTCAATCATCTTCCAACCAAGTTTTAATCAGTTTTGAAGTTGAAGATACTGGCCCAGGAATTTCAACAGAAGAGTTAGCTTTATTATTTCAACCCTTTGTACAAACCGAAACAGGTCGAAAATCTCAACAGGGAACTGGACTGGGTTTACCGATTAGCAAACAGTTTGTGCAGTTAATGGGAGGAGATATAACTGTTACCAGTGAAGTCGGAAAAGGGACAATATTTCAATTTTATATTCAAGCAAATTTAGCCAATTTTTCGGAAATTCGCTGTCAAGAATTAACCCAGCAAGTGATAGGGTTAGCACCCAATCAACCCAATTATCGGATTTTAGTGGTTGATGATAATTGGACAAATCGACAGTTAGTGATTAAGGTTTTAAACCCTTTAGGATTTCAATTAAAAGAAGCCGAAAATGGTCAAGAAGCGATTACCCTTTGGGAAAGTTGGCAACCTCATTTAATTTTTATGGATATGCGAATGCCTGTGATGAATGGGTATGAAGCAACGCAATGGATTAAACAGCGTTTACAGGGTCAAGCAACGGTAATTATTGCGTTAACAGCAAGTGCGTTACAACAAGATCAATTAGTGGTTTTATCAGCAGGATGTGATGATTTTATTCGCAAACCTTTTCGCGTTGAAGTCTTGTTTGAAAAAATTGCTCAACATTTAGGGGTAAATTTTATTTATGAACAGGATGAAATAGATTTAGAACCCTTAGCAATGTCGGCTTCTCCCGTAGAATTAAACCATATTGCAGAATTAACAGCAGAAGTGTTAGCGTTGTTACCCAAACCCCTTGTTCAAGAGTTATATCAAGGTTCCCTGAAACTTAATTCTAAGTTAGTGACTGAAGCGATTCAAAAAATCCCCGTTTCTCAGCAATCGATTGGTCAATTATTAACACAGTTAGTCAATGATTTTCGATATGATGTTATTATCGATTTAACAGAAGCGATCGCTGAAAAAAATTAAGGTTCAATTTGAAATTTCCAAACCAAAATTTGATTCTCATCCCCACAACAAATAAATTGTTGATTATCAGGACTAAAAATAATCGGGGGATATCCTGCGAAACAATGAGATAAGATTCCTAGCTGGTGTGGTTGACTCATATCCCACAAATAAATTCTGCCATCGTCGCTGCTACTGGCTAACCATTTGCCATCAGGACTCATCGCCAAGGATGAAACAATGTTTGAATGTTCAGTTAAGGTTTTAATTAATTCTCCGGTGTTTAAATCCCATAATTTGATGGTATGGTCAGCACTTCCACTGACTAATACAGGTTGAGTTGGACTTAAGAAAAGACTGGAAACTTGATCTAAATGTCCGGTTAAGGTTTTTAAGCTTTTTAATTGGTAAACTTGCCAAATTTTAATGGTTCCATCAACACTAGAACTGGCAAATAAATAATTTCTTAATGAGTGCTGATTGACATTTGATGAAGATTGATTTATAATAGAAACATTAATAAATTGAACCGCTAAAACTGCTTCTAAATGTTCACAATAACGATAGAGTAATTCCCCGTTTCTTTGATTCCAAAGTTTAATACTATGGTCTTCACTACCACTGGCAATAATAGAACCATCAGGACTATAAGCAACGGTATAAACCGCACCGCAACGATGGCTATAGGGGGAACCGGAATGGCTAAAAAATCGGTCGGCGATCGCTCTTTTATCTAAATTCCAAGAAATCAAGGTTCGATCTAAACTTCCACTCACTAATTTACGGCCATTGGGACTAATAGCTAGGGAAGAAATAGCGGCTTCATGACCCATTAATCGATGTAAGAATTGCCCTGTTTTTAAATTCCAAATCCTTAAAGTTTTATCCTGACTTCCACTAATTAATAGATATCCATTGGGGCCAATCGCTAAGGCTTGAACAGGAGCTTGATGACCCGATAAAATATGAGTACATTCTAGGTTAAGGCGAGAGGAAATGGATATAAAAGGAAATTCAATTTGAGGTTTTGGAAGGGATTGTGCTGGGGATAAGGGAGGGTTTAATGTTGCAATTAAGCTAGACTTGACAGGAGAATAAAAAGCCGAATTGTATTCTTTTAATAAACAATGAGTTGTGGGAAATGGCAGTGAATCCGGCTTAAAAAAGAGTTGATTTTCAAAAAAAGAATGAGAAGAAATAGCTTGTAATTCAGTCGCTACGATAATATTTAAAGAGGAGGGAGGTGGAATTGTTGTGATTGGTTTTAGGGTATTCGGTTCTAAATCCTGTAATACTTCTTCAACGGTTTGATAACGGTCTTTAACTAAATCTTTGAGTAATTTATCTAAAATTTGATTGAGTTTAGGGTTTAAGGTTTGATTAATATTTGCTAAATGCGATCGCCAAATTAATTCTCCACTGAAGGGATCAAATAATTGATTAGGCGGAATTTGGGTGAGTAAATGAATACAAGTCATTCCCAAACTATATAAATCACTAGCTGGATAAGCCTTTCCACCGCGCATTTGTTCCAAGGGTGCGTAACCCACAGTTCCCGTCAAAGTTCCGGTGTGGGGTTGTAATAAATTCAGGCTATATTTAGCAATTCCAAAGTCTACTAAGACTAATTTCTGATCACTTTGACGACGAATAATATTATCGGGTTTAATATCTCGATGAATAATATGGTGTTGATGAATAAATTTTAAAATTGGTAAAATATCTTGTAAAAGTTGAATAATTTTATCTTCACTAAAAAAACCGTTTTCGTTTAATTCGTGCAATAAATTTTTGCCTTCAATCCATTCTTCAATTAAATAGAGGTGATCTTCTTGTTCAAAATAAGCATATAAGCTGGGAATTTGAGGATGAATCCCTAATTCTTGCAGGCGTAATGCTTCTTGATTAAATAGTTCAATAGCTTTTTGAACCCAGGAAATTTTATGAGATTGAGGCGAAAATTGTTTAATAATGCAGGGGGTATTAAACCGATCTAAATCAACGGCTAAAAATGTACGACTCATCCCTCCTTCCCCTAGTTCCTGTACAGCACAATAACGTTCTTTTAAGAGTAACGTCGTCCCACAGGTTTGACAGAGGTTAATTCCTGATGGATTTTGGGGTTTTCGACAATAGGGATTTAGACAATAACTCATCGGATTTGGCATACCAGAATATTAGGTTTAGGATTTGGGGTTGATGCCTCAAGTTCCGAAAGCCGATCGTTTGAACTCATTATATTAGAGTAGTCGATGAATGAAAAATTTAGCTTAATCTTAAGGATGATTTAGCTTTTTAAGCTTGAGTTTAAGCGGTTGTAATCCTGGAAAGCAAACTAATGTAAATCCGATTCCCAAATTCCAATATAAATTCGATCAAGTTGATCTCGTTCAATAATCCCTTCGAGGGAATCAATCACAAATAAATAAGACTGCCTTTGGCGATTATGAACACTTTTTAATCCGGCTTCTAGGGAAGGATTTAAGCGACAACCCGACATACTATTGAGGGTAATTAAAATGGTTTGTAAATCAACTTGTTGAGAAAAAGCAGCTTCCGTTTGTCGTAATTTTCCCGATTGTTGATCAAATAAAAAACCCACACTAACTCGGTTAGGAATTAAATGATAAAAAATAGCTTGGGTATTAGGCCAATAGCCAATTTCTGTTCCAGTGGGAGTTCCAAACATTTGAAACACTTGACTTTTATCAACACCGGGTCGAAACCCCGGAATTCCATCACCTGTGGGAACTTGATTGCATTGGTCAAGATCGATTTTAGAATCGTGGGGAGAGGTGATTTTTGGAACAACAGGAATGGAAAAATCAGGAATAATAGTAGCTGCAATCAGTTGACTTTCTTCCGCAGGAAAACAAAGGATAGGAGGAGCATAATTTTCAGAATAGAGAAGCATAGGTAATAAACCTGTTAAAAACAATTTTAAAATAATAGTTAGCCTCCTTTAGCTTGGTTTTAGAACTATTAAATAAACTTCTTAAAAATTGAGATTAAGGTTGTACTCAACCTGCCCACCCAACTGTTTTTTAATCCCCAATTAAAGATAAACTTCAGATGGCACTGAGGATTAAAATAACGGTTGGGTGAGTTTTATTTTGGTGAAAACCCATATTGGTTATTGTTGGGAGGATTGTTTTTCAATCACCGCTTGACGGAATCCCAAAACCACTAAAATATTAGCCAAGGTTAAAAAAACTTCCGCACCGCCATGTAACCAATCAATATTAGCTAAGGCTTCCCCATAAACCACCTTGGCATAAATTCCCGCCGGAATTGTAACCGCAACAAACACTAAGGTTCCATAAAATCCAATTAATGCTAAACGAGGCATTTGACCCGAACGAGTTAAAAACCACAAAAACCCTAGATAGGGAAATAAAGAAACAGCAAATAAGGTGTCTTTTGATAACATCATTAATCCCAGGTTAGAACAATGTGAATAGAGGTGATCCGTTTTAATTTTTAACAGAATTGGCATCGCGCCAAATCCACCACGCCGCCGCACAGAGGGTGGTATTTCCCACAACAGTCATGGTCGCTTGTAAGGTCACTAACCATTCTAAAGAAGCGGGATTATCAAAATAATGCCAGGTACAGGCACACATGGCACTGACTAAAGACGGTAACATGGCGAAGGAAAGAACCCACCAAGCTCGATTTTGAGTGATTTCTCCATAAATCCAGATAAACCAAATCGCGGCGATCCATTCAATTACACTCGAAATATGAATGATCCAAGTTGGAATCGATAAAGCGTGCATAATTTCACAAGAGATAACAGAAAAGTTCAGTCAGATTTTATTCCGATATTTATGTTAATTTAATTGGCGTGCAATCTGATATAAAGTTAGATGTCGGGTTAGAGTCGGGAATCGGCCAGCGAAAGGGGAAACCATGCAACGGGTGATTTGTTGTGGATATTATGGAAAAGGCAATGGCGGGGATGAAGCCTTGTTAGCGTCGTTGTTACAAATGTTACCGCCTACGGTTGAACCCATTGTCCTGTCAGGAAATCCCACCCAAACCCAAGCTTATTATCAGGTGGAAGTCTGCGATCGCATGAATGCCTTTCAAGTCCTGAAGGCTCTACGTCGTGCCGATGGGTTAATTTGGGGCGGAGGCAGCCTCATGCAAGATGTCACCAGTGCCATCAGTCCTTTTTATTATGGGGGATTGATGGGATTGGCGCAACAGATGGGACTCAAAACGATGGCTTGGGCGCAGGGTATTGGCCCCTTGAACCGTTCTGTTTCCCAGTGGTTGGCAAAAAAAACCTTTTCCGGCTGTAATGTCGTTAGCGTGCGGGATACGGGTTCTGCAAGGTTATTGTCTAACTGGAATATTCCCTTTACCCTCGCCCCTGACCCCGTTTGGGCTTTGGATGCTCAACCTGTAGCCCGGTTGTGGGATTTACCCGCCCCTAGAGTGGCGTTGACGTTGCGACCTGATCCCCAATTGACACCGGAACGGTTATCATTAATAATTCGGGCGTTAGTCTCGTTTCAAAAAGCAACTCAAACGTTTATTTTATTAATTCCATTTCAACCGATTCAAGATTTAGTGATCGCCCAACTTCTACATCAAGCCCTTCCCGAAAATAGTCAGGTTTTAATCTTAGAAGATCCGCGACAATTAAAAGGAGTTTTTCGAGGGGTTGAGTTTTTGATTGGGATGCGATTTCATAGTTTAATTATGGCAGCAACCCAAGAATGTAAATGTTTTGCGCTGAGTTATGATCCCAAAGTAAGCCGATTAATGGAAGAATTAGAATTACCCGGATGGGAAATTGATCAACTTCCCGATGATCCGAATCTCATCAGTAAAACCTGGATTGATTGTTATGCCAATGATGAACCTTTATCGAAGGGAAAAATTGAATTTTTTGTAGATCGGGCAACCGTCCATCAAGAATTATTGTACTCTCAGTTCAATTAAATTATAGTGTTTATTTTTTGTGATTAATTTATGGTTCGCGTCCGAGTTCGTCAGCACGTTAATCCTCTCAGTCAAAAATATCAAGCTCCTGTTATTGTTCCTGACTGGTCTAAGATTTATAAGAATTTGCATCAACCACTTCATTTAGATATTGGTTGCGGGAGAGGTCTATTTTTATGGGAATTAGCTCAATTAGAATCGAATTGGAATTTTTTAGGATTAGAAATTCGAGAACCCTTAGTTAATGAAGCAAATACTTGGCGAGATCAACAAGAATTAACGAATTTACATTATTTATTTTGCAATGCTAATACTTCAATTCAACCGATTTTAGAATCCTTACCCCCCGGACTTTTAAAACGGGTGAGTATTCAATTTCCTGATCCTTGGTTTAAAAAACGGCATCAAAAACGACGAGTGGTTCAACCGCAATTAGTAGAAAATTTAGCTCGTTATTTAGGAGAAGGAGGAGAAGTTTTTGTACAGTCGGATGTTAAGGAAGTGGCGATAGAAATGTGCGATCGCTTTTCAGAAAATGGGGCGTTTCATCGTACCCAAAATGATTGGTTAGCAGAAAATCCGCTTCCAGTTCCCACAGAACGAGAACAGTCTACTTTAGAAAAAGGTGAACCTGTTTATCGAGCATTATTTTTGACATCCGCCGCTGGCTAAGGTCAGGTAGTCGCCTACCTGCCTCGCCTACAAAACCGGACGTGAGAGTTTCCCCTCATCCGGCTCCTCAGTGACTTGGGTAGCTGTCAATACTAAGCTGCTACGCAGCTTGATTTAATAAACGGCATTGCCCTTATTTTTAATTTTACGTGGGACATATAATGATTAGCTCTCCTTCATTTAATAATTTATGTAACAACTCTTCTAACTGCTTAACTGATTCAAATAGTCGATGAGCTATATATTCTTTGGCTGAATGCCAAACCCGTTCAATTAAATTAAAATCAGGGCTGTAAGGCGGTAAAAACTCTAACCTAATATTGGGCATTTCTGTTTCTATTTTTTCTAAAATTTCTTTCTTTTTATGAAAACTGGCATTGTCTAAAATTATTACTAATTTAGACCCAGATTCTAAAAAGTCTTCGGCTGATTTCCCTGACTCTACCCATTCTTTAATAATGCAATTATGGAAAGCCTTGATTTGTTGATAAAAGGTTTCTGATTCTCCTTTATTAATCACGAAATTTATTCTTTTTTTATCTGTATATCTTAACCCTCCCATTAGATTTACTCTTCCTTTTCTTCTTTCTCCTGTTACTTTTTTCCGGCTTCCCTTTTTTCCCCAGGTTTTTCTCCTTATTACTCTTAAACTAAATCCAACTTCATCCCAAAACCATACCTGCAACCGTTCTGGTGATTCTTCTGCTATCTTTAAATACTCTAACATTTTCTCTTTAAATGCTTTCCTCTGCACCGGATTTTATTTGGACTCTAAGCTGTACTTTGCCCAGAGGTAAACGTACTTTTTTCTTTGTAATATTCTCCTGACTTGAGAGCCACTCAACTTAATTCCTGTTGCTTGCTCTAAATATGGCTTCTTCCATCTATAAAACTCTCCATTTTATCTGGATCACCATGAACGGCCCAGTACGCTACTGTCGGATAGGAAATTTCTAAAAATTTCGCTATCTCTTGATACGTTTTTCCCTCATTCATTAATAATAAAATTAATATTCTTTCTCTAATTTGAGCATTTTCATTCATTTCTTTAAGTAATTTTCTTTTTTGCTCTTTAGACAGATGATTTTTGGCGGGCATTGGGGGTTATATTCCTAAAAATACTTAATCTTTTATTATACAATCAAGCTGCTACGCAGCTTAATCATTTTCCTACTGCCTACTATACTTTAGCTATTGATCTTGCGACAATGGACAATGAAGTAGTATAATTATTGGGGTGGGTCGCCATAACTCATCCCCTTCAGTTACTCTATATCTAAGGCAAAGCTAATTTAAAGGTTAATTGATATGAAGTTAATTATTAAAAATTTAGGGGCAATAAAAAATAATACTCAAGAGATTGATTTAGCAAAAGATTTCTTTGTTTTTGTTGGACGTAACAACAGTGGAAAAAGTTATGTCGCTCAATTATTATGGACAATTTTTAATCAGGATGTAATTGAAAAATTTGCTGAAGATAATTTAGATCTTATTCAAGATAATGTTATTGAAAATGCTAATGAAGTTGAAGTCCATCCTAAATTAATTTGTAAAATCATTAAAAGTTATAGTTCTTTTATAGAACAACATCTCAAAACACATACATATACTTTCAATATTGGAAAAGAGTCAAGACGTTTAAGGATAATTATTGAGTTTATTTATGAAATATCCGAGGTAAAAAAAACAAGATTACAAGCAGTTGATAATATTCCAACAAGTGGAAGTGACATTATTAATTACTTGACAATTAATAAACAAGAAGAATCTTTATTATTTCAAATTGTGGATAACCAGCAAGAGTTATCTGAAGACTTTTTGGATTCTGTATCGAGAAATATTTCTCCTGAAAATTTAATTCAACGAAAGAAAAGGTTTTTAATTATCAGTATAATTAGAATGTTACTAAGACATCATCATAAAACTTTCTTCTTACCTGCTAGTCGTAGCTTTTTCCCTATATTTTATAGTTATATTTATAAAATTGAAAGAGAAGAATATGAAAAACTTGTTAAGAAGTTACAGACTTTAAGGGAAATGATGACAAACAATGAAGGAAGAATTGAATTATCAGAACTTCAAGAATTGAATATTGGGAAAAGACCTTATACAGAACCAATGAATCAGATTATTAAAAGCCTATATTCTTTCAATGATCATCAAGAAATAAGAAATCAAGAGTTTTATCTAAACATTGTTCAAAAACTACAAGAAATTATGGGTGGTGAAATAACACCTCTGAGTCAAGAAGGAATTGCACCTATAGAATTTTATTTTAAATTAGATGTTAATGGTAATAGTTTACCGATGTATTTAGCTTCTTCTTCTGTTAACCAATTAACCCCTTTATATTTATATCTTAAATATTGGGTAGCGGAACATAATAATTTTTTGATAATGGATGAACCAGAAGAAAATTTACATCCTGAAAATCAAATTAATTTATTAAACATATTGTTACAATTTGTTAGTGCAAAAAATAATAAAGTCTTAATAACGACTCACAGTCCCATTTTAGCTAATGCGATTAATAATTATATTTATTTAGATGTTTTAAAAAATGAATATCAAATTAATGTAGAAAATATTATTGAGGAACATCAATTAAAATATGTTGATCCTGATGTTTCAATCGCTAAAGAGAATGTAGGAGTTTACTTTTTTACTGGTGATAAAATTATTGATTATGAAAGTGGTGATTATAGCATTTATTTTAGAAATTTTAGAGAAGTTGAAAATAATTTAGATAAATCTCTGCGTATTCTGACTGATTATATTTACCGTCAGGAGGATGAGTCTGAAGATGAGTAAGAGTAACAAACCGAAAAATAGGAAAAAATATTCTTTAAATAATCCTGATAATCAAGATTATCTTTCTCTTAGGGATGAATTACATAAAGCTTTAAAGCAGGAAGAATTTATAGTTGAAATTCCTGTTACTGATGATGAACATATTGAAATCAAGGAAAATAATGATAATTCAAAATTGAAAAAAGTATTTATTAATGAACTTCATGATCATGATGATAAGGAATCAAAAGTTACAAGAATTTGGAAAATTGATTTAGAAAAAGATTTCACTGGTATTTCTACTAGCAGTAAAACTCCTGAATGTGCTATTTTAGTTTTACAAAAGTATGAAAGTAGTTATAAATTAAATATTTTGTTGATTGAGTTAAAATCTTTTGTAGATAAGAACAAATCAGAGGAAATTGAAGAAAAATTTTGTTGTGCTATGACTAGATTATATATGTTACTTGTTCTCAATAATCACTTAAATCCTATTCAAAATTATAATAAAGCAACAATATACATAGATTTTCAGGGAATTTTATTTTATAAAGATAAAGATAATAAATTTAATAGTAGTGCTGATAATAATAAGGATAAAAAGACGTTATATTCTATTTTACAAAATTCTGATAAATCAGAAATATTAACTTATAAAACAATTTTAAGAAAGGAAGATAAAATTAAAGTTAAATGTTTTAAAGCCTCAGATAAGGAGGTATTTAATATCAGTTTACAAACTTTATTGTCTAAATAAACAACTTAATTATTTGAGATATTGAGGAATTGAAAACAAAATTAAGTGCGATCGATCGCTCTTAATAACTCCTATAGCGGTTATTATCGTGGTGAGGTGTACAACAGGCAAGATGCCTGTTCCACATTGTGCTTAATAACAACTAAAGAAATAATGATACAAGAATTGCAACTTAAGTATCCTAGAGCTATCCCGAAACAAAAACACCATCCCCAACTCAAGTTAAGGACGGTGAAAAAAAATTGATGTTATGATTACCGACGAATATTCATGAGATTTGCATTAATCATGGTGGTATTTTCTAAGGTAGCTCCGGCTAAATCTGAAGCAGTTAAATTAGCACCTGTGAGATTAGCCCCTGTTAAATTAGCATCGCGTAAATTCACACCACTGATATCAAATCCATATAAACTGCCTTCTTGTAACTTCACTTCACCTAAAGTTGCAACGGATTGTTGAGCATTTCTTAGGTTAGCACCTGTTAAATCTGCACTCTCTAAATTTGCCCCAATTAAATTAGCATGACTTAAATTAGCATTATTTAAACTGGCAATCACTAAACCAGCTAAACTCAAATTAGAATGGCTCAAATTAGCACGTTCTAAATTAGCGCCATGTAATTTAGCAGCAATTAGACTAGCACTTTCTAAATTCGCTTCGGTTAATCCTGCTCGATTAAAATTAACTTCGTTGAGATTAGCACCTTGTAAGTTAGCACCATTTAAGTTGGCATCTCGGAGGTTAGCACCCTGAAGATTCACACCAACTAATTGAGCCCCACTGAGATCACATCCAGGGCAGTTTTTCGTTTCCAATAGCTGCTTGAGATGGGCGGGGTTCTCAGCTTGAGCGGGAACAGTTAAACCCAAAATCATCATCACTACTGTGGTGGTTACTGCTGCGAATTTCATACCCACACCCTCAGAAAACTCTATGTTCTGTACTATCTCTTATTATCGGGCATAACGGTATGAGTAGAATCCCGGTTGGATGTGATATTGCAGTGATCCCCGTGTGACGGAAATCACTGAGAAAAACGGTATGTGTTGATACAGACCCACTTAAATTATTAAATTTCGGATTAAATTCCCTAACTGTTGGGCGCTGTTGGTAACGGCGACGGCTGCTGTGGCTTTCGCCATTTGTTTTAACTGTTGGGGTGATTGTAGCAGATACAAAACTTTACTTGCCAGCAAGTCCGCGGTTAAATCCTTTTGTTGAAAGACGAAGGACGCACCCGCTTCAGCAAAAACATTGGCGTTATAGGTTTGATGATCTTCAGCCGCAAAGGGATAGGGAATTAAAATCGAAGGAGTGTGGGTAATGGCTAATTCGGTTAAGGTTCCTGAACCTGCCCGACTCACGGCTAAATTTGCCCGTTTTAAGAGGGCTGCCATATTATCGTAGAAAGGCCTTTTAATATACTGAGGATGGTTTAACGCTTCAACATCCGGGTCATTGTCTCCGGTTAAATGTACCACCCAAGCCCCGGCTTCGAACCAACTAGGAGCCGCCTGTCGCACCAAGTTATTCACACTCACCGCACCTTGACTTCCTCCCACCACCACAATAACGGGAACGTCATCGGGGAGGAAAAAAGACAAGGGTTCAGACGCTTGCATAAAAGCCGAACGCACGGGAGTTCCGACCACAACGGTCTTAGCATTAGTCAGGTAAGGAACAGCCGCCGCAAACCCCAAAGCGACGGTATTACACCAAGGGCCAAAATTCCGAGTCACCTTACCCGGTAAGGCGTTAGACTCATGTAAAATCACAGGTAGGCCCAGGAAACGAGCCGCGATAATAGCCGGTGCCGCAATATACCCGCCCGTGGTAAATACTCCTCGGAAATTCCCTGTTTTGAGGAGAGAGGTGACTTGCACGAGGGAAAGGGCGAATTTTGCTAAAATTTTTAGGGTTCCGAAACCGAAGCGTTGTTGGAAACCTTCAACGGAAATCGTATGCAGGGGATATTCGGGGGGAACTAATTCCCGTTCTAAGCGATCAGGTACACCCAACCATTCTATCTCAAAATCTGACAGGTTTTCGGCAGTGGCGATCGCCGGAAATAAATGTCCCCCTGTACCACTAGCAGCAATCAGTAAGCGAATGGGTGTTTGACTCAAGTTTTCTCCCCTACTAGGCGTTCAATTTAGTGTTATGAATTTTTAAGTTACCATAAAATTTGTACAAAATCGTATTTACGTTCAGGTCTGTTGGCGTAGCCTGCCGTAAAGCATAGACACCCTTGTTTCCCATCTCCCCTCTTTAATATTCTTATGACACTTTTCGCAATCGTTCAACGGCAATTTTTTCAGAATGGGTCTTGTGTACAGACGCGCCCTATATTGCCAACACCGTTATTTTCTGTGCTTCTAGGATTGGTAATTTGGGGAACGGGTACAGCAATTTCTCAGCCCGTTAATGCCGAAACCCCAGAAACAGCACCCGCTAACGTGACCAATCTTTTAACTCAAATTGATGATGCGGCTAATCGTCAGGATGTAGAAGCTGTGATGGGTTTTTATAGTTCTAATTTTACCAATTCCGATGGCTTAAATCATCAAACGCTCAAACAAGTTCTCAAAGATTTTTGGAATAAATATTCTCGTTTGAATTATCGCACCCAATTGCAATCTTGGCAACAAAATGGGGGAGTTTTAACCACGACAACGGTAACAGAAATTACGGGAACTAAAACGATTAATAATCGAGAATTTACCTTAACTTCAACCCTGACCTCTCAACAACAGATTGAAGACGGAAAAATTGTACAACAGGAAATTCTAGCGGAAAAAAATAAATTAACACTCGGAAACCAACCCCCAACGGTAGTTTTTAATGTACCGCAGGAAGTCAAAATCGGTCAGGAATATGCGGTGGATGCCATTGTTCAAGAACCTTTAAATGAAGAAATTCTGATTGGAACTGCTATCACAGAACCCGTAACGGCAAAAGCTTATACTCAAGAGGGACTTTTACAGCTAGAATTTTTGCCTTCTGGAGGGATTTTCAAAGTCGGTCAAGCCCCGAATACATCAGGAGATAATTGGGTTTCTGCCATTTTGATGCGTCAAGGAGGAGTCACATTAGTAACACAACGGTTACGAGTCGTTAAATAAATTTTCCTGTGTAAAATTTGCTCTAAAAAACGCCTAAATTGAAGTTATTTTTAGAAAGTGAGTAGAGATATTGTTAATTCTGTCTCTACTCTTCGGCAATTCTGATTTAATGTTAACATTATGATGCCCTTATTAGAGGTTAAAAATTTAGCCATTCAGTTTGTTACCCTGGATGGCATTGTTCAGGCGGTCAAAGGAATTTCCTATCAAGTTTATCCCGGTGAAACCCTGGGAATTGTTGGGGAGTCGGGGTCAGGGAAAAGTATGAGTGTGTTATCAATTTTAAGGTTAATTCCATCACCCCCTGGAAAAATTACCGAGGGTGAAATCTGCTTTCAAGGGAAAAATTTACTCCAACTAAATGCTCAACAGTTACAAAAAATCCGGGGTCGTGATATTGCCATGATTTTTCAAGACCCAATGACTTCCCTTAACCCGGTTTTAACCATTGGAAAACAACTGACAGAAGCGCTACAACTTCATCTCAAATTCACTTCAGAACAAGCTCAAAATCGCGCCATTCAACTGTTGCAGCAAGTCGGAATTCCCAGTCCAGAACGACGGTTAAAAAACTATCCCCATGAATTTTCTGGGGGAATGCGTCAACGGGTTATGATTGCCATGGCATTAGGGTGTCAACCGCAATTATTAATTGCAGATGAACCGACAACGGCATTAGATGTAACGGTGCAAGCGCAGGTTGTAGAATTAGTTAAACAACTGCGAAATCAACAGGGAATGTCTGTGATTTGGATTACCCATGATTTAGCTTTATTAGCGGGATTAGCTGATCGAATTTTAGTCATGTATGCAGGGCAAATTGTTGAACAAGCAACGGTGCATCAACTTTATAAAACCCCACGTCATCCTTATACGATTGGGTTATTAAAAAGTTTACCACGACTGGATCAAATTCGTCAAGAATCATTATCAACCATTGAAGGAACTCCCCCCAATTTAATTGATTATCCCCCAGGATGTCCTTTTGCGCCTCGATGTCAATTTGCCATTGAACATTGTTTTCAAGAAAATCCCCCCTTAGAACAGATTGAACCTCATCATCAAGTCGCTTGTTGGGTACTTCCTAGCGAAACTTAAACCACCATTTTAAAATTATTCAGGAATTAAAATAGGGTATTAATGCCTGCCAAATTAAGGTTAAAACAAAAATACCTAGGGCAGATATTAATATAATTAATAATAATAATCCGCCTAATAGTAAAATAATAAACCACTGATCTGCTTTTTTTCCTTCTACTGGAGAATTAAGATGAGCTTCTAATATTTCCACATTTTTAACATTAGATTTCCAAGCTACATCAAATATATCTCCAAATACGGGAACAGTCCCCGTAATGGTTTCTAAAGCAATATTAGACACCATTCGGGTTAAGGTTTCACGGGGTACACCTAATTTAAAAGCTTGAAATACAATATAAATCGAAAGAATTCCTCCTAATATATCCCCTCCTCCTGGAATTAACCCTAAAATTGGATCAATTCCAATTCCAATGGATGTACCTGGAACCCGAATTGCATTATCTAAAATATTACTTAATTGTCGCATTTTTCGGACAACTGCTATTTTTTCAAGATGAGAATTTTTTGGTTTTGTTGATGTCATAGGTTTAGAATTTAAGCATCAAGTAATAATCAAATAATATGAAATCCCATGATGAACGCTACAGATGATCCCCCCCAACCCCCCTTAAAAAGGGGGGAGATGTGTAGCAAACATTTAAAGATTTCATATAACTTTCAGGATCAGCACTACCGAGAATCTCCCCTAACCTTTGTAAAAAAAGAGGAGAGATTAAAGAACAACCTTAACTTAAAGGTTCATCAAGATACTGCAAAATATTTCGCTTTAACATCAACTCATTGATTATCTTTGCGAGTTCTAAATGTTACCTTGGAAACTTGTTGACCTTCACGATTTTCTAGCATTTTGTGTCTCCATCCAGCTTATACAAATTTGGAGTTGTTGCTGCATCGTAACTGCATCCGTATGATAGCGCCGTCCATGACCCGGAAGCACCCACTCAAAGGAATAATTTAGTAATTTTTGCATCGAATTGATTAAGCTTGTCCAGGAATACCAACAATAGTCTGGAAAGGCGTATAACTGTTGCAGAGGGTTTGACCAAGCTAAATGATCTCCAGTAAATAAAAATTTATTTTGATATAGTAAAACGGTGTGTCCTTTGGTATGACCTGGAACAGGAATGATCAGCAAATCATCGCTTAATTGAATGTTATCTGTTCCAATTAATTTAACTTCTACATCTTTTGTTCCTTCCTGAATTTCATCTTGATGTAAAATGCGATCGCATCCAAAATGATCATGAAATTTCTGATGATCAGCTACATCATCTTGATGGGTTAAATACATCCAACGTACTCCCCCTAATGCTTCTAATCGTTTAACTAAAGCCGGTGTAAATCGAGGAGAATCCACTAAAATATTGCCTTGGGGATATTGAATAAAATAACTGGTTGCTGCAAAAGACGCTTGAGAATGATATCCACAATGATAAACATTGTCTTCTATTAGAAGCGGAAACATTTGTTGAATCTTGACAATTTCTGAAGGCTTTTCAACACTGCCAATAGAAGCGGTCGGACAAGATAATAATGCTTGTAAAGCGTGTTCTTGTTCTATTTGAGTGGTTGGTTGATGATAAACGGCTGATTGTTCATTTTCACGGTTAAACACTTCGGGAGCCATCCAGCGACAAGTATCACAATCAATACAAGTCTCATCAACGTAAAAATTCCCCGAAACATTTTGAGATCGGCGTAACTTAAATTTAGCCATAAATTGTTAGCTTTAAACGTGTTATTTAAAATTTAATTCCCGTTTCCCGTATTCCCTGAATTCCTAGTTCTCAATTCGATGAGTCAGTTGTTCTAACTTCAGTTCTAATGTAGACAGTCGTGTCTCCATATTTTCAAGCTTTTGGTGCTGCGTGGCTATTCCCAGGTAAGCACTTAAAGCCTGAATCACAATATCCGACTTAGATTGTCCGGTTGTTTCTACTCTTGCCATAAGTGCTTCATTCAGTTCAGGAGGAATCCTGACTCCTAGAAATGGATTCGGCATTGTTTTTACTAAACTACCTTTGGACAATCAATTTTATTAACGAATTTGATTTTATAAGCCTCTTGTTAAAGCTTATCATTTCCCCTATATTAATTGTTAAAGTATCCGTTAACACCGTTTTTTGTTTAAAAAATATTAAGTTGTGTAACTGAATGTGACCTTCATCCCGGAAATTGTTAAGTTTGATAACAAATTGAAAACGTATGTTATCATAATAGACAGCAATCTTAAGCATTAGACTGAATCACCCACCCCAAAAGCGAGTGAGTTTCTGTCCCATCATATCGCTGTGTCAGTTATCGGGATTTGTGGGGAGAAGCAGTCCTGAGAACTTGCGACATGGATATGATTTGCTTTGGTATTGCTAAATCGATAGCCGATCCATCCATCATAAAAGCAGATATGAGTGTACAACCCCAACTTGATGAAAAACGCAACGGTGAAAAAATCCTGGTTGCTGATGATGAATCCGCGATTCGGCGCATCTTAAAAACTCGTCTTTCGATGGTTGGCTACAATGTGGTAGTCGCAGGCGATGGTTTAGAAGCGCTGGAAATGTTTGAACGAGAAAGTCCTGACCTGTTAGTTTTGGATGTAATGATGCCTAAACTCAATGGTTATGGGGTGTGTCAAGAACTTCGCACTAAATCTGATGTTCCGATTATTATGTTAACCGCTTTAGGGGACGTTGCAGATCGGATTACAGGTTTAGAATTAGGGGCTGATGATTATTTAACAAAACCCTTTTCTCCTAAAGAATTAGAAGCTCGAATTCATGCCATTTTACGACGCTTTAAAGATACCCATTTATCCCATAGCCTAAGCCCGGAAGTCATTCAAATTGAAGCGGTGCGAATTGATACGGTCAAACGGCGAGTGTATAAAGGCGAGAAAGTGGTTCCGTTAACCTATATTGAATTCAATTTGTTGGAGTTGTTAGTTAAGCGATCTGGACAAGCTGTTTCTCGCTCTGAAATTCTCAAAGAATTATGGGGATATACCCCTCGACGAATTGCGGATATGCGGGTTGTAGATGTTCATGTTGCTCGTTTACGGGCAAAAATTGAAGAAGATCAACGCAATCCTGAATATATTTTAACCGTGCGTGGTGTAGGTTATTCCGCCCAACGTTTACCCGGTGTTGAAGAAGCAATTGGTGCTTAATTTTTTTCAAATAAAAACTTTTTAAAATTTAAAAACAACTTCTGTTTCTTTTGTAAATTTTAAATTTTGGCCTATCCCTAAAGGGTAAGAATCCTCACTTTTATAGAATTTTAGGGTTACGGTCAAAGATTAGAGGAGAAGCGTTCAGGCTAAAAGCAAATTGTCTGAATGTTTCTCCTCTCAGTTTTGGCTCTCCTATACTTATGGTTATAAGTAAGGCTTATATAAAAAGACAAGCTAGTAGCTTTTGGCGCATCATCTCAAAATTTTTGAAGCCATAGCTTTGACGAAGAATTAATTTGATCCGGTTGTTTAATCCCTCCATAACTCCACTGGTTGTTCGATTAATAAAATAATGGCAAATATCGGGAAGATGGTGTTTAAGAGTTTGGGTTGATTCAGAGAACTGTTGACTAACTTCATCACATGAAATCGGTCAATGACAATTAAAGCATTAGGAAAAACTTCCCGAATCACTTTTTTAAATCCTCCCCACATATCCACAGAAACCTCTTTAAC